>NZ_CAXBAE010000003.1:0-345807 GCF_963973825.1 uncultured Haliea sp.
TTACTTCTTCCTGAAGATCAAAGCCGCCTTCCCCGGAAATGCGCGATGAACCATTTTTTTTGCCTGTGACGGGGCCGCTCAGGTGCGCAGCGGCCCGCCCTGGGTGCCCTTCCAGCGGGAACCGGAAATGGTATCCGTGAAGGGTTTGAAGGCCTCCGGGTCGAGCTTGCCTGCCAGCTTGATCTCCCGCCCGAGGAACGTTGGCCACCACAGGTGGGCCGAAATCTGCTCACGCAGTGGCAAGCGGCTCGCCAGCGGATCCCAGGGACTGTCGTGCAGCACCAGCTCACCGTCCACACGCTCCTTCCAGGCACAGCCGTAGCGGCTCAGCACATGAACCACATGCGGCGGGAAGTCATAGCCGTGGGCCGCATCCGGCATCACACCGACCGCCAGGGAAAACTTCACCCACCACTCGTGCATGTCGAATTCTGCCTGCGGCTCGTTCTCACCACTCGCCGTGCCGCGAAACTCGACAAATGTGTAGCCCTGGTGCGTGCAGCGTGCACGCACCGCGGACCCCAGCCGATAGTAGTCAGTCTCGCAGGGATACTTGGGCTGACCATTGTGGTCGCGGCTGATAAAAATCGCCGATTCCTGATCAATCCCGTAGCCCAGGGCATACTCCCCCGCGATACCGTTGTAGTCGGCATTCACGGTTTGCAGGATGCCGTACTCGGGCTCATCCGGCACTGGCACGTTATAGATTGTCAGGTTGACGTAGGGATCAGCCCCGGGCGTGATACCCGGGGGCAGCACGGCGGCGATGGCCTCCGGGTCCGTGCGGTAAACAATCTTGAGCATCGGCCAATTGGCGATATCGCCCGTATTGCCCTGTGGGGCAGCTGTTGCTGTGGACATCGTTTATCTTCCTTATTGTGGTTATTACAGTCCTGAAGTGTGTTCAGCCGCCCACCATGGCGGGCACCGGCGTTGTGCGGTTCAGGATCATCTCGGCCCGGGCCCGGATCTTCTCATCGGTTTCCGGTGTTGTTGCCAGCAGCCAGAAGGCATCCTGCTCCAGGCCCGCCACCGCCATTGCCGCCACCTCGTCGGGGTGTGTGGTCTGCAGCTCAATGCCGTATTCCGCCGCCATGCGCTTCATATCCTCCACCGAACTGATCCCGGAGGCGTTGCCCTCAACCTCTTTCTTCAACGCTTCCGGGCGCACCCGCCCTGAGTTGAACAAGCCCGTCTCAACCACGTGCGGGCCCGGGAACAGCGCGCTGACCTTGACCGGGCTCTGCGCCGCCTGCACCTGATAGTGCAGATTTTCGGTGATGGCGTGCACGGCGGCCTTGCTGGCGGTGTAGATGGGTGCATCCGGGAACACCAGCAGTGCGCCGTTACCGGAGCCCGTGACAACAAAGTGCGCCGGCTCGTTGGCGGCGATCAGTCGCGGCATGAAGACACGAATGGAGTTGATGACGCCCCAGATATTGACGTTGAAACACCACTGCCAGTCTTTTTCCGAGTAGTCCCACATGGCACCGGATTCGCCGGCGCCAATACCGGCGTTGGCGAATACCAGTTGCACGCCACCGAAGTGCTCGCTGGCGACATTCGCAAGGCTCTCCAGGCTGGCGGCGCTGGTGACATCGCAATGCGCGACCCGCGCTTCGATACCTTCGGCGGCGAGGGCCTGGTCGATATCCTGCATGGCCGCCTCGTCCACGTCGCCGACCACAATGCGCGCACCGCGACGGCCAAGGGCGAAGGCCAGTGACCGGCCTACACCGCTTGCGCCGCCGGTGATAACGGCGACCTTACCTGTAAAATCCTGCATATCAGCTTATGTCCTCAGCGTTGATGTAGAACTGGCGCACCCATTTGCGGTACAGCACCAGGGTTTTGTCCTCTCGACAGAAGACCGGTTTGTGCTTGTGTACTTTGTTCGCCCAGATCGGGTAGTCGTCCTGGATGCCCGCGATGATGCCTTTCATCACATCGTCACCGGCCAGGTCCTCGATCTCCCGGCGCACGGTGAGCGTCCAGCGCAGCAGGGTGGTGTGGCGATCGATCGGCTGGGCGCTGTTATACACCACCATTTCCGCGTTCGGGCCATAGCTGGTGCGCACGACGGCGAGGCCGGGGTTCAGCACCATGGCGTGCAACTGGCTGGGAAACTGCGACTGGCTGGAGTCCGAGCGCAGGTGCAGGGTGCGTCCATCCTCGTCCACGGTCACCTCCGACGGTGGCACATCGGGCTGTTTGTGCACGTAGCGGAAGTGCACCGGGTCGCAGGAGTTCTCCGCGATATCCTGAATGTGGGCGGGCACTTCGAATTCCGCGTAGCGCGGCGCCGTCCAGTGTTCGTCACCCAGCTCTGCCAGCTTGGGCAGGGGCCATTTTGGCGCCAGATTCTGCGGGTGGAACCAGATGTACACCTCGCCATTGCCCTCCTCGGTGTGCCAGGTGCGGATCCGTGCCCGCTCGGGTATCTCGTCACAGTAGGGGATCTCGACACAGGTGCCCTGCGTGTCGAACCGCCAGCCGTGGAAGGGACAGCGCAGGGATTCGCCGACAACCCGCCCCTCGACACCCAGGTGCGCACCGAGGTGCGGGCAAAAGGCATCCTGCAGCACGGCCTGGCCGGAGCGTGTGCGATAGAGGGCGAACTCACGGTCAAAGGCGTGCACACGCTTTACCTCGCCGACCTGCAACTCGTGGCTGCGGGCCACGGAGTACCAGCCCATCGGGAACTCCGGTGTGGTATTGGTCTTGGACTCGCAGGCTTCGACAATTCTGGTCATGCGGCTTCTCCTGTGGCATGGAAGATAGCGCTGCTGGGGCCGATCTTGTCGGCGACGGCCTGCAAGCGGTTGCGGTCCAGGCCGTACCAGGCGATCGCATTTTCGCCGAGAATCTTGCGTCCATCGGCCTCGGGAATGCCGGCGAAGGTCTCCAGGTAATACTGCTGGGTGTTGGGCCAGGTACCCTCGGGGTGCGGGTAGTCGCTGCCCCACATCATCTTGTCCACGCCCAGCACGCCGCGCAGCTCGATGTCCCTGCGCGGCACACAGGAGGCACCCACCGCGATGTTGCGCTGGAAGTACTCACCCGGCGACATCGACAGGTGGCTGCGGAAATCGCCCAGTTTGGCCGAGAACTGCACATCAAAGTAATTGTGGTCCAGCAGGCGCAGCCACGGCGGCAGCATGAACACGGTGCCGCCCTCTGTCATCACCGCCTTGAGGCGCGGGAAGCGCTCGAACACGCCGCCCCAGATCATGAAGGTCAGGGGACGGTAGAGCCACCACATCACCTCGGAGACATAGATACCCATGGCGCCGGGGAGCTGGTCGCTGAGATCTTCTGCCGGCCACTGCTTGCCGAAGTATTCGGGCTGCGGCGCGGGCCCTGAGTGGAAGTGGATGATCACACCCAGGTCCTGGCAGACCTCCCAGAATGGGTCGTACTTGACGTGGTGATAGGGGTCATTGTCGCCCCAGAGTGTTGGAATCATCACCGACTTGAGGCCGTTGTCGACGCACCAGCGCACGGCCTCAACCGCCTGCTGTACATCCCACAACAGGGGAATCGAGGCCACGCCGATGTGGCGCGCAGGATCGTTGGCGCAGAACTCCGCCAGCCAGCGGTTGTGGGCCATGGCACCGGCCCACTGCAGTTCCGGCACGGCGTCACGGGGCGACAGTCCCAGCCCCGCGCCGAAGGGCGGGGTGTTCATCTCGGTGATGCCATCGGGGAAAATCACTTCAGCGGCAATACCGTCGCTGGCGAGCATCTTGATGCGCTCATCGTAGCTCCAGGCACCCGTCAGCTGCTGCTGGATCGGCGCGCGCCAGGCATCGTTGATTTCCTTGATCAGGAAGCTCTGCTCGGCCTTCTGTGTCATCTCCATCTGCACCGGTACCGCCACATCCATGATGTCGTGGTACTTGGATTCCACATAGGGCTTGTAATCGGTGATATGGAGGCCTGCGTGGCAGTCGGACGACACCACAATCAATTTATCGGACATGACCTTCTCTCTCTGCGGTTGGCACTAAATTATCGGTTAGGGTCTGGCGCTGCACAAAAATTGCACACGTGTGTACAAATTAGAGCAATGTTTTTGTAAAAGCAACAAATCCACCGCTTTTCATGGGCAGGATCAGGACAGCGCAGGGGCGCCTGCAGCCCACGTTGCAGGGGCGGATTCCTGCGCCGCGTTTGCCGCTATACTGCGACGGAGCCCTGCCGGAAACCAGGATATGTCACAGCAACACTACAGCACGGGACACCGTATCGGACAGCGATGCGTCGGACTGCTATGCCTGGCGGCGTTGCTGGCAGCCTGCGGTGGCGGCGGGGGTGGCGGCGCCGCACAACCCGCAGTCAATCAGCCTCCGGTTGCCCAGGCAACAGCCCCCGCTACGGTGGCGGGAGGCAGCCAGGTCACCCTGGACGGCAGCGGCTCCAGGGACGTTGATGGCAGCATCAGCCGCTACGAATGGCGCCAGACCCAGGGGCCCGCCGTCACGCTGGCGGGCAGCGACACCGCAAGCGCCCGCTTCACAGCGCCGCAGAGCAGCGCCGACCTTGTCCTCGCCTTCTCACTGACAGTGACCGACAACGAAGGCGCCAGCGGCACTGCGTCCACCACCGTGGCGGTGACCGGCAATGCGCTCACCCGCTGGGAGCTGAGCGGCAGCGTACTGGCCGCCAGCAGCCAGGCGGTGGACGGCGACACCAACGACACCGCGAGCCTCTACACGGCCAACGATACGCCGGCGAGCGCGCAGCCCCTCGCCAACCCGGTGACGCTGGGTGGCTATGTGAACCAGCCCGGCACCGGTGCCGAAGGGCGCTCGCAGGTCACGGGTGATATCGATGACTATTTCCGCCTGGAGCTGCTTGAGGGGCAGTCAGTCACCCTGCTGGTGGCGGACTTCGAGGACGCGGATGCCGACCTGTACCTGTACAGTGAAGACGGCGAGGTCGTGGACTTTTCCGTTGAAACCGGCGAAATCGAAACCGTCAGTGCACCGGAACGTGGCAGCTACCTGGTCAACGTATCGGCCTTTGTCGGCGCCACCAACTATATCCTCGCGGTGGGCAGCCCTGCCCTGCCCGGCGCCCGTGTCGACGCAGAGCTGGTCCATGGGGAGGTGATTGTCGAATTCGCCGAGGGCGACCTGCTCGCCCCCGGCTTCTTCCATGCCGACCTCGCCTACCAGATGGGTATGCAGGAGCGCGCCGGTGGCCCGGGGCGTGCCCGCCTGCTGGAAATCCTCGCCGGCCAGGCGGAACGCCAGCGACTGGGCACGGGGGCACAGCGCGCGGATGATTTCCGCTCCGCGCCGCTGCGCGAGCGGTGGGAAACCCTGATCAGCGTCAAGCAGCTGCGCCAGCAGGCCGACGTGCGCCATGCGGAACCCAACTACCGACTGCGTCCTGCACTGGAACCCAACGACAACGCCTACGGCCTGCAATGGCACTACCCGCTGATCGGGCTGCCGGCAGCCTGGGACGTGACCGTCGGTGATCCCGGCGTGATCGTGGCGGTCGTCGATACCGGCGTTCTTTCCGGCCACCCCGACCTCGCCGGCCAGCTGGTACCGGGCTATGACTTTGTGCGCGACCCGGCGGCCGACGGCAACGGTATCGACCCCAATCCCGAAGACCCGGGCAACCGCGCCAACCCCGGCAACAGCCGGTTCCACGGCACCCATGTCGCCGGCACCATCGCGGCACGGGGCAACAACCGTATCGGTGTTGCAGGCGTCGCCTGGGGCGCCCGCGTCATGCCCCTGCGGGCGCTGGACGACGACGGCGGCACGTCCTACGACGTGGCTCAGTCGGTGCGTTTTGCCGCGGGTCTGGCCAATGATTCCGGCACCTTTCCCGCAACGCCCGCAGCCATCATCAACCTGAGCCTGAGCGGCGAGGGCTTCAGCGAGATCAACCAGTCTCTGTATCGAGAGCTGCGTGAGCGCGGCACCATCGTCGTCGCCTCGGCGGGCAATGAGGCCACCAGCACGCCCGCCTACCCGGCCGCCTACGATGGCGTGATTGCCGTGTCGGCGGTGGACGCCCAGCGTGAACTGGCCAGCTACAGCAACCGCGGGGCGTCCATTGATATTGCGGCACCCGGCGGTGATGGCAGCACGGATTTCAACGGCGACGGGTATCCGGATGGGGTGCTGAGCACCAGCGGATCCGCGGAGGCCGGACGCGTGGAGTTCGCCTACACCTTCCTCAATGGCACGTCGATGGCTGCACCGCACGTCGCGGGGGTCATCGCGCTGATGAAAAGCATCAACCCCGAACTCAACGGGCCACAGGTGGAATCGCTGTTACAGAGCGGCAGCCTCACGGATGACCTGGGCGCAACGGGACGGGACGACCGCTACGGCCACGGGCTGGTCAATGCCCGCAAGGCTGTGGCGGCGGCACTGGACAGCATTGGCGAGGTATTTGCACCGCCGGCCGCCCTGCGCGCGTCCAGCCAGTCGCTGAACTTCGGCGGCACGCGGGAGCAGCTGGAGATCACCCTCAGCAACGGCGGTGGCGGTGCGCTGCAAGTCCTGGATATCAGCAGCGATGCGCCCTGGCTCAGCGTCTCGGCGCTGGCGGTGGACGCCAGTGGTCTCGGCCGCTACCGGCTTCAGGTTGACCGCGATGGCCTGACCGACGGTCTCTACGCCGCCAATGTCAGCGCGCGCTCCAGCGCCAACAGCCTGCAGATTCGGGCGCTGCTGTCGGTGGGGGATGCGGCGGTCGCCGACGTCGGTGTCGTGTACATCATTGTCTACGACCCGGCGCTGGATGCAGCGGTCGCACAGAGCGTGGCGCGAGCAGAAGCCGGGCGCTATGCGTTCCGGTTCCGCGATCTTGCCGCAGGCAACTACCAGCTGTTTGCCGGTACCGACGCCGACAACGACCTCTTCATCTGTGATGCTGGCGAGGCCTGCGGAGCCTGGCTGACAACCGACGAGCCCGGCCTGATCGTGCTCGACCGCAACCGTGACGCCATCGACTTTCCGGTGGAGCACTTCATCAGCCTGCCGAGTGGCCCCGACGCCAGCGCCGGCAACCCGGACCCACAGCGTGGACTGGGCAGGATGCGCTGAAGCCGTAGCGCAATGGCTTGATGCAGGTCAACGGCAACCGGGGTAGCGCGCATTACACTGCGCGCTGCTTCTGTCTGTAACAGGCTTCTCGCCATGACCGCACTCTCGCTGCCCACCCCGGGGCTGACCGGGTCTTCACTGTGGGACCCCGCCCTGATCGCGCGCTACAATCTTGCTGGGCCGCGCTACACGTCGTACCCCACCGCCGCACAGTTTCAGGACGATGCCGGCGACACGCTGTGGCACGAGGCGATAGACGCCAGCAATGCGGCAGGTGCGCCGCTGTCACTGTATTTCCACATCCCGTTCTGCAACACCGTCTGCTACTACTGCGCCTGCAACAAGATCATCACTGCAAACCGGCAGCGGGCCACGGACTACCTGCAGTTGCTGTACCGGGAAATCGCCCTGCAGGCCGATGCTGTCCGGCCCGGACGTATTGTGCGCCAGCTGCACTGGGGTGGAGGCACACCGACCTACATTTCAGATGACGAGATGCAGGCGTTGATGGCGCAAACCAGGCGACATTTCCAGCTTGCAGATGACGATAGCGGTGAGTTCTCGATTGAGGTACATCCGGGTGGCATGGAGCCAGCGCGCATCGCACACCTGCGCGGGCTGGGTTTCAACCGGGTGAGTATGGGCGTGCAGGATTTCGACCCCGATGTACAACAGGCGGTAAACCGATTCAACAGCGTGGAAGAAGTGTCTGCACTGGTGGCGGCGATTCGCAGAGAACGCTTCAAGTCACTGAGCATGGACCTGATCTACGGCCTGCCGCGCCAGAGCGAGGGCTCCTTCGCACGCACGCTGGACCAGGTGATCGCGCTACGACCGGACCGTCTCTCCCTGTTCAACTACGCGCACATGCCGCAGATGTTCAAGACCCAGCGCCAGATCGACGAACGGCAGCTGCCCGAGCCCGCCGTAAAAATGGCCATCCTGCACCAGAGCATTGAGCAATTGCTGGCGGCAGGCTATGAATACATCGGCATGGACCACTTTGCCCTCCCAGGGGACGAGCTGGCACTGGCCCAGATGCAGGGTACCCTGCACCGCAATTTTCAGGGCTACTCAACGCACAAGGACTGCGACCTGCTGGCCTTCGGCGTCTCGGCCATCAATGCCCTCGGCAACAGCCACTTCCAGAACCACAAGGATGAGGCATCCTACGCGCGGGCTATCGAAGCCGGACAACTGCCGCTGGCGAAACGCATCAGCCTCAGCAACGATGACCTGCTGCGCAAGGCAGTCATCAACGAGTTGATCTGCAACTTCGGCCTGGACTATGCCGCGATCGAGACACAGTTCGGTATCGATTTTCAGGATTATTTTGCGCCCGAAATGGCGCGCCTGCCAGCGCTGGCGCGCGACGGCCTGATTGCGCTGGATGCCGGGGGCATTCGTGTCATGCCTGCGGGTCGCCTGCTGGTGCGGCGCCTCTGTATGGAGTTCGACGCCTACATCGATCACAGCAAGCTGTCAGGAAACCGGTTCTCGCGCATCATCTAGCACGCCTGACGCGCTCCGCACAGAGTCAGGCGTCGGCGGGGCGCGCCTTGCTGATAACGGCGAACAGCCAGCCGCCGAGCGCGCCAGCAAGGCATTGCAGCAGCAGTCCATCCCACTCCCGCGCCGCTGCAACCACCCAGATACCCAACACCTGGCGCATGATCACGTGCAGTGCCAGCATCCCGCTGAAGCCGGCCAGCGTAAACCAGAACACACGCGACCCCGGCACCCGGTGCGCCCGCACAAGGCCTGCCGCCACCGGCATGGCCAGCACAAAGGCCAGCAGAATCAGCAGCAAGTAGGCGGTCATACCCAGCAGGTCGTGCAGGCTTGCCTCCAGTCGCACCGCCATGGGCACTGGCACACCCAGGTCACCGAGATTGGCCAGCACCGTCTGGGTGGCGAGCAGGCTTGCGACGGCATAGGCGAGCAAAACCGCAGGGAAAAAAGCTTTCAGGACGCGAATCATGGGCGACTACCGGTAGTGCAGGGAGTGTTTATAATGAACCGGCGCACCGCAAAGGAAAAGCCCATGCCTGTTTTCGCCGTCACACTTCGCTTTATCGCCGCTGCAGGCCTCAGCTTCGGCCTGCACGCCGGGTCGGCCCATGCCGGGTCGGCCCCTGCCGGGTCGGCCCATGCCGCGTCAGCCGACGCCGCGGCAGCGAGCGGCTATCACCTCGAAACCCTGACTGAGGGCCTGCAACATCCCTGGTCAGTTGCCCAGCTCCCGGATGGCAGCTTTCTTGTCACTGAACGCGGCGGTGCCTTGCTGCACATTCAGGCTGACGGCACTGGCCGCACCGCACTGGAGGGCGCACCCGCGACCTTCGTTGCCGGCCAGGGCGGCTACTTCGATGTGCTGCTGCACCCGCAGTTTGCACGCAATCAGCTGGTCTACCTGAGCTACGCCAAGGGCGATAAATCCGCCAACGGTACCGCGATCTTCCGCGCACGCCTCAGCGGCAACAGGCTGATGGACGGAGAGGATATTCTCTGGGTCGCTGACCGGAAGAACACCGCGCAGCACTACGGTGGGCGCATGCTGTTCCTGCCTGACGGCACGCTGCTGCTGGCGACCGGAGACGGTTTTGACTTCCGCGAGAAAGCGCAGGACGGCGCTAACGAGCTTGGCAAGGTGTTGCGCATCCACGACGACGGCAGCGTCCCCGATGACAACCCGTTCCGGGCACGGGGCAGCGAACGGGTCTGGACGCTGGGCCACCGCAACCCGCAAGGGCTCGCACTGGATCGCGCGAGCGGCACGATTTACCTGCACGAACACGGGCCCAGGGGTGGGGATGAGGTGAACGTACTGCGCGCCGCCAGCAACTACGGCTGGCCTGCGGCGACCCAGGGTGTCGACTACAGCGGCGCCTACGTTTCTCCCTACAGTGAGCTGCCGGGCATGGCGCCACCCCTGCATGTCTGGGTACCGAGCATCGCACCCTCGGGCCTGGCGTGGTATGGCGGGGAGCCGTTTCCCGCCTGGCAGGGCAAGCTGTTGGTTGGCGCACTGGTCGACAAGGAGGTGCGCCTGCTCACACTGCGCGATGGTGCGGTGATCGATGAAACACCTTTGTTCGCAGAGCTCGGCGTGCGCATCAGGGACGTGCGGGAAGGGGCTGACGGTTTCGTTTACCTGCTTACCGACGAGGAAAACGGCGCCCTGATCAGGGTCACGCCAACGCGCTGACCCCCGCCACGCCAGCCCTCTCCGGGCGCAACGGAACGGGGGCCAGAAGGCCGTTTAGCTGGTGCTGGCTTTCTTCGGTGCGCGTTTCGCAGCAGCCTTTTTCGGCGCCGCTTTGCGGGCGGGTGCTTTTTTCGCCGCCGCCTTTTTCTTCGCCGGCGCCTTTTTCACCGTCGCTTTTTTCGCTGCGGCCTTGCGTTTGGCTGGCGCCTTCGCCTTTCCGGCGGACGCTTTCTTTTTCGCCGCCGGCTTGCTGGCAGCCTTACGCCGCGCCGCCGCTTTTTCTACCATGGACGCCGCTTTATCGGCAGCCTGTGCCCGCCGGGACTCCAGCGCGAGATCGGCCTGGATGGGCACCAGCTTTTCGAAGGAGGCATAGGCAGCCTTGGCCATTTTCGCCACCGACTCTGCCAGCTCCTGCACCTGCTTCACCAGTTCCTCAACACGCTTCTGGCTTGCCGAGCTGGATTTACCGCGCAACGCGCTGCGCGCCTTTTTCAGCCGGGTATTGGCCGCAGTATGTTTTTTGCGCGCTGCCGTCAAATCGGCCTTGACCTTGGCGTGCGCCTTCTCCGTTTCGGAAAGCAGTTTTTTCTGCAGCTGCTCAACCTTTTTATTCGCCTGCTCAGCCATTTTCACGGCCTGCGACATTTCTTTTTCCAGCATGGGCATTTCACTCTAATGAATAAACGGGTACCGCTTCTTCAGTGTAGGCGTAATTGCTCCGCGCGCAATGCCTATTTATTGATCTGTCTCACGCCACCGTGAATCGTCGCACCGGGCCGAGAGGCTGTCACAGCGCAGGTTCACTCCGCCTGACTGCGGATATAGGCAATAACGTCCTGCAGCGCCTGCTCGTCGTCCAGCATCGCCGCCATGTTGCGCATCTGCCGGCCGGTACGGTCCTCCCGGTGTCGACCCCGCTGGCCCTCGCGAAACGCATGCAGCTGGTCGAGCAGATACCAGTCGTCGGCGCCCGCCAGCCGAGGTGCATTCAGCGCCACATTGCCTCCCGCATTCGCGCCGTGGCAAGCCCCACACAAACGCATGAATGTCCTGCCGCCCGCTGCCTCATCCCCTGTGGCCAGTGTGGACGCCGAGGGGCCGCTCTCCAATTCACTGATGTAGATGGCCAGGTCAGGCAGACGCTCCGCCGGCGGCAGCAGACCCGTGGACGCCGCCATCTGCTGCGCGGCCAGCGTGGCGTCTGCTCCACCGCGCAGGCCGCGCTGGAATTTGTCCAGCTGGGCGAGGATATAGACGGGGCGCAGGTGATTCAGACGCGGTGCCCGCAGGGCGACATTGCCTTCTGCCGATGCCCCATGGCATGCCGCACAGGGGGCGTACAATTCAGCAGCGTCAGGCACTTCGGCCTGGGAAGCGAACGCAAGGGTCGCAAGCATTAAACCGAGCAGCGACAGGACAGGAGCGGGCATACGGGTATCCTGTAAAATCGGGAAAACGCGGCAAATTTACCAGCTTTCATGTCTCGCGAATATCGGGCGCGCAGCATCTGCGTCGCGACAAAAGAGGGACCAACCGAGAGGGGACAAACAAATGATGCTGCGCTAGACTCAGCGGCACATCTTTTCCGCCAGTGCCGCCCGGATGCGGTACGCACCGCCTTGAACAGGAACCGCCATGGAGTACAACCCTGACCAACACAGCCTGAAGTGCCCCAAATGCGGCCACGGCATGAACGAGGTGAGCTACGGGAACATCACCATTGATCGCTGCAGCAACTGTCAAGGGCTCTGGTTCGATAGCGGAGAAGCCGACCAGTTGAAAGCTCGCTGGATGGGGGAAGCACTGGATGTCGGCCAGCCTGCCGAAGGGCGCAAATGGGATGCGGTGGAAGACATCGCCTGCCCCCGCTGCCAGCGTGACATGGAAAAGACCTGTGACGCGAAACAGCCGCACATCTGGTACGAGACCTGCAGTGAACACGGCCTGTTCATGGATGCCGGCGAGTTCACCGACTACAAATACGAAACACTGGTCGACCGATTCCGCAGCCTGATCAAGGGGGCGCGCTAGACAGGGCAGGCAGGACGCAAGCCAGGTGACGACCTCACTCGGTACCCGCGTACTCTACGGTGCGGGCGGCGCTGTCGGCGCCGCGAAGGAAGCGGCGTACACGATGTTTATCCTGCTGTTCTACACGCAGGTACTGGGCCTGAGCGGAACCGTCACCGGTTTGATTATTGCGGTGAGCCTGATCTGGGACGGCATCTCCGATCCACTTGTGGGTTCCCTCTCCGACCGGCTGCGCAGCCGGCACGGACGTCGTCACCCCTTCATGGCGCTGAGCATCATTCCGCTGGGGCTGGGTTTTGTCGGCCTGTTCACCCCGCCGCAAGCGGTGGTGGACAACAGCACCTGGCTTGCAGGCTGGCTGCTGTTCTGGTCGCTGTGGGTGAGGACCTTTGTCACGACCTTCGCCATACCCCATCTCGCGCTGTCGGCGGAAATCACCAGCGACTACCACGAGCGCAGCCAGGTGCTCGGCGCGCGCATGGGCTTCATGTTCCTCAGCGCCGTGCTGCTGCCCGCCGTGGCCCTGACCGTCATCTTCCCCGAGCAGGATGGCGTGGATGGACGCTTTGACCCCGCGCGCTATCCGCTGTATGGCATGCTGTCCTGCGCGGTGGTGTGGATCATGGCGACACTCAGCACCCTGGGTACCCGGCGCCACATACAGCCGGAGGTGGCCCAGCCAGGCGGCAACAGTCGCACGACGCTGCGGACCCTGTTCAGTGATCTGCGGCGCACCCTGGGCAACCGCAATTTCCGCCTGCTGATCGGCTACGACATCGCGGCCACCTCGGCCTACGGTGTCATCAGCACATTGAATATTCTGGTGTGGACTTTCTTCTGGGCATTCTCCGCTGCCGAGATCTCCATCATCCTGTCCCTGCCGACGCTGCTCGGCGTGGCCCTCGCCATGTTGACACTGGGGCCCCTGGGCCGGCGTTTTTCCAAGCAGCGCCTGGTACAGCTGTCGCTTACCTGCCTGATTCTCAATTGCCTGTGGCTCTATCCGCTGCAACTGTTCGGCTGGTTGCCGACCGACAGCGGCAAGTTGGTCTTCATCCTCAACTTTGTCTTCATGCTTATCTTCATGTAACTGTTCATGGTGCGCATCGTCAGCAGCACCTCCATCGTGGCCGACCTGACCGACGAGCACGAGCTGGATCACGGCATGCGGCAGGAGGCCGGATTTTTCTCCGTGATCAACTTCGTCAGCAAGCTGGCAACCGTCGCCGGGCCACTCTACGGCGGTCTGGCACTGGATATCATCGGCCTGGAGACCGGTATGCGCCCCGGTGATGTCCCCGTTGCCACACAGCATGGGCTGGTCTATGCGTTCGGGCTCGGCGTCATTCCACCGCTGCTGGTCGCGCTGTGGATTATCTCGCGCGTCAGCAGCAGCCAGGCCCATGTCGAGGCGGTGCAGGCGCAGATTGCCGCGCGTCGCCAACACAGTACCGAAGGCTGACAGCGTCGCGTTACCTTGTCGGCCCGACAGCCGTAGGCGACAATGGCCGGCCACAGTCCTGAACGGCAAGCCAATGACCGACCACAACCCGCCAGACCTCACGGATGACCTGCGCATTCACGGCGCACAGCCGTTAATCACGCCCTGGGTACTGGCCGAGGAGTTGCCGCTACCCGCCACGCAGCGTCGCGCCATTGCCGGCGCGCGACGGGCGATCGAGTCCGTGCTCGCTGGCGAGGACCGCCGCCTGCTGGCGATTGTGGGGCCCTGCTCTGTGCATGACCCGGCAGCGCTGCTGGATTTCGCCAGTCAATTGCAAAGCGCCTGCGCATCACTCGATGATGCGATCCTGCCGGTGCTGCGTGTGTATTTCGAGAAACCGCGCACGGTTGTCGGGTGGAAGGGACTGATCAACGACCCGGACCTGGACGGCAGCTTCCGCATCAACAAGGGGCTGCGCCAGGCCCGCCGCGTGCTGCTGGACGTGGCCACACTGGGCCTCCCCGCCGCCAGCGAATTCCTCGACACCACCTTTGGCCAGTACTACGCCGATCTGGTGAGCTTCGGCGCCATCGGCGCGCGCACCGTGGAGAGCCAGATTCACCGCGAACTGGCCTCGGGCCTGTCCATGCCCGTGGGCTTCAAGAACGGGACCAACGGCAACATCGATGTCGCCATCGATGCCATTCGCTCTGCGCGCCACAGCCACTGGTTTCCGTCGCTGACCAAGGAGGGCACGCCGGCGATCCTGCACTCCACCGGCAACCCGCACGGCTACCTGATCCTGCGTGGCGGCAGTGCCACCGGCGCCAACTACCACGCTGCCGCGGTGCAGGCCGCGGCTACGGCGCTGGCACGGCATGACCTGCCGGCGTCCCTGATTGTGGATTGCAGCCACGGCAACAGCGACAAAGACCCGGAGCGCCAGGCCGTGGTGGTATCGTCGCTCTGCGATCAGATGGAGCAGGGGCAGCGTGCGATCCGCGGCGTGATGCTGGAGAGCCACCTGCGGGGTGGCAACCAGCCAATCGCCGAACGCGAGACCCTCAACTACGGCCAGAGCATCACCGACGCCTGCCTGTCACTGGCGGAGACGGTGCCGCTGCTGGAGCAACTGGCGGCGGCCGTGCGCCGCAGCCAGTGAAGCCGGTCTACCAGCTGTAACCCACGCGGAAGCGGTAGGTCTGGTCAAGTTTGTCCACCTCGGGCGGCAGCCCGGAATCGTACTCGAGCAGTATTTCCGCGGCGCCTTCGATGTTGAACAACAGCGGGAATGCGAGGCCCATGGTGAGGTTGAGGATCACATCCTCGGCCTGATCAAGGTTCCAGATACCCGTATGCTTCAGATACAGCTGCGACTCGTCGCTGATGTAATTGCTGGTGGCATCGACGGACCAGTTCATACCCATGTAGTCCTGGTCCTCTGCAACAATGTAATCCTCGTTGACGTACACACCACCCACTTCCGCGGACAGTGTCAACAGCGGCCGCTCATGGAACTGGCGGCCGATGTAGGGACCCACGTAATAGCGCAGATCGAGATCGGCGAACTTGTCGTGTTCCGCCGACGCGTTCACACCCCAGTACAGTGGCCCCTCAATGAAGCGGTCATATTTGCCCAGCGCCGTCCAGTTCTCGGCATTCTTGACGTCATTGGCTTCGTCATTCTCGCCGTCGAGGCGCACCGTATAGCGGTCCTGCAGGCTGCGCCAGACGCTTTCCACGCTGTAATCCAGCTCATCGGTATCGGAGTTGCCGCGCTGCAGCTCGAGAGCCATGCTCACCTGGCCTTTCCAACGATATCCGTAACCGAGCTCCCAGGGTTGCGGGTTACTGACGGCGAGTTCCGTCAGCGGGTAGGTGGCCACGGGCGCCTCCGCAGATGCCAGCAGCAGGGTCTCGTCCTCGATGCGCAGCGCCGGTTCTTCAACCACCGTGCCGTCGGCCAGCTTGAGCACAATCGGTTCACTACTGGTCAGGCTCTCGACCTGGTCCTGTTGTACTTTCAGTGTTCCGGCGAACTCGGTGTCCACCGTCACCACGCCATCGCGCACGCCGGTGACGGTGCCCAGTATGCGTGAGCCGTTCTTGAGTATGATCTCGTCCGCCGCGAGGGCGCTGCCTGCGAGCAGTCCGGACGCCAGCGCCACCGCTGCCGGTGCCACTCGCAAAGAGTGAATAATCCGCTTCATGTTCCCCAGTTCCTTGAATTCATTGAGCGCCGCCTATAATACAGGATTTGCCTCGCCTTATGCGCATGCTCGGGGGCTGGTAGACTGGCTCCTTCAACCTGGGAGATCACTGTGAGCGAGAAAGACTACGACCTGTTTGTCATCGGTGCCGGCTCCGGCGGCGTGCGCGCCGCGCGTATGGCGGCGAGTTTCGGTGCCCGCGTGGCAATCGCCGAGGACCGCTACATGGGCGGCACCTGCGTCAACGTGGGATGTGTGCCAAAAAAACTCTACGTCTACGCATCGGAGTTCGGCAAGGCGTTCGAGGACGCCCGGGGTTTCGGCTGGGACAGCAGCAAACCGGGCTTTGACTGGACAACCTTGCGTGACAACAAGAAAACAGAAATTTCCCGACTGAACGCGATCTATCGCAAGATGCTCAAAGGGGCCAGCGCCGACGTCATCGACGGCCGGGCGCGCATCGTCAACGCCACGACTGTCGCCGTCGGGGATCGGGAATACAGCGCCGGAAAGATCCTCATCGCCACCGGAGGCTGGCCGCATATTCCGCAGTTTCCCGGCAGCGAACTGGCGATCACCTCCAACGACGTGTTTGACCTGGACAGCTTTCCCGAGCGCCTGGTGATCGTCGGTGGCGGCTACATTGCCGTGGAGTTCGCCGGCATCTTCAACGGCCTGGGGTCGCACGTCACACAGCTGTATCGCGGCCCGCTGTTCCTGCGCGGCTTCGATGCCGATATCCGCGCGCACGCGGCGCGGGAGATTGCCAAAACCGGCGTGGATCTGCGCTTCGAGGTTAACGTCGAATCCATCTCACGCGGCGCTGACGGCCTGGAGCTGGAGCTCACGGATGGTTCGCGGCTCAGCGCCGATGCGGTGCTGTACGCGACCGGACGCAAGCCACACCTTGACGGCCTGGGCCTGGAGCAGACCGGCATCAAGCTCACCGAGTTCGGCACCATCGCCGTGGACGAGGATTTCGAGACCGATGAGCCCGGCATCTTTGCCCTGGGAGACGTGATCGGTGGCATGGAACTCACGCCGGTCGCGCTGGCGGAAGGCATGGCCTTCGCGCGACGCCAGTTCGGTGAGGCGGGCCAGCAGGTCGACTATGACTTCATACCCACCGCCGTTTTCTGCCAGCCGAATATCGGCACGGTAGGGTTCACGGAGGAGCAGGCGCGCG
Organism: uncultured Haliea sp.; assembly: GCF_963973825.1. NCBI lineage: Bacteria > Pseudomonadati > Pseudomonadota > Gammaproteobacteria > Cellvibrionales > Halieaceae > Haliea > uncultured Haliea sp. Next base: position 17,159 of record NZ_CAXBAE010000003.1, read on the forward strand.
CGAAATTCGGCCATATCCGTCTGTTCAAGGCGACCTTCCGCCCGATGAAGCACACCATCAGCGGTCGCGACGAACAAACCTTCATGAAACTCGTCGTCGACAAGGCCACCGACCGCGTGGTGGGCCTGCACATGATGGGCCCCGATGCCGGAGAAATTGTTCAGGGTATGGCCATCGCCCTGCGCGCAGGTGCCACCAAGGCATTGTTCGACACCACCATCGGCATCCACCCCACCGCTGCCGAAGAGTTCGTCACCATGCGCGAACCGTGGCACGAAGACTGAGCGGCCGGCGACTCACGCATGATCTCTGTCGATTCGCTGTCCAGACGCTACGGCAATACACTGGCCGTGGACAACGTTTCCTTCGAGATTGGCGCCAATGAGGTGGTTGGTCTGCTGGGGCACAACGGTGCCGGCAAGACCACGATCATGCGCATGCTCAGCGGCTATCTGGAGCCCTCCACCGGTAGCGTGACGGTGGCCGGCGTCGATATGGCAGAGGGTGCCCGCCAGGTGCAGACGACCCTGGGTTACCTGCCGGAGCACCTGCCGATCTACCCCGAAATGCTGGTCGCAGACTACCTCGACTACGTGGCAACGCTGAAAGGCATCCCGCGGCGTGAGCGCCCTCTCGCGCTGCAGGAGGCCATTGCCGCAACGGCTCTCGGGGAGCGCGCACTGGACCCGATCCACCAGCTTTCCCGCGGGCTGCGCCAGCGCGTGGGGGTGGCGCAGGCAATCCTCGGCCAGCCGCAACTGCTGATTCTGGATGAACCCACCAATGGCCTGGACCCCGGGCAGACCAGCCAGATGCGCGACCTGCTGCGGCGGCTGGCGCGGCGCGCCACGGTAATTCTCTCCACGCACATCATGCAGGAGGTTGAGGCGGTCTGCGACCGGGTGCTGGTGATGGCCGCTGGCCGTCTGGTGCTGGACGCACCGCTGGCCGATCTGCGCAAGAGCCGCACCCTGGTGCTGCGCGCGGGCACCGAGGAGCCCGATCTCGAGCGCTGGCTGCGTCGGCTCCCGCAGATTGCGGCCGTGCATCCGCGCGCCGACATCGCCGGTGGCGAAAGCTGGGTGCTGACACTGCGTGAAAACGCCGATGCCGATACCGCGGCAAACAATATTGCCCAGTGCGTGGTGCGCGCCGGCGCCAGCCTCTTCCAGTTGCAGCCCCAGCTGCGCGACCTCGACAGCATCTTCCGGGATGCCACGTCAGGAAAGGCAGGCACGTGACCACCAACAGCGTCATTCGTCGCGTAGCGCAGAAGGAAGTGCGGCTGTTCTTCGGCTCGCCTGTCGCCTGGCTTTTCCTCGCCGGTTTTGCAGCGCTGACCCTGTTCCTGTTTTTCTGGGTGGAATCCTGGTTCGCGCGCAACATTGCCGATGTGCGGCCGCTGTTCGAATGGATGCCGCTGCTGCTGATACCGCTCAGCGCGGCCCTGACCATGCGCATGTGGAGTGAAGAACGCCGCACCGGCACCCTTGAGCATGTGCTGGTGCAGCCAGTCGGTATCTGGCGCTTTGTGCTGGGGAAGTTCCTCGCCTGCACCGGCCTGCTGCTGCTGGCGCTGCTGGCGACATTGCCCCTGCCGATCAGCGCCGCACTCATGGCCGATCTCGACTGGGGCCCGGTTGCCGCGGGGTACCTGGCGTCGCTGCTGCTCGGCGCGGTATACATCAGCATCGGCCTGTTCGTGTCCGCGCGTACGGACAACCCCATTGTGAGTCTCATCGGCAGCGCGTTTCTGGGTAGCCTGCTGTATCTGGCGAGCAGCCATACGCTGACAGCCCTGGTCACCGACAGCAGCGCCGAATGGCTGCGCTTGCTGGGCAGCGGCGCGCGCTTCGACAACATCACGCGGGGCGTGCTCGACATCCGCGACCTGGGGTGGTGCCTGAGCCTGATTATCGGCTTTCTGGCCCTGAACGTGTTCAGCCTGGAGCGCGAACGCTGGGCCAGGGACACCCACAGCCGCAAGCAGCGGCGGGCAACAACGGCGATTTTCCTGCTGCTGGCCAACCTGCTGCTGGCCAATCTCTGGCTGCAGCCGCTGTCCGGCATGAGGCTGGATGTCACCGAAGGCAAACTCTACTCACTCTCGCCCACCACACAGCAGATACTCGGCCAGTTGCAGGAGCCCCTGTTAATCCGTGGCTATTTCAGCAATCGCACCCATCCCCTGCTGGCGCCCCTGGTGCCGCAGCTGCGCGACCTGATTGAGGAGTATGCCAGCGCCAGCGGCGGCAGCATCAGGGTTGAGTTCATCGATCCGGCGGAACACCCCGAGCTGGAGCGGGAGGCACGGGACCGCTTCCGCATGAACGCCACCCCACTGCAGATCGCTGACCGTTACCAGTCAACGCTGGTCAACGCCTGGTTCCACATCCTGGTGCGCTATGGCGATGAGTTCACGACGCTCGGTTTCACCGACCTGATCGACGTGCGCAGCGCCGGCAACACGGAGGCGGAGGTGCGCCTGCGCAATCCAGAGTTCGACCTGACGCGGGCAATACGGGATGTACTGCAGCAGTACCAGCTGGGGGATGAGCTGTTCAGCACCATTGAGCAGCCGGTGGAGCTGGTGGCGTACGTTTCCCCACACGCCCTGCTGCCAGAGCGGCTGCGCCAGTACCGCGACGCCATCCAGGCGCAACTGGATGCGCAGGTTGCCAACTCCGGTGGCAAGTTCAGTTACCGCTTTGCAGAGCCCGAAGCCAATGACGGCGCGCTGGCGCAACACCTGGCCGACACCTGGGGCTTTCAGCCGATGATTGCCGGTCTGGGAGAGGAGCAGCGCTTCTGGTTCTACCTCACTCTGGAGGACGAGCGCCAGGTGGTACAGCTGCCCACTGACGCCTTCGATCCTGAGGACTTCCCCACCGTGCTCGAGGCAGGCCTGCGCCGCTTCGCCAGTGGCCTGACCAAAACCGTGGCGTTGGCCGTGCCGGAGATGAACGAGCAGATGGCACGCTTCCACCTCGGCGCCCCCACGTTTGCCAATCTTGAGCAGGCCATCACCCGGGACTACAGCATTCGCAGCGAACAGCTCAGCGATGGCAGTGTCGATCCCGATGCCGACATCCTCGCTGTCGTCGCCCCGCACGCGCTGGATACCGCCAGTCTGTTTGCCATCGACCAGTTCCTGATGCGGGGTGGCACGGTGGTGCTGGCAACCGCACCGTTCAGTGTGGAGCTCAGCAACGGCGAGATGCGACTGCTGGACTATCCCAGCGGCCTCGACACATGGCTGGCAGCACACGGACTGCGCATTGCGCCGGAACTGGTGCTCGATGAACAGAACGCACCGTTCCCGGCGCCGGTTCTGCGCCGCGTGGGTGACTACGAGTTCCGCGATGTACAGATGATCGACTACCCCTACTTCCTCGACATCAGGCCACCGGCACTGAACCCGCAACACCCCATCACCGCCACCCTGCCCCAGCTGACGCTGGGCTGGGCGGCGCCCATCGATGTGCAGCCCGTTCAGGGCCTGCGCAGCACCCTGCTGTTGCGCAGTTCAGAGCAGGCGTGGACGTCGGCAAATCGCGATATCCTGCCACAGCAGGAAGGTCAGGCCGGCCCCCGCTTTGCGGTCGAAGGGGAAACCGGCAGCCGGGTGCTGGGCGTTGTGCTGGAGGGGCGCTTCCAATCTGCCTTCGCTTCCCGGGGGGCGCCAGCCATCGACGCAGAGAACGGGCGCGAACCACGTGGCCTGCTCCGGCAATCCGCGGAATCCGCCCGGTTGGTGCTGTTCAGTTCCAACGACTTCATGGACGACCAGATGCTCAACGCCATGGTCGCGGCGGCAGGCACACAGTACCTGAGTCCCCTGGAGCTGTTCATGAACACCCTGGAGTGGTCGCTGCAGGATCAGTCACTGCTCTCCATACGCAATCGGGCGCATTTCAACCGCACCCTGCCACCGATGAGCCGCGAGGCCCAGCAGTGGATCGAGTACCTGAATTATGGCCTTGCGGTTGTCTGGCTGCTGATACTGGCTGGCGTGCACCGCTTGCGCACCTCGCTGCGCCGGCGCGCCTACCGACGGAGGCTGGGACTGTGATTCGCGTGCTGCTGCTGATACTGGTGATCCAGTGCGCCATCACCGCCGCCGTCTACTGGCCGCAGGAGCACCTTGCGGCAGAGAACCCGGGCGAAGCGCTGCTCAGCGTTGCAGCGGAAACCGTCACGCGGATCAGCATCGCCGATGCACAGGGCGCGGAGGTTGAGCTGCTGCGCACCCGCGCGGGGTGGACCCTGCCTGAACTGGCGGGTCTCAGCGCCGATTCGGCGCAGGTCGATCGCCTGCTGAAGGCGATGACGGAGGTCCGGCACGGCTTTCCGGTTGCCTCCAGTGTGCCGGCACGGCAGCGTTTTGAGGTGGCGGACTACCTCTATCAGCGGCGTATCCGTCTCTCCACGGCAGAGGGCGAGGAGAGCACGGTGTTCCTGGGTACGGCCCCGGCCTTCCAGCAGGTTCATGCGCGCCGCGCAGATCGCGATCCCATCTACAGCCTGGCCTTCAGCGCGTTCGATGCACCTGCAAATGCCGGCGGCTGGCTTGACCGGACACTGTTGCGCGTGGCGGATCCGCAGCGAGTGCGGGGTGAGGGGTACCAACTGACACGGGAGGGCGACCGCTGGCAGTCGGCCACAGGGGCATCCCCCGAGCCGCGGGAGCTGGAGGCGCTGCTGCTGGGGCTGGCCAACCTGCAGGTAGACGGCGTGGCCGATGAAGATCAGCGACGCCAGCTCGGCACCCAACGGCCGGCCTTCAGCCTTGCAACCGCGGATGCCGAGGGCGAACGGCAGCTGGCGTTCTATACGCTGGAGGGTAAACAGTTCCTGCGCGATGCCCGCTACGACCTGTTTTTCACCCTCAGCGCCTACGACTTCGACCGGCTGCGCACACTGGATGTGGAACGCCTGAACGGTGGCCCATGAGCACCACCTCGAAGTGGCCGCTGCCGGCGGAGGGTGTGCGCTTTCTGACGCCCGCCTTCATGCTGGAGAAACTACACCGGCACCCCCTGACACGGGACTGCTATCCCACAGCCATGGGCTACTACCCACAGGCCCGCGGCCACCGGATGCGCCGGCTGCGTCACGATGACAATCTGCTTCTCTACTGCGTCGATGGCAGCGGCAGTCTGCGCCTTGGTGAGCAGCGTCATGCGATCAGTGCAGGCGACCTGATACTCCTGCCCCAGGGCGTCCCCCACAGTTACAGCGCAAGTCGCGACACGCCCTGGAGCATTTACTGGATACATTTCCAGGGTATCAGCAGCGGGCTGTTCATGGAGTACCTCGGCTACCGCGAGGGGCGACCCATCGTACAGGCCGGCATCGCACCCAGCCTGATTGCGGCTTTCCACAACCTGTTGGCGGTGAACCGCACCGGCTACAGCAGTTCGGCGTTCGTGAATGCCGCCAACCAGTGCCGCCACCTGTTTACCCAGATTGTGCTGGAGGCCACACAACAGCGTGCCAGCCACCCGGCCGGCCTGGACCTCGAAGCCATTCAGTCGACGATGCAGGACAATATTCACACCAGCCTGGAGCTGGAAGAGCTGGCCAATATTGCGCATCTGTCGAAATACCACTTTGCCAGCCGCTACAAGGCCCTGACCGGCTATTCACCGATCAAGCACTTCCTGCACATGAAGATCGAATACGCCTGCCAGCTGCTGGACAGCACGGAAATGCGCGTCAAGGCGATTGCAGCCGCAGTCGGCTATGAGGACGCGCTGTATTTTTCCCGCCTGTTCAAGCAGACCGTGGGACTGTCGCCGCGCGCTTACCGGAGTTCTGTGCGCAAGTAACTCAGCGCGCGTAGACCTCGGGGTTGGCACAGTGTGGCATCGGCTCACCCCGCAGCGCCGCGATGGCGTTGGCAGCGGCGATATCCGCCATGCGCGCCCGGGTGCGTGCGGTGGCGCTGCCGATGTGTGGCGTCAGCACGACGTTGGGCAGGGACAGCAGCGGGTTGTCAACGGGCACCGGCTCTTCCGCGAAGACATCGATACCCGCCGCATAGAGGCGGCCGCTGGACAACGCCGCCGCCAGCGCCTGTTCATCGACGATGCCGCCGCGGGCGGTGTTTATCAGCACCGCGCCGGGCTTCATCGCGGCGATACGCGAGGTGTCGAGCAAGCCCTGTGTTTCGGGTGCCAGCGCCAGATGCACCGAGAGAAAGTCGCTCTCGGCCAGCACGCTTTCCAGGCTCTGCAGCCGCACGCCGGGAACCTCCTTCTGTGTGCGGTTCCAGGCAATCACACGCATGCCAAAGGCCTGTGCGCGGCGCGCTACCGCCTGGCCAATCTCACCGAGGCCCACCAGACCGAGGGTGGCGCCGCCCACGTCCTTGCCGGTAAAGAAATCCGGTGACCAGCGGTTTTCCCGGCGCCATTCTCCCTGCCGCACAAAGCGGTCGGCCTCCGATACGCGCCGAGCCGCGGCCAGCAACAGGGCAAATGCCGTGTCGGCCGTCGTCTCCACCAGCACGCCGGGTGTGTGACCCAGGGGTATACCCCGGGCGGTCAGGGCCTGCACGTCAATGTGATCGACACCGACTGACATGGAGGACACAAAACGCAGTCCCGGCAGCGACTCAATGAGCTCGCGATCAATGCGGTCAGTGAGCAGACAGACAACGCCGTCGCAATCGGACAACTCCTCGCGCAAACCCGACGCCGGCAGCAGGCCGGGGCCCAGCCAGACATTGACATCGCACAGTCCGGACAGCTGGTGGATCACCTCGCCGGGGAGCTCGTGGGTTACAAACACTTTCTTTTCCATAGGTTGAGCATACCGCAAAGACTGTGACAGAAAACAGCGCGGCGGCGTCCTGTCGGGGAACACCAGCCTGTCCGGACGGCCTGTCCCGACACAAACAGGGTTTGTGTCCGCCGGCAATCCGATTATCATACGCCAAGGAACCACGTCCTCCCGATGCAGTCGAACAGCCTGCCGGCGCACATCCCCCTACTGCTTACAGGTAACAAGATGCCCGATAACCGCGTTGCCCTGAATGGCGACCTCTCCCTGCGTACCGTGGTAGACCCGGGCACCCTGGAGTGGACGCCCAGCCCCGGAGGACACGTGCTGCGCAAACGCCTGCACCGGCTAGGCCAGGCGGAGTCCGGACAGGTAACCTCACTGGTTCGCTACGAGGCCGGGGCGAGTTTTCCCGCGCACGATCATCCACAGGGTGAAGAAATCCTCGTGCTGGAAGGCGTGTTTTCGGATGAACACGGCGACTGGCCCGCAGGCAGCTACCTGCTCAACCCCGAGGGCTTCAGGCATGCGCCGTTTTCACGTGACGGCTGCCTGCTCTTCGTGAAGCTGCGCCAGTTCCCGGGCGCGGACCGCGAACATGTCGCCATCGCCACGCAGAACACCCCATGGCAGCCATCGATCCGCAAGAACACCAGTTGGAAGAAGCTCTACGCCCAGGAACCCTACACCGATTTCATGCGCCTGGAGAGCTGGGACGAGCCGTCCGCCATCGGCCAGATCAACTTTCCCCAGGGTGCTGAAATCCTGGTACTGCGCGGCAGCTTCGCGGACGATTACGGGCACTACGGCACCCACTCCTGGCTGCGCATTCCCGCAGGCGGTGCGATCAACCCCAGCAGCAACGACTACTGCGAGCTGTACATCAAAGAGGGCGGCTTTACTTACCTGCGCAGCGCGTAACGCCGCCTGGCAGCCTGTCGGACCCAGGCTCATCTGCTGCGGATGCCCTGAGTCCGACAGGCTGCTAGATCGTCAGGCCACCGTCCACCACAATGCATTCGCCGTTGGTGTAGCTGGCGGCATCAGACACCAGGTAGAGCACGGCTCCGGCCATCTCTTCCGGCTCCGCGTGGCGTTGCAGGGGAATCTTCTCAATGGCCGCCTGGTAGATGTCCTCATTGCTGAACAGCGCACCGGCGAACTTCGTCTTGGTCAGGCCCGGCAGCAACGCATTGCAGCGAATACCCAGAGGCCCGCACTCCTTGGCGAACACCTGCGTCATGTTGACCACAGCGGCCTTGGTGATCGAGTAGATGCCCTGCAGGGGGCCAGGCTGCAATGCATTGACCGAGGCCGTGTTGACGATGGCCCCCTTGCCCTGCTCGCGCATCAGCTTCCCGGCCTCGATGGACATGAAGAAGTAACCGCGAATGTTCACGTCGACGGTCTTCTGGAAGGCACCCAGGTCGGTGTCCAGCACATGTCCGAAGTAGGGGTTGGTGGCGCCGTTGTTGATACAGATATCGAGGCGCCCGTGCGCGTTGCGGATGTGGGCGAAGAGGGCCTGGATGTCACCCATGTCGCCCACATTGCAGGCGTGGGCCTCGGCGCTGCCACCGGCCTCACGTATGGCGTCGGCTACCGGCTGGCAGCCCTCCAGCTTGCGGCTCGACACGATAACATGCGCGCCCTGCTCTGCCAGCAGGCGGGCAATAGCCTCGCCAATACCGCGGCTGGCGCCACTTACCAGCGCGATGCGCCCATTCAGGTCAAACAGTCGGGTAGTCATGAGAAGGTGTGTCCTCCGTTGATGATGCGTGTGGAACAAGGGGGGCTGGATGCGGGCTCAGCGCCCAGGCCAGATACAGGCTGACCAGCACGATGCAGCCCAACCAGGCCCCGGTGTAGCCAAAGGCCGCGAGGTTGCCGCCGGCCAGCAGTGGGCCGACCACGCGGCCCCAGGACGCAGCGGAAGCGGTGGTACCCAGCATTTGTCCGCGCAGGTCCGCCGGTGTGCGATGGCTGGTAATCGTGTTCAGCAGCGGCATGCACAATGTCGAGCCTGACATGGCAATGTACACGGCAGCCAGCATGAGGGGCATACCGCCAGCCAGCACCGCCAGACAGAGGCCGGCCATGAAGGCGGCAACCGACAGACGCAGGAGCTGCCACTCGCCCAACAGACGCACCAGCGTGCCCAGCAACCCCCCCTGCAGCAGCACCATGATGGCACCCTGCACGCCGAACACCAGCCCGACCTCCCGCGCGCCCCAGCCCAGCATATCGCCCAGCCACAGCGGAACCAGATACGTCACCGAGCTGATCGCCGCGGCGTGCAGCACATATTGCAGCACCAGCAGGCGATTGCCTGTTGCGCGCAGCATCGCCCGGGTCGACTGCCGCGACCCGTCGCGATGTGCCTGCCGGTGGGCGGCGCGGCGCTGGGCCGTCACCGACTCCGGCAGAAACAGACCCGCAGCAAGGATCGCAAGCATCGACATACAGCCCGCCACCAGGCAGGGCAGGGTAAAACTGCCACTGTTCCCCGCCAGCAGACCACCCAGCAAGGGCCCCAGAACGAGGCCCAGGCCAAACGCCGCGCCGATCATCCCCATCCCCTTGGCCCGTTTTTCCGGCGCGGTGATGTCACTCATCATCGCCGAGGCAACGCCAAGATTGCCCGCCATGATGCCGGCGAAGGCGCGTGCGGCAAATATCATCCACAGCTCGCTGGCGAGGGCGAGCATGACATAGGAGGCTGCCGCGCCCGCAAGACAGATCATGATGACCGGCTTGCGGCCACGACGATCCGACAGGCGCCCCCAGAAGGGGCCGGATATACCGGCGAACACGGCATAGGTGACGATAATCAGGGCAATATCGATCTTCGTCGCGCCCAGCTGCGGCGACAGGAAGGGCAAAATCGGGATAACGATGCCGAATCCGATCAGGTCGAGCAGCACCACGCCGAACAGAATGGGCATCAGGCCGCCACGGCCGGTTGCGGGCGCGATGTGTGCAAGGCGTTCACTCGCCCTGCCAGCGCCTGACCTGCCCCGAATCGATATCGAACAAGTCCAGCAGTCGACCCACTGTCTGGGTGACCATGGCATCAAGGGACTCCGGTTGCGCATAAAACGCCGGCACCGGCGGTGCGATTACCGCACCCATTTCCGACAGCTGGGTCAGTGTGCGCAGGTGCCCGGTGTGCAGAGGCGTTTCACGCACAACCAGTACCAGCCTGCGGCGCTCCTTGAGCACCACGTCCGCCGCCCGGGTCAGCAGTGTTGAGGTCACGCCGGTGGCGATCTCTGCCATGGTGCGCACCGAACACGGCGCTATGAGCATACCGCCCGTGCGAAAGGAGCCGCTGGCAATGGAGGCGCCGACGTTGCGAATGGGGTGGACCTCTGTGGCCAGTGCCTTGATCTCATCCAGGGACATGTCCAGCTCGTGGTGCAGCGTGAGCTCTGCAGACTTGGTGATCACCAGGTGCGTCTCGACACCACAGTCGCGCAGCATGGCCAGTGCACGTACCCCATAAACGATGCCCGAGGCGCCGCTGATGCCGACGATGATCCGCTGTGCCATGCTCTGCCCTGCCGCGCCGAAAGACCTCGCACTTTACCAGCACGGCGCTGTGATTTCACTGTCGCAGGGCGCCCCTGGGGCAGCTGTAGTACCCTTGTCGACTCTATTGCCGAGGGATTCCCGCGCCATGCTGCATACGCCGCGACTGCTGATCGACCCGCTCACTGAAGACGATGCGCCCTTCATGCTGGCCTTGCTGAACGACCCCGATTTCATCCTGCACATCGCCGACCGCGGCGTGCGCAGCGTGGACCAGGCGCGCCAGTACCTGCGTGACGGACCGCTGCGGAGCTATCGGGAGAACGGCTTCGGCCTCTGGGCGGTACGACCAGCGGCGGGGGGTGAGCCCCTGGGCATCTGCGGACTGGTGAAGCGTGCGACCCTGGCCAATGCGGATATCGGTTATGCCTTCCTGCCCGCAGCCCGCGGTCGCGGGTTGGCACTGGAATCGGCGCGTGCGGTGCTGGACCATGCCAAAGACGGGCTCGGACTGCGCAGGCTGCTGGCAATCGTCACCCCCGGGAACCAGCCCTCACGCCAGTTGCTGGAAAGTCTCGGCTTCGCGTATGAGTCGATGATCCAGCTCACACCCGAGGCCGAGAACCTGTGCCTGTACGCCTGGGAAACGCCCTAGAAGCGGTAGCGCACTCCCGCCTCGACGGAGCGCCCCGCCTCCGGCGACACATCGCGCAGGAAGGAGGTGCTCAGGCGGATCTCCTCATCCCCCAGATTGCGTGCCGCAAGGAACAGGGTGAGTTCCGAATCGCCCAGGGACAGGCGATAGTCGGCTCCCAGGTCCCAGCGCGTGTAACCGGCGGTCGGCTCCTCGTTCGGGCCCGGGCGATTCTGGCTTCCGGCGTCCTGCACCCGGGTCCAGAGTTCCAGCACCTCCGTGGACCAACTCAGGCGACCGCCGATGCGGTGTGGCGGCAGACGCGGCACGTCGTCACCGTTGTCCAGCTCGCCGCGTATCACATCACCGAACAGACCCAGTCGCACATCGCCGCCGACAACGGTACCGAGCCCAAACTCCGCGTTCACCTCTATACCGTAGAATTTGGCGTCGCTCTGCACATAGGCCAGCACAGGGAGTTCGTCCACTTCCGCGCCGGTATTCATCAGCGTGATGTAGTCGCTGAAGTCATTGTGGAACACGGTAACCTCGAGGTCCTTGTTGCCGTTGTGCCAGTGCAGCGAGAGATCCACGTTGTTCGAAACCTCCGTGTCGAGATCCGGATCGCCCAGCTCAATCGCCGCCGTCGCCGCGTGCGCTACCCAGTTTTCCGGACCAGTGCCATCGACATTGGAGAACAGCTCTTCAATCGACGGCGCGCGCTCTGACCGCGCCAGGAAGAGGCGCAGCTGCCAATCCGGTGTGACGTTGAAAATCGCCGAGCCGGATGCGCTGATGGCGGTGAAGTCGCGCTTGCCTGCGGTTTGCGCTGCGGGGTCACGCTCATCCCGGTCCACGCGCAGACCCGCTTCGAACAGCCAGTGCTCAGTGCGGTAGTCCTCGATCAGAAACAGGCCGAGGTCCGTGCTGTCGGTGACCGGGATAAATGCTTCCTCACCCAGAGCGCTGAACTCACCACTGCGCGCCTGCAGGCCAATTGCGCCGCGCAGCCCCGCCACCTCGGCATGCACCATCTCCACCCGGGTCTCCCAGGTTTCATTGCTGTACAAGGTGCCTACCTCACCGCCACCTTCAATTTCCGCGTGCTCATAGTCGGTGTAGGTCAGTGTGCTGCGCAGGGACTCAAAGCCGGGCAGCGGCTCGCTGAGCTCGAACACCAGGTCATAGCGGGTCTGCTCGACATCGAGTTTGATGCCGCCCTCTTCCTCCTCGTGCCCCTCATGATCGTGATCATCGTGCTCCATATCGTCATCGTGATCATGTTCATCGTCTTCATGGTCGTGATGTTCGTGCGCGCCAGCCGGGATACCGTATTGGTTTTCCAGCCTGGCTACGGCAAGGCCGACCAGGCCGCGGTCAAAATGGTAACTCGCACCCAGGGTCACATTGCGCGTGCGGCCCCCGGTGTTGTCAACGTAGCCGCTGGTCGTCTCCTCCTCCCCGTGCTCCTCGTCGTGATCGTCGTGATCGTCGTGGTCGTCGTGATCGTCATCCACGCCCCTGGCAGCCAGGCCCGGGATACGCAGGTTGTTCCAGTCGCGATAGAGTGCGTCCAGGTGGAACGCAAAATCACCCGTACCTCCGTCGAGGCGCAGTACCGAGGTATCCATGTCGGATGCGCCATCGTGGCGCAGCTCAACGCCACCCTCGACCCCCTCGACACGCGATCTCGGCACGCGGTTGTCAATCACGTTCACAACGCCGCCGATGGCGCCGGCGCCGTACAGCAGGGTTGCGGGGCCACGCAACACCTCAATGCTGTCCGCCAGCATGGGTTCAACGGATACCGCGTGGTCAGCGCTCACGGCGGAGGCATCGGCGCTACTGGTGCCGTTCTGCAGCACCGTAACCCGGGGGCCCTGCTGGCCGCGAATGACCGGCTGACCGACGCCGGGGCCAAAGGAGGCGTTAGCCAGGCCGGGGATGTCGCCCAGGGTGTCGCCAATGGTCGCGCGCGCGCTGCGGCTGAGGTCTTCGCCCGTCAGCACCGTCACCGGCAGGGCGGTCTCCGCTTCCTGTTTGCTCAAGGGGGCTGATACCAGCACATGTTCAATCGGCAGCGACTGCGCCGCCGCATTTGCACTGGCCACAGCCAGGGCAAGAGGCATGAAACGTTTCATGAACTACTCCTGAAAATAGAAAAAGGGATTTTCTGTCAGGAGTACTGCGGGGGCCCTCGGGCCTGGAGCGGAAGGTAGCGGGGAGCGATGTGCACGGGGCGCAGCGCGGCGATAACGCAGCCCGCCAGCACCAGGAACAGCGGCAGTGACGGAGCCGCCGACAGGGCGGCTGGCGCCGAGGACTTGCAGAGCAGGCACTCCGCCTGTACGTCTGCACTGCCGTGGGCGTGGCTGGCCTCCAGTACCTGCACACCGCTCAGACACAGCAGCGCCAGCAACGCGATCAGGCGCGCGGTGCGTCGGGCTCGTGCTGTCAGTGCGAACTGGAACGCCATGAGACTGTTACAAATCCAGGGTGGCGCGAGTATAAACGCAGTGATCGGTCCAGGCCATCGTTATTACCCGGCGTCGGCGCTGTCATCAAGCGGCTGGAACACTGCCACCGTTGCGGCACCCACCTTCAGCTGCAGGCGACTGTCCATCAGGCTGAAGCCGTCAACGCTGCGCAGCGTCGACAGGTAGCGCTCCTCCAGATCTGCGCCCTCCATGCAGGCCATGCGGGTGACCGCCAGCTGCCCCAGCGCCAGCACGCCGGAGGCCAGCGTATACGGCCCGGTATAGCGGTTGCAGCCCGAAAAGCCGGCCACACGGGACTCCGCCTCATCAATCACCAGCGTCAGGGGTTTGCCCCCGGCACCTGTATCGGCGGGCTCACCGTGCAGCGAAAGCAGCTGCCACTGCCCCGCAGGCAGAACGCTCGCTGCAGCGGTCGGTGCCGGAGCGCTGCGGGGCACCCGCACCAACACGATTTCCGGCGCACCCTCGGCAAAAGCATCGACGAAGGTGTCCGAGGTGAACATCAGGCGCCCCTCATGGCGTACGGTGGCACGCAGGCCATAGCGGTGCCGCGGATCCAGTGCCGTCGGGTCGTAGCTGATACGGAAGGGCCAGGGCGGCGCGGTTGCGGTCGCCTGTGTCACCACAGCCAGCACAGTGGCCGGCGCATCGGCGCGCGACACATCCTCCAGCTGAATCTCCAGCTGGGCGTCCGGCGGCAGCATCATGCGCTCGCGGTACAGCACGGACCCTTCAATGACGCCCGCAGCCTGCTCCATCGCCCCGTCTCCTGTCTGCTGCCCGCAGCCGGCAAGCGCCCCGGCGAACAGGCATGTGACCGCCAGCACAGCACCTCGTGCAACCGCCCTCGCAGTGTTCTTCATGCCGATAAGGTCTCCAGCATTGCCGCCATTTTTGCATGCAGCAGGTTTACGCCCTTGAGCGGCCGCACCATCACCTTGAACTCGATGATCAGGCCCTCCGGATTTACCGTGATGATATCGACCCCGTTGATGGTGATGCCGTCAATGTCACACACAAACTCCAGCACCGCATGCGGCGCTGCCACCACTTCCTTGACGTAGCGAAAGCTGTCGTTGAATACGGACATGGCACCGGTGAGGTACAGCTGTGTGAGGTCGCGCCCCGCCTGCGGACGATGCACCACGGGCGACCAGAACACGCAGTCCTCAGCCAGGATTTCCGCGAGCCCGGAGGGATCTCCGCTGCGCACAATGTCATGCCAACGTGCCAGTACCTGCATACCTGAACCTTGCCCTGTGTCCATCCTGCCAACCATGCCACCAAGCTGGCGTTCTGTCCACGTCTGGGGTCAGGCGGGCATAGCGAGGAAGGCGTCGATGGCGGCGCGTGCGTCGGGTTCATCCAGTGTTGGCGCGTGACCCCGGTTGGCGATCTCGGCGACGACCAGGTCGGGTTTGCGCGCGCGCATGGCGGCAAGCCCGGCCGCGGACAGAATATCTGAATGCGCTCCCCGCAATACCAGCACCGGCAGGGCGGACAGGGCGCCGAACACCGGCCAGAGATCAGGGGGCACGGCGTTTTCGTCGGCGGCGGTCAACGGCGTCGAGATCGCGGGATCATAGGCGAGCTCAAGGCCCCCACCCTGGGCCCGGGGGCGATAGAGTCCCCGGGCGAAGTGCAGCCAGTCCTCCGGCGAAAAGTCGGGGAACGCAGCACCATTGATGGCGCGGGTCTGCGCCACGGCGGCCGCCCAGTCCGCAACAGGCTCGGCCTTGCCGACATAGGCCTTGATGCGCGCCAGGCCCGCGGGGTCGACTTCCGGACCGATATCATTGAGTACGATCGCGCTGACCCGTGCAGGCTGCATCGCCGCCATCAGCATTGCCATCAGCCCACCCATGGAAGTGCCCACCAGAACAGCGCAGGGTATCGCCTGGCTGTCCAGCAAACGGAACATGTCCTGCACGTAGGTCAGGGGCTGGTAGCGAGTCGGATCAGGGTCGTAGTCGGATCGGCCGCGGCCACGCTGGTCGGCAACCAGCACACGGTAGCGTTGCGCCAGGTGTGGAGCGAGGCCGGCAAAGTCCGCGGCGTTGCGGGTCAGGCCGTGCATGCAGAGTGCCACGGGCGCATCGCCGTCAGGGCCGGCGTAGTCGCGCGCGTACAGTGTCAAACCATCGTCGCTACGATACCAGAGGTCGTCAAATCCACTCACAGGCTCACTCCGCAAACTGCAGCCGCAATTCCCGCTTCAGTATCTTGCCATTGGGGTTGCGCGGCAAGGCGTCTATATATTTCAGGTCAGCGAGGCGCTGCTGCTTGCCCAGCCGCGCGTTGGCCCAGGCCAGCAGTTCGTCTTCGGCCACTGCCGACCCCTGCGCGGGGACCACCAGCGCCAGCGGGGACTCACCCCAGCGCGCGCTCGGCACGCCGATAACCGCGACATCACTGACAGCGGGGTGTTGTACCAGCACCGCCTCGATATCCTGGGGGTAGATATTCTGTCCACCGGAGAGAATCATGTCCTTCTTCCGGTCCACGATGTACAGGAAGCCCTCTGCGTCCACGTAGCCGATATCTCCGGAGCGCAGCCATTGACGCCCGTGTGCATCGATGTACTGCGCCTCGGCGTTGGCATCCTCCCGGCGCCAGTACCCGGGCATGCTGATGCGACCGCGGGAGACAATCTCGCCGGACACACCGTGCGGCAGCTCCCGGTTCTGCTCGTCGACGATCCGCAGATCTGTTCCGATCAGCGGCCGCCCCACCGACGCCCATCGACCTTCGGCGTCCTCCGGGTCGAGGGTGGTAATGATGCCCTCGGTAAGCCCGTACAGCTCGATAATGCCGCAGGGAAAATGGGCAAAGATATCGCGCTTCAGCCCTTCACGCAGCGGCGAACCGCAACTCATCATGGCCTGCAGACTGCTCACATCGCCACCGTGCGCCTGCAGGTATTCCACCACCCGCTGGAACTGGATGGGCACCATGGCGGTGTGCGTGATGCGCTCACTGGCCGCCGTGGCGACGAAGGCGGCAGGGTCAAAACGCTCATGCAACACCAGGGTGCCGCCGGCCAGAACCGTGCAAAGCATGGCCACCCAGGAGATATTCGAATACAGGCCGATGGTTAGCAGGGTCCGCGCGGCACCGTGATAGCGCAAGGCAATGGCCAGGTCGTAGGCCCAGTCCCGCCGGGTGCGCTGGGTATGCAGAATGCCCTTGGGCAGCCCGGTCGTACCGGAGCTGTAGATGATGTTCAGAGGCGCATCGGGGTCCAGCGCGCGCACGGCATCCGGCAAGGTATCGGGCTGCCCGGCACAGAGCACGTCCAGGGCCTCCCAGGCCCCATCACCCGGACCACTGGTGACGGTGACACAGAGCGCATCCGGCAACTGCTGCAGCAACGGTGTCAGCCGCGGTTGCTGGTCCGCCGAAACCACCAGCGCGCGGATACCCGCGTCCACCAGCATGGCGACCAGCGCCTCGTCGCTAACCGAGAGGTTTATCGGCACGGATACGGCACCGGCCGCCAGGCTGCCGAACAGCACCTGCACCATCGGCAATCCATTGGACATCACCACGCCCACGCGGTCACCGGGCGCGATACCGCGGCTTGCCAACGCGTGTGCAAAGCGATGATTGGACGCCGTGAAAGCGCGCCAGTCGAGCGTGGTGTCACCGCAGATGACTGCCGGTCTGGGCGCACGCCACTGGCCGTGCAGCGCAAGAATTTCCGGCAACAAGGGCACCGGGGCCTCAAATCCAGTCACAGTGTCTATCCCTGTCATGCTGGCAAACGCCCCGGCGCACGGCCGGGGCAGCGCGCTGGCTCTAGAAACGGTATTCCACTGTTGCCGTCAGCGTGCGCGGGGGGGCATAGAACACGGTGGTGTTGTTTTCCAGGCCCAGGGTCGAAGGACAGCCACCTTCGCCGAAACAGTACCCGGCTGTCTTGATATCCTCGTCACCGAGGTTCTTGCCATGCAAGCCTACCAGCCACTGTTCGTCACCGCTCATCCAGACCAGGCTGGCGTTGATCACGTCGTAGGCTTCCTGGTCGATCACAGGGACCGGCGCCTCGAACTGCGTGACATCACCCTTGTAGGACCAGTTCAGCTTGGCGGTCAGGTCGCCCGCTGCGAAATCCGTAGTGTAGGTAACGCCGAGATACAACATCTCCTCCGGTGTGTTCTGCACCGCGCGCTGATCGGCAACGTTCACGCCGTTCAGCAGCCACTCCTTGATTTCTGCGTCGAGCAGGCTCATCGCCAGTTGTACGCTGAAGTGTTCGCTCAGCAATACGTTGCCTTCCACTTCGATGCCGGAGATTTCCGCCTGGCCGGCGTTGGTGACCGTACCGACAAAGCCGTCATTGACGCCGTCACCGTCGCTGTCCACGCCCACCGAGCCGGGAATCTGCATGTCCTGGTAGTCGCTGTAGAACACGGCGATATTGGTGAGGGCACGACCATCCAGCCAGGTGGTTTTCAGGCCCAGTTCCCAGGAGTCCAGCGTTTCGGGGTCAAAGCCGCGCTCGACCTCAGGGGTGGCGAAGTTGGCGCCGCGGGGATCGAAGCTGCCAGCCTTCCAGCCCTGGCTGTAGCTGCCATAGACCGTGGTGTCATCATTGATGGTGTAGCTCAGGTTTACCCGTGGCGAGAAGTCGGTGTAGGTTTTCTCGGCCTCGTAGTCACTGGTCGTCGCCAGCAACAGGGCGGTGTCATTACCGAAGAACGGCGAGCCGAAGCCGAGGTAGGTGCCGCGGAAAATATCCGCGGTGCGCTTGTCTTCGGTGTAGCGGCCGCCCAGCGACAGCGCCAGCGCGTCGGTCAGGCGGTAGGTTACATCCGCAAACACGGACCAGGCCTCGGTGTCCACGGTGCCGCCGGTGTAGGCGGTCACCGGGCCGATCTGGCCCAGTACCACGTCGAAGTCGTTGGAGGCTGTGGCGTCGAGGTAGTAGAAGCCGGCCACCGCATTCCAGCGATCGGCGTTGTACAGCAGCTGGAACTCCTGGCTGAACTGCTCGTTGTCGTAGATAACCGGGGCGTCAAAGTCGATGACCTCCAGGCCGTCGAAGTCGATCACGGACTCCGTGTAGTCCTCGCGCCAGGCGCTGATTGATCGCAGCGTCGTGGTGTCGCTCAGGTTCCAGTCCACCGACAGCATGGCGCCTTCGCCATCGATTTCGTTGTTGCCATTGATACCGGCAGTGGCGACGGAATCCTGCGCGCCGGCAGTGGTATCGTAGCGGTCAGACAGCACCGGCACACCACTAACCGCGGAGGGGAAAGGACGGTAGCCCGCCACTGGATTGGTCTTGTCGTTCAGCTTGTCATAGGCCAGGCGCACCAGCCAGTTTTCGCTGGGCAACCACTCGGCACTGGCGCGCCAGGCGAACAGGTCCTTGTCGTAGTGTTCGTCGCCAGTGGTCAGGTTCTCCCCGTAGCCGTCCCGGGTGAGGGAGGCAACCGTCGCGCCCACGCGGAAAGTATCGGTAACCGGGGTTGAGGCGGTACCCACGAGGTCGAGCTGGCCATAGCTGCCATAGGATGCCTTCAGGCGCACATCCGTTTCGTCGCTGAGGCGGCGGGTGACATACTTGATCGCCCCGCCAACCGCATTGCGGCCATACAGCGTGCCCTGGGGCCCGCGCAGTACTTCCACCCGCTCCACATCGTAGATATCCAGCAGCGCGCCCTGCGGACGCGCGATGTAGACATCATCGAGGTACAGTGCCACACCCTGTTCAAAGCCGGCGAGGGGGTCCTGCTGGCCGACGCCGCGAATGAAGGCCGTCAGTGTGGTGCTGGTCGCCCGCGAAGGTTCCAGCGTGACGCTGGGAATGATCTGCGCCAGTTCGCTGATATCGGAGGCGCCGCGCAAACGCAGGGCATCGCCGGACAGGGCGGTAACCGCGATCGGGACATCCTGCAGATTTTCCGCGCGGCGACGGGCGGTGACAACCACCTCCTCCAGAGCCAGGGCAGGACCGTCCTGCGCCTGAACAGTAGACAGGGGCAGTGCGGAGGCCAGGGAAACGGCGAGCGCGACAGCGGAGCGCGGAGCAAATGCTTTCATGAGGTTCACCTTGTTCGTTATTTTATCGTTTGTCCTGAACCGCCTGTGCCAGCGGCTCAACACTTGTTGAATTACGCGTGAAACATATTCAACGTTTGTTGAAATGTCAAGCGCGATCATCTCATTCCGTCGCGGCGCCTGCATGCCGGGGGCGCTCCCGGGTGCACCAGAGCCCCAGCAGCCCGTAGGTCAGGGAGAGCAGGATCGCGTAGCTTGCGGACACCGCCGGGTTGACCACCGCACCTGACAGGTTCAGCAGCAAATGCCCGCCGAGGCCAATCAGCGCGGCGCCCACCACCACCCACAGCGGTATGTGACGACGCACCAGCACGCCGAACAGCACCGGCACCAGGGACGCGGCCGCCAGCCCGTAAACGCCTTTCTGCGCAAACAGCCCAATCAGGGGCGGCGGATTCCAGGCCAGCACAACGGCAAGCAGGCCCACGGCCACCAACACGTAGCGCGACAGGGCGAGCGCGTTGTAACGCTCTCCGTACAGTGGCTGCACGATGTCGTTGACGACCATCGCCGAAAGCGACACCAGTATGCCGTCCAGTGTGCTCATACCCGCCGCGAGCAGCGTGAGGAAAATGAACACCAGGACATACTCACCCCACAACGATGCACCGAACTCGAACAGCAGGTATTCACGCACCACCGTGTCCTGCTCGGGAATATCGAGTCCCGCCAGGCGCGCATAGAAACCGATCATCAACATCAGGGTAAAGATGCTGCCGACGACCACGGTGGTGGCAATGAACTTGCCGATGTCGCGCTCGCTGCGCAGATACAGCACTTTGGTCAGGATGTGGGGTTGCAGCATGAGGGCAAAGGTCACCACAAAGCCGCTGACAAACACCGAAAAGAAGTCCGAGTAAAGGTCACTGCCCGCATTGAACGCATCGGCATAGCCGCTTCCCACGGCGCGCAGCGCTGCCAGCGGTGCGTCGCCAAAGTACTTCCAGCCCTGCACCACGAGGATCACGGTGATGGCCAGCATCATGACGCCCTGCAGCGTATTGGTATAGGCGTGTGCATAGGTTCCGCCCATCAACACGTAGGCGAAAACAAACAACAGCACGAGAACCAGCGCGGTTTTCTGATCCACCGGGAACAGGCCGGTGAGCAGCAGGCTGCACCCCACCAGAATGAGCACCACAAAGGTGATCGACAGGAGATTGATGAAAGCGAAAAACAGGCTGAAACCGCGATGGTTATAGCGGTAGAAGATCCACTGGGGGATGGTCAGGGCGTTGTGACTTTCGCCGAGGCGCAAAAAGCCCCGGGTCAGCACCAGAAACGCGCTCAGAATTCCCAGCGAACCGGCAAGGCCGTAATGCAGGTAGGCACTCAGGCCGTGGCTGTACACAAACCCGGGGTTGATCACGAAAGTGGCTGTGGACGCGATGGATGCGGCGAGCGTGATCCCGATCAGGTAGGGGTTCATGTCCTTGTTGCCGATGGAAAACCCGCGAATATCCCGGGTTCGGCGCATACCTACCCAGGACAGCCAGAACACCAGAATCACATAGGCGAGGGACATGGCGTACTTGAACAGTTCGGGTGTCATGGGCGCGGTCTCGCTGCTTCGTATTATTGGAGTGCGCCCGATTCTGACGAAAGCCCGACCGCATTTCAACAAGCGTTGAAAAATATTCTATGCTATTGTCCCCGCGATTCAGGGCGGATTCCTGCATGACGAAATCCCGGCAAGCACCAAAACGAGAGCGCATTCTGGATGTCGCCGAAGAACTGTTCGCCCTGCGCGGCTACGACGGCGTTACCCTGCGCCAGATTGCCAAGGACGCCGGCGTTGATGTCGCCCTCGCCAGCTACCACTTTGGCAAGAAGCTGGACCTGTTCAACGCGGTTTTCGAGCGCCGCGCCGCACATTTGAACAGTGCCCGGCTGGATGCGCTGAAAGCCTGCCAGGCCTCGGCCGGCGCCGCGGGACCCAGCGTCGAACAGATTATCGAAGCTTTCCTGCGCCCCCTGGAACTGGCCCAGGAAACCGGTGACCCGGGCTGGCAGAACTACCTCGCACTGATTGCCTACATCAACAACTCTCCCTACTGGGGCCCACGCATGATGTCCAAGCTGTTCGACAGCCTGGTAAGTGCCTTCATTGCGGCGCTGCGCGATGCGCTGCCCGGCGCTCGCGACGAAGACATCTACTGGTGCTACCACAACCTGTCCGGCGCACTCACCCTGACGCTGGCGCAGACCGGGCGCATCGACAAGCTCTCCGGCGGCAAGTGCCGGTCAGCAGACTTCCAGGCTGCCTACGATCATATGATTCCCTTTGTCGCCGCAGGCTTTCGCGAAGTCTGCGGGCGCTCGACTGCCCGGTGACAGGGGCCGCAGGATGGCAGGGAATACAGCACCGTAGACGCAGCGAGGCCGGACCATGATGCAATGGCTTGAAACCGCGATAGCCCTGTTCCCGGCGGGGGTGGTCGTCGTCCTGACCGCGGCGTTGATAGCGGCCGGCTACTGGCTGGCGAAGCGCCAGGACCAGGGCACCGAGACCCTGCTGTTCCAGCTCGGCGTGTGGCTGACAGGCTCCGCCGGCATCATTGCCTGTGTGGTCGTACTGCCGATCAGCGATGAGACCCAGGGACAGGTTCTCGGCTTGCTGGGTGTGCTGCTCACCGCGGTGATCGCGCTCTCCTCCACCACGTTCGTAGCCAACGCCATGGCGGGGATCATGTTGCAGACCACGCAACCCTTCCGCCCGGGCGACTACCTGCGGGTGGGGGAGCAGTTTGGTCGGGTCACCCGGCGCTCGCTGATCAACACCCAGTTACAGACCGAAATGCGCGACATCACGACACTGCCGAACATGTTGCTGGTGGCGAACCCGATCACCGTCATGCACCGCGACGGCACCATCATCTCCGCGGAGGTGTCATTGGGCTACGACATACCCTACACCGACGTTCAGGACCTGTTGTTACAGGCTGCGGAAAGCGCCGGCCTCAGCGACCCTTTCGTCCTGCTGCTTGAACTGCTGGATCACGCCGTGCTGTACCGGGTTTGCGGCTTCCTGACCGAAAGCAAGACGCCACTCACGGCGCGGTCCAATCTGCGCAAGAACATGCTGGAGCAGTTGCACGGACACGGCATCGAGATCGTCTCGCCGAGTTTCGTCAACCAGCGCCGGCAGGACCCGGCCAGCAAGGTCATTCCCGCCACGCCGGTGATGCATGCCGGCACTCCCCGCAGTGCTGAGGCCGCTCCCGAGGAGCGCATATTCGACAAGGCGGAGGAGGCCGCCTCACTGCAGGAGTTGAAGGATGAACGCGGCGCTACGCGGGAGGCGCTGGCCACCGCCATAGACCGGCGCGATGCCGCGGCAGACGAGCAGAAACCTGCGCTGGAGGAGGAAATTCGTCAACTGGAACTGCGTGATGCCTGGCTGCAGGAGCGCATTGGGCAGGAGGAGAAAGCGAAGGACAAGACGTCGTAGCAGCGCGGGTCAGAGATCCACCTCGCGCTGAAAGTCACGCTCTATCCGTTGTTGCTGCTCAAAGCGGGATACACCGTTGAGACGTACGCTGTCGCGCATGCGCTGCTGGAACCGCTGCCGACGGTAATCCGCCACCAGCCGCGGAAAGCGCTCCGGCTCCAGCTCCCCGGCAATCAACGCCTCAATGAACGCAATATCAATACCCACGCGATAGGCAATACGGCTGGGGCGGATCTTGTGGGCATGGAATTCCGCGACAATGTGCAGCTGCTGCTCCCTGCTGTAATGGCACAGCCGCGAGTAGCCGTAGGGGGGCGATGGAGTCCGCGTGTCAGTATCTCTATTCATGGGCGTGTTGTAACAGGCGTCCCGCACTTTGCCAAGCCCGGACAGCCGCAAGTGGCGCTACTGTCCGGCTTGCGTCAGGCTGTGGTGGCCACAATAAACCCGCCGCTGCGGTTATCATTGTCCCCCGGGCCTTCTATACTTAAGGCCTGTGCCAGGCCCATTAAAGGATAAGAACCATGAATGCACCACAGAATATTGGATCCATAGAGGACATCGAACAGCGCATGCAGCAGGTTCTTGATGCGCAGCGCCAGGACTACCTGCGCGAGGGAGAGGTCACTGCCGAGACCCGCATCGACCGCATCGACCGCGGTATTGACGTGCTGCTCAAGTACCAGGACAAGGTGGTCGACGCGCTGAACACCGATTTCAGCTGCCGCGCCCGCGAGGTCAGCCTGCTGACCGACGTTGCCGCCTCGGTCACGCCCCTCAAGCATGCGCGCAAACACCTGCGCAAGTGGATGAAGCCAAAGCGGCGGCCCACCATGTTCCCGCTCAACCTGCTCGGCGGGCGCTCCCGCATCGAATACCAGCCACTGGGTGTGGTCGGTGTCATTTCGCCCTGGAACTTCCCGGTTAACCTGACCTTTGGACCGCTGGCCGGCATACTCGCCGCAGGCAATCGCGCCTTGGTCAAGCCCTCGGAGTTCACTCCCGCCACCAGCGAAGTGATGGCCGAAATGATCGCCGAAGCCTGGGATGAAAAGGAAGTTGCCGTGTTCACCGGGGGGCCGGAAGTCGGCCAGGCCTTTTCCGGGCTGGCCTTCGACCATCTGTTGTTTACCGGCGCCACATCGGTCGCGCGGCACATCATGGCCGCGGCCGCACGTAATCTGGTGCCGGTGACGCTGGAACTGGGTGGCAAGTCTCCGGTAATCATCTCCCGCAGCGCCGATATTGAGAAAAGCCTCGAACGCATCATGCTCGGCAAAACCCTGAATGCGGGACAGATCTGCCTGGCACCGGATTACCTGATGGTGCCCGAGGAGAAACTGGACGAGGTGATTGCCGCCGCCCAGAAGGCCGTAGGCGCCATGTATCCCACCATTCTCGATAATCCCGAGTACACCGCGGTCGTCAATGCGCGCCACTACGAGCGACTGACGGGGTACCTCCGTGAAGCCGAGGAGCGCGGGGTAAAAACGATTCCGATCAACCCGGCCGGCGAGAACTTTGCATCAGGTGAAGGCAGCCGCAAGATTCCACCCACACTGATTCCGCAGCCAGCGGAAGACCTGAAAGTCATGCAGGAGGAGCTGTTCGGCCCCCTGCTGCCGATTCGCACCTACAAGGACTTCAACGAAACCATCGATTACGTCAACGCGCATCCCAGGCCCCTGGCCGCCTATTATTTCGGGCAGGACAAGAGCGAGGAACGCGCGGTGCTGACGCGTACCACCTCCGGCGGTGCCTGCATCAACGATGTCATCATGCACATCATGCAGGAGGAACTCCCTTTCGGTGGCGTGGGCCCGAGCGGCATGGGTGCCTACCACGGCGAGGAGGGGTTCCGCACCTTCAGCCACGCCAAGTCGATCTATCGCCAGGCGGGCGTCAATGTGGGCAAGCTCGGCGGCATGCTGCCGCCCTATGGTAAAGCCACGGAGAAAACCATCAGCATGCAGGTCAAGAAGTAGCCGGCAGGGCGGGATGAGACGCCGACACAGGCTTCGTCATCTCGCCCTGATCAGCGCTATCCTGCTACCATGGGCGGCTATGACAGCCGCCGCTTCCCTTCCCATCGTGATCGCCCACCGCGGCGCCAGCGGCTATCTGCCGGAACATACCCTCCCGGCCAAGGCCATGGCCCACGCCATGGATGCCGATTTCATCGAACAGGATGTCGTGCTGACCCGCGACGGCGTTCCCGTGGTGCTGCACGACATCCACCTGGACGCTACCACCGACGTCGCGACGCGCTTTCCCGACCGGGCGCGGGCTGACGGGCGCTACTACGCGATTGATTTCAGCCTGGAGGAGATTCGCAGCCTGCGCGCGCAGGAACGGCTGGGCAGCGACGGGCAAGCGGTCTATCCGGGTCGCTTCCCGGCGCACACAGGGAATTTCCGGGTGCCGACCCTGGCCGAGGAAATCGACCTTATCAGCGGCCTCGACCACAGTCGCCAGCGCCGCACCGGGCTCTACATTGAGCTGAAGGGCCCCCGCTTTCATCGCAACGAGGGCCAGGATATCGCCCTGCGGGTACTCGAGGTGCTGCGGGAGAAGGGCTACGACCAACGCACCGGGCAGGTGTTTCTGCAGTGCTTTGACGATGCCACGTTGCGCTACCTGCGCCACGACTTGCAAACGCCCCTGCCCCTGATCCAGCTTATTGCTGACCCGGGCTGGGGTGAGGACAGCGCAGTCGACTATGCCTTTCTGCAAACTGCCGCCGGGCTCGACGAGGTCGCCCGCTATGCAGACGGCATCGGTCCGTGGCTGGAGCAGATCTACCTGGGCCGCGATGCCAGCGGCGAGGCGGTGCTCAGCGATCTGGTCGCGCTGGCCCATGCCCGCGGCCTGCAGGTTCACCCCTACACCTTCCGCTCCGATGCCCTGCCCGAGGGCATCGAGAGCTTTACCGCCCTGCTCGACCTGTTCCTCAATCAGGTGGGCGTGGACGGGCTGTTCACCGACTTCCCCGATCTCGCCCGGGAATTCTTGCAGGATCGCCGCCAATACAGGACCCAACAGTGACACCCAGAGTGAATCGCCGCACCAAGATCGTCGCCACTATCGGCCCCGCCAGCGAGTCGGAAGACATGATCGCCCGCCTGATCCATGCCGGCGTAAACGTTTTCCGCCTGAATTTCAGCCACGGCTCGGCAACGCAACACGCGCGGGTGGCAGAGCGCATTCGCAAGCAGGCCGCGCTGGCCGGGCGCTATGTCGGCATTCTCGCCGACCTGCAGGGCCCCAAGATTCGCATCAGCAGCTTCCGTGACGGCTCGGTCAAACTGGAAAACGGCGATCGCTTCCGGCTCGACCTCACCGTGGGTGAGGGCGAGGGCGATGCCAGCTGCGTGGGGCTCGACTACCGGGAACTGACCCGCAGCGTATTCCATGGCGACACCCTGTTGCTGGACGACGGCCGCCTGCGGCTGCGCGTAGATGAAGTGCTCGACAGCGCCGTGGAGTGCACCGTGCTGGTGGGTGGCACGCTGGGCTCGCGCAAGGGCATCAACCGCCTTGGCGGTGGCCTGGCTGCGCCGGCACTGACGCCCAAGGATATCGCGGATATCGACAGCCTCGCCGAGGTCCGTCCGGATTTCGTCGCCGTGTCGTTTGTTTCCAGCGCCCAGGATATTTTCCAGACCCGCGAATTACTGCTCGCCCACCAGCTCACCTCCGCCATTATCGCCAAGATAGAGCGCGCCGAAGTGGTGTACGACGATGCCACACTCAATGGCATCATCGATGCGTCCTTCGGCATCATGGTGGCCCGCGGCGATCTGGGCGTGGAGGTTGGCGATGCAGAGCTTATCGGCCTGCAGAAAACGCTGATCTCCCGGGCGCGCAAGATGGACCGGGTGGTGATCACAGCTACCCAGATGATGGAATCCATGATCAACAGCGCGATGCCCACACGCGCTGAGGTGTTCGACGTGGCCAATGCCGTTCTGGACGGCACGGACGCGGTGATGCTTTCGGCGGAGACCGCGGTGGGCAGCTACCCGGTCGAAGTGGTCACCGCCATGGCCGAAGCGGCACTGGGCGCCGAGCGCCACCCGGTGGCGCGCACCTCGCGCTACCGCCTGGACAAGCAGTTCGCCAGCGCCCAGGAAGCCATCGCCATGTCCGCAATCTATGCGGCAAATCACTACAGCGCGGTGCGCGGCATTGCCTGCCTCACAGAGTCGGGGACCACGCCGCTGCAGATGTCGCGCCTGTCATCCGGCCTGCCGATTTTTGCCCTCAGCCACCGCAGCGAAACCCTGCAGCGCCTCTGCCTCTGCCGCGGCGTTGTCCCGCTGTTCTTCGATGCCAGCGTCTTCGACCCGGAGACCATCGAGGCCAGTGCGATCGAGTTTCTCTGTGACGAAGGCCAGTTGCACAAGGATGACGCCGTGCTCCTGACCAAGGGCTCTGTGATGGGCAGACCGGGGTCGACCAATATCATGAAGATACTGTCGGTGCCGTGAGCGGGGAGACGGCGGGGTTGCGGCTGGTTGCCGATGTGGGGGGCACCAACACCCGGGTCGCCCTGTTCAACCCGGCCGACGGGAGCCTGCACGCCCTGCGCGACTACCGGAACGCGGACCACAGCGATTTCGCTACCGTACTGGATACCTGGTTTCAGGACGTTCGCCCGGCCTCACCGGACCAGGCCTGTATCGCGGTAGCGGCGCCGCCAAACGGCGATACCGCGCGGATGAGCAATATCAACTGGGTATTGCAGGGCCCGCAGCTGGCGCGGCAGTTCGGTATCGGCAGGCTGCGACTGATCAACGACTTCCAGGCCAACGCCTTCGCCCTGCCACAACTGCGGCGAGAGGACTGCTACACCCTGCAGCAGGGCGCTACAGCCACTCCCCGCCGCCTCGCCGTGCTGGGCCCGGGTACCGGTCTGGGCGGCGCTGTTCTGGACTTGCACACATCCGGGCCCCGCGTCACTCCCTGCGAGCCCGGGCAGATGGATATCGCCCCACGTGACGCACTGCAGACAGCCCTGTGGGCGGTGCTGATGCAGCAGCACCCGCGCATCTACGCTGAGTTGCTGCTGTCCGGTGCAGGGCTGCAGCGGCTGTACCATGCGCTGGGGGTGGTCGAGGGCAGAGCCACGCACAACCTTGAGGCCGCCGGCATTGCCGCCGCAGGACTGGCGGGGAGCGACCCCCTGTGTGTGGCGGCGCTGGAGCAGTTCTGCGCGCTGCTGGGGGCCACCTGTGCCAACTTCCTGCTGGCGAACGGCTGTTACGAAACCCTGTATCTGGCGGGTGGCATATTACCCCGCATGCTGGCCTTCCTGCGGGGGAGCCCCTTCCTCGCCCGCTTTCACGACGCCGGGCCCCTGCAGGCGACCCTGCAGCGCACCGCACTTTTCGTCATCACCCACCGCTATCCCGGGCTGCTGGGTGCGGGGTATGCACCGCTTGCCGAAGCGGGCGGCTAACCGCTGCAAACACGTAATATTGCCCAAAATATTTCGCCGGCGGCGGATACCAGCTTGAAAAGCCGGTGCTAAACTCTTGGAAGCTGAGAAATCAGTGGTATTTATGCGCGTGGTCGAAGTTCCCTTAAGTTCCTCGGTACGTTGAACATAAATAGTGACTAACCCCTGGAGCCCCGAACCGGGCTTTCCCATGTTATACAGGTAACACATATGTCTACAGAAACCGGCACCGTTAAGTGGTTCAACGAGACCAAGGGATTCGGCTTCATCGAGCGCGAAAACGGCCCCGACGTATTCGTACACTTCAGCGCAATCAAGGGCGATGGCTTCAAAACCCTCGCAGATGGCCAGAAGGTACAATTCACCGTCACCAACGGTCAGAAAGGCCCACAGGCAGAGAACGTTACACCGATCTAAGCCAGGGTTTTACAGACCAAAAAAAAGGAGCGCCTGGCGCTCCTTTTTTTATGGGGCGGATCGTCGCCCTAGCCTTCCTGCAGCTGACGCTGCCGATCCAGTTCGGAATCCATGTACTGGATCCACTGCGCGGCATACTTCGCTGAGCGCTCATCGCGTCCGGCGGCCTTGAACGCCTCACGCGCCTTTTCGTACTGCTTGTCGTTGAAGTAGGCCATCCCCAAAACCAGACGCGCCGTATCGGGCCGCTTGACGCCACCGCGGGCGAGGCCCTTGTTGATCGCATCAATGGCCTTCTTGAACTCGTCGCCATCCAGGTAGATGTTGCCGAGGCGGGCGTACAGCTCACCGTCCTCGGAACGCGCTGCCGCTTCCGCCATCGCCGGAATGGCCTTGTCGATTTCCTGGGCCTGGCGGTAGGCGTTACCGAGGATTTCGTAGTTGCGGGAGGTCGCCTCTATCGACTTGTTGCCCAGCCCCTTATCGATCACCTTGGCCGCCTTGTAGGGCACCTCGGCATTCAGGTACAGATAGGCCATGGTGACCTGCTCGGAGCCCTTGTCGAGCATGTTCTGGACGTAGGCTGCCTCCATGGCGGCGAGCTGCTCGCTGTCACGCTTCTGCTCGCCATACATATGGGACAGCTGCACCCAGTACTGCTTGTCGGGATAGTGTGTCAGCAGTTCTTCCAACACCCGCACGGCGTTGGTGACGTCGTTCTTGTCGAAGTACAGGAAACGCGCCAGGTTATACCACTGCTCCTTCGGTATCTTGCCCTTCTCCTTGTACATGCTGATGGCTTTCTCAACATTGTTCAGGGATTTCGGGTAGTCGTTGAGCTGGTAGTAGCCCTGGGCCAGCAGGACGTAGGCGTCCTCCGGCGGGTTGTCGGTCATCGCGAACCACGCAAGCAGGGCGTTCACGCCCTGCTGCCACTGTTCCTGCACGAAGTACAGCTGGGCGATGGTATACCGGGTGTTGATTTCCATCGCCAGCGGAATGTCAGGCTGGCGCACGACATTCTCATAGGCCTGCAGGGCCTTGTTGTAGTCTTCACGGGAATAGTGAATGAAGGCGTACAGGTTGTAGACGTTCGCCAACTCGTAGCTGTTCAGCTCATTCTTGCCGCCGGCGCCGAGCATCTCGTCCAGCACGCGGGCGGCAGCGCCGAGATCCTGTGCCTCAGCTGCGGCCTGGGCCTCGGAAAGCTTTTCATAAACCGCGTTGCGCAGCGCCGGGGTTCGGCGTGTCTCACGCTGGTCGCCGCCCCCTTCCTGGGCAACGGCTGCTGCCAGGGGAGCAAGGCCAAAATCAACCGCGGCCCGATCCAGCAGGACCGGGGTTGCGGCGAGGGGTAACGCCAGCATCGCAGAGCGCAGCCAGCGTGTGGGATCGTACAGTTTCATAACGCTCACTGTTCCAGCTCGTAGGTGAATTTGTTTTGGACGCCGGCGACCTCAATCGGTTCGCCATCGACCACCCGCGGCTTGTACTTGAACTTTTCCGCTGCCTTCACCGAGGCTGACTCGAACACCCCTGATGGCTGGCAATCCACCGGCCGGGGATCGCGAATGGAACCATTGCGGGTCACCGTGTACTCCACGATGCAGTAGCCGCTGATACCGCGGGTCTGGGCGCGACGCGGATAAACCGGTGCGACCTTCACGATCGGCAGGTATTCGCCATCACCACTGGACATGCCGCTGGAGCTGATGGATACGTCCACACTGGCGCGTGGTGCGGTGTTCACCACATTCATGTCCATGTCCATATCGATATCCGGCGTATCGAGTTCCGGTGGCGGCTCCTCGGGATCCTCCACCTTCTCCGGCTTCTTCTGCGCCACATTCACTTCGATTTCAGTTTCGGGAACGACAATATCCGCAATCTTGCGGTTCTCGATCTCTTCCTGCTGGTATTCCCGGCTGATCAGGCTCTGCATGACGAAAAACAGGCCGATCGCTACAGGGATCGCTACCAGTGCACCCACCAGTACCCTAACAAAGCTGCTGCCCATTTCGTTTACACCTCGTCGTCCGTTGAAATACAGGGCGGAGCCGTGAGCAGCGGACGAAGCTCGTCAACCAGCTGTTCAACCGCAAAGGCGGGCGTATCGCGATCCACCTGTACCACAATGTTCGCCTGAGGTGCCTCTTTCTTCGCACCCTCTGCCAGGCGTGCCGCGCGGTCCAGGGACACGCGGTTCTTGTCGTAGTAGATTTCCCCTCGGTCATCGACCGCGAAGATAATCGTACCTCGCTCACAGGCTTCCGTTGTTGTTGCCTGCGGCTTGAACAGCTCCACGCCCGGCTCCTTCACGAAGGAGGACGTCACGATGAAGAAGATGAGCATAATGAACACGACGTCCAACATGGGCGTCAGGTCGATATTGCCCTCGTCCGCCGCGGCCTTTCTGGCTGCGTTATCTCGAATGCTCATGGATCCTATTTCCCTTCGCTGGCCCAGTTGACCGCGCCAGCACCGGCTTCACGTGCAGCGTCCGCCACGTCCACGACCGCTCCGGCCTTGGCACCTTTTTCGACCTTGATTGTGACCGCTTGTTCCGGGTCATTGGCGAGCAGGCGCTGGATATTCGCCCGCACCGCCCGGGCGTCAACCCGCCGGTTTTCCATCCAGATCTGGTTGTCGCTGCGAATGTTCACCAGAATACTGGTGGCATCGCTGGGATCCGACTTCGCGCTGTCCGGCCGGCTAACTTCAATGCCGGCTTCCTTGATAAACGAAGCGACAACGATGAAGAAGATCAGCATGATGAACACGACGTCCAGCATGGGCGTCAGGTCGATTTCTGCCCCTTCCTCTTCCTGCTGTTTTGCAAGTCTGCGCATCTGATTGTTACCTGTCAGCGCCCGATCAGTGATCGGACGTCAAGTTATCCTGTAGGAATTCCTGCTCCCGCGTAGCCACGCGGTTCAGATAGGTGTTCGCGAACAGCCCCGAGAGTGCGGCCACCATGCCTGCCATGGTGGGGATGGTGGATCGCTCCACCCCGCCCGCCATGGACTTGGCATCGCCACCACCGGTCACGGCCATCACGTTGAACACCTCGATCATGCCGGTTACCGTGCCCAGCAGACCCAGCAGCGGGCACAGGGCGACCATGGTGGTGATCACCGGGAGGTTGGCGTTGATGGCCTCGCGACTCTGGGACAACAGCCGGGCGCGTATCTGCTTGGCGTTCCACGACTTGCGCTCGCTGCGACCCTCCCAGGCGTTGATGATACCGAGGGCCTCCTTGCGCCAGGCGAACGTGAAGTACCACAGCCGCTCGAAAATCAGCGTCCACATCACGAACACCAGGATGGCGATGAGCCAGAGCACATCCCCACCCTTGTCCATAAAGGCGAGAATGCCCTCAAAAATTCCTCCCGACATGGTCGAACCTCTGCTTATTTGCCGCTGGATTCAGAGTGCTCGGCAACAATCCCGGTCGCCTGCTCGTTCAACACGTGGATGATGCGCTGGGCGCGGCCATTCACGATGGTGTGCAGCAGTACGGTGGGGATAGCAACCAACAGACCCAGTACGGTGGTGACCAGCGCGGAAGAGATACCGCCTGCCATCGCCTTGGGGTCGCCCGCGCCGAAGATGGTGATCGCCTGGAAGGTGATGATCATACCCGTTACCGTACCGAGCAGACCCATCAGCGGTGCGACCGCGGCGATGATCTTCAGCAGGGTAAGGCCGGACTCCAGCTTCGGCGTTTCACGCATAACACCCTCGGACATCTTGAGCTCGAGCGTTTCCGCATCCATGCCCGGGTTGTCCTCGTGGATTTTCAGCACGCGACCCAGCGGGTTGTTGGTGTTGGCGGTTTTGTTCTTCAGCTGGCTGCTCACCTTGGCGCCGACCGCAGACAGCACGATCAGGCGGAAGATGGCGAGAATGAAGGCGAATACACCCACTGCGGTGATCGCGTAACCCACATAGCCACCCTGGTGCCAGCGCTCTTCCAGCGTCGGGCTGTCGATGATAGCCGCGAGGAACGAGCCGCCGGTGGGACCGGTGGGGTCGATACCGAACTGGTGGATTCCGCTGTCTGCGTTAGCCAGCTCTTTCGCCCAGGCGTTGTAGCGACCGGCCGGCTGACGCGGCAGCACGCTCAGGTTGCCGTTGTTGAAGGCCAGGTAGTTGCCATCGGTGTCGATCACGTTGAATGCACCAATCCGCACCACTTCGCGGTCTGCGCGCTCACCGGTCGCCGTAGCCACTTCGGTGTTGAAGCGCACCACGTTGCCGGTTTCAGTGATTTCGCGCAGCATCTCGTACCACACGCGCTCGATTTCCTCGATGCGCGGCAGCTTGTCGGAGCCGCTCATCTTGGCAATCAGTTCTTTCAGGAACACTTCACGATCCGGGTACTGCGAGGATACCAGCGACACCTCAATGTTGGAGGACAGGTCGCCCGCTGCCGCAGTCAGGTGACCGAAGAGCTCGGTCAGGGAGCCCAAACGCTCACGCAGCTGCTCCTGCTTGGCGGCGACCAGCAGTTCGTTTTCCTCGAACTTGGCTTCCAGCGTGCTGGACAGCTGCTCCTGACGCGTGCGCTCTGCTTTCGCGTCCTGCAGGGCCTTGGCCTGGTTGGCCTTGTCAGCGGCGAAGCGACGCTCGCGCTCGGCATTTTCACGGGCTTCCTGTGCCTGGCCCTGTTTGACCAGACCCAGCAGCTCCTGGAGGCTGGCGGCGTCGCGCGCAGGCGCATCCTGAGCCATGGCAACGCCGGATACGGCCAGCGCTCCGCCCAGCACCAGGGCGGAAAAAATCGTGTTAAGCGCTTTCATTATTGAGCCTCCGGTGCAGCAACGGGCATGTTAAGAAGTTCGATGGTCGCCTGACGCTTGGCAATGCGGACGCCTTTGCGGATGGCGTTGGCATAGTCGCCGGAGTCCAGCGGCTCCCAGCTCCGGGTTTCGTTGTTCCAGACACCGCTCTCGGTACCGTCGGTCGTCTGGTAAACCAGCGCGAGACGCCCAATGCGCAGGAAGTCTACGTCGCGGGTGGTGCCATTGATGTCGATGGCGGCGCTGTAGCTGTCGAAGCCGCGGCCATACTGCAGCTCGATGTTGTAGGCTTCCAGCACCTGGCGGAATTTCTCGGCAACCGTCAGGTCCGAGCGGTCCACGTTGCTGCGCAGGAAGGCGATGCGCTCACGGCGCTCCTCGAGGTTGAACGGAACGTCCAGCTCGATGAACTGCTCGAGCCCGTCGATCATGCGAATGACCAGCGGGGTCATCTGGCGCTGAATCACCGTGACTTCGTTGATCGACTCCTCGATGTCCGCAATGCGGGCCATCTGGTTGTCGATCTGGCGCTGCAGCCGTGCGTTGTAGACCTTGAGGCCGTCTACCTGCTTCATGACTGACTTGTAGTCGGACAGGAGGTCGCGCGTCTCATCGGCCAGGCGGTCGATTTTCTGCTGCGACTTGCGCGCCGCCTCGTTGCGGGCTTCCCCCACCTCCAGAACGGAGTCGAGGGTATTGGCTTGCACTGCCGCTACGCCACCCGCGAGGGCGCCGGTCGCAACAAGCGCAGCGATCAATACGTTCTTCAATCGATGCATAGTCATGGGAATTGTGCTTCCTATTTCCGACAAGAGTGATTCAGTGCTGAGATAGCATGGTTCGTTACTATTCAGGTTGCTGTTACGTTTATAGTGAATAATTAACTAACGGTAAACCGAGGCGGAGACTTTAAACCCAATACCCCGGTATTTTCAATCAATCAACAGCGCGCCCGCAGGCATTTTTCGCAAACGTGTAGATCGGTGACAGTCCTGGCGATGCAAAACGCCTAAAGTAACACTTGTTCGAGTCTACTAACTGTCAGTAGGTGCGCTACGGCGCTCAAAACAGACGAATGCGTAGGCGTATTGATTATCTTCCGACGCGGGAAGCTCTTCGCGCTGCATTTCCTGCCAGTCAGCCCGGTCGACGGGAGGAAACCAGGTATCACCCTCCACGTCCGCGTGGACTTCCGTAACATAAAGCCGCTGGGCCAGCGGCAGCGCCGCGGCATAAATCATCGCTCCGCCGATCACCACCAGCTCATCCACGCCCGCCGCGCGCGCCAGCTCACGCGCCAGATCGAGGGCGGCCGGAACCGAATCGGTCACTGTCACACCCTCGGCCTGCCAGCCGGGCGTGCCCGTGACGACAATATTCGGCCGGCCGGGCAAGGGCCGGCCAATGGATTCGAAGGTCTTGCGGCCCATGACCACCGGCTTCCCGAGCGTCGTGCGGCGGAAATGCCGGAGATCCTCGGGCAGGTGCCAGGGCAGGGCATTTTCGCGACCTATCACGCCGTTGGCGGCCACCGCCACCATCAGTGCCACCCGCACGGCCACCGCTAGACCGCCACCGGTGCCGGAATATGCGGGTGCGGGTCGTAGCCCACCAGGCGGAAATCCTCAAAGCAATAGTCGTAAATAGTCGCTGGCCGGCGCAGGATCTCCAGCTGCGGCAGTGCACGCGGCTCGCGCGCCAGCTGCTCGCGAACCTGCTGCAGGTGATTGCTGTACAGGTGCGAATCCCCGGTGGCGATAATGATCTCCCCGGGCACCAGGTCACACTGCTGCGCCAGCATCATGGTCAGCAGGGCGAGGCTGGCCATGTTGTAGGGCAATCCCAGGAAGGAATCGCTGGAGCGGATGTACAGCTGCGCCGACAGACGCCCCTCGGCGACATAGAACTGGTACAGCAGGTGGCAGGGCGGTAGCGCCATACGCCCGGCGCGGACGTTGTCCTGCGGACTCAGGGTTTCATCGGGCAGGAACTCCACGTTCCAGCCGTGAAACAGAATACGCCGGCTATCCGGGTTGTGGCGCAGGCACTGCAGCACGTAGTCGATCTGGTTGATGGTGCCGCCGTCCCGGGTTGGCCAGGCGGTCCACTGGGCACCGTAGATCGGGCCGAGATCGCCATTCTCCGTTGCCCACTCATCCCAGATGCTGACGCCGTTTTCCTTCAGCCACGCGATATTCGTCTCACCGCGCAGAAACCACAGCAGCTCGTTGACGATGCTCTTCAGGTGCAGCTTCTTGGTCGTCAGCAGCGGAAACCCGTCCGCCAGGTTGTGCCGGAACTGGCGGCCGAACACGGACAAGGTCCCGGTGCCGGTGCGGTCGCCCTTGGCGACCCCGTTGTCGAGAATATCCTGCAGCAGCGCGTGGTACTGCTTCATGCGACTTTCCTCCCACTGCCCGCAGGCGTCTGACGGTGATAGGCCCACCACAACAGGAACAGACCCAGCGCTATCATCGGCAGGCAGAGCAACTGGCCACGGGTCAGCCAGCCAAAAGCCTGGAAACCGATGTGCGCGTCCGGCTGGCGAAAAAACTCCGCCACGAAGCGCAGGCAGCCGTAACCGAGCGCAAACAGTCCGGAGGTTGCCCACGTGGGCCGGGGCCGGGCACTGAACAGCAGCAGGATAACAAACAGCAACACCCCCTCCAGGGCAAACTGATACAGCTGCGAGGGGTGCCGGGCCAGCTGCAGTGGGTCCGCCGGGAACACCATGGCCCAGGGCACGTCCGTCGGGCGACCCCAGAGCTCCTGGCCGATAAAATTGCCGAGGCGACCCAGGGCCAGGCCCATCGGGGTCAGCAGTGCGGCGAGGTCCAGCACCGCACCAAACGCGAGGCCGCGACTGCGGGCGAACCACGCGACGGCGATAATCACCCCGATCATGCCGCCGTGGAAGGACATACCGCCCTGCCAGACCCGCAGCAACCACAGTGGATCCTGCATCAGGCGCTCGCCGCCGTAGAACAGCGCGTAGCCAATCCGCCCACCCAGGACCACTCCCAGGGCGCTGAAGAAAATCAGGTCGTCCACCTGCGCCCGGGACAGGGGCACGTCCGGGCGCGCGCTGCGCCGGACGCCCAGCCACCACGCAAAGGCCAGTCCGGCGAGGTAGGCCAGCCCATACCAGTGCACCTGGATCGGTCCCAGAGAAACGGCAACGGGGTCGATATCAGGGTAAGGCAACATGGCGTGATTCCAGAGTAAAAGGACGCAGCGTGTGACGACGGGTCACCGCTGTCGCTCACCGGGGGAGCTAGCGGGCATTATCCGGCACACGCGCACGATTCACAATTCTGCCCGCGGGTGGCACGATGGACTGCCGGATTAGGGAAGACATGGCATGTGCCTGATTGCTTTTGGCTGGAAAGTTCTCACCGATACACCGCTGGTGCTCGCCGCCAATCGGGACGAATTCTACCGCCGCCCCACCGCCGCTGCCGGGTTCTGGCAGGAGCACCCGGCAATGCTGGCGGGGCGCGATCTGGAGGCAGGGGGCACCTGGATGGGCGTGACGCGAAGCGGGCGCTTTGCCGCGGTGACCAACTTCCGCGACCCCGCGCAAACCGCACGGGCCGCGCGCTCCCGCGGAGAACTCGCCGTCAATTTCCTCACGGGGGAAACCACGCCGGAGGACTATCTGCGCCCTCTGGCCGCGGCCGGGGACGACTATGCGGGGTTCAACCTGCTGGTCGGGACCGTGGAGGAGCTCTGGTATTACAGCAATCGCCTGGGCGACGAACCGGCCAGGCCCCTGCCTCCCGGCATTTACGGCTTGAGCAATGAACGCCTGGATACGCCCTGGCCCAAGCTGCTGCGCGCACGCTCGCGGCTGGCGGCGCTGATTGACGCCGGCACCCTGGACCACGACGCCCTGCAGGCCGCCGTCGCAGACCGCAGCCTCGCGCCCGAGCACGCCCTGCATCCGTCGGAGCACGGGGCGCGCATGGACCGCAGGCTGTCCGCGCAATTCATCGTCACCCCCGACTACGGTACCCGGGCCACCACAACGCTGTCGATGCAGCGTGCGGGCAATGGCGCCGAGACCACCATCGCCTGGCGGGAAACCCGGTTTGACCACAGCGGGCAACCGGCCGGGCGCACCGACTACCGCTTCCGCGCTGCGCTCAGCCCAGGGGGGCGTGGATAAACTGTTGCAGGCCGTGCGCAGCCATAAAGTCCTGCAGACGCAGCTGCACCGCCTCGGCGTGCTCCAGCAACATGATTTCTGCCAGCAGTTCGCGCGCCTCGCCGTGCGTCAGGCTGCGCAGGGACTTCTTGACCCGCGGCAAGGCCGTGGCATTCATGGACAGCACCTCATAGCCCATGGCCATCAGCAGCACCGCCGCCAGCGGGTCGCCGGCGAGCTCACCGCAGATGCTCACCGGCTTGCCCTCTGCGACACCGGCATCCGCAACCATACACAGTGCCTGCAGCACAGCCGGGTGGTAGGCGTGGTACAGGCCGGCGACGCGGGCGTTATTGCGGTCGACAGCGAGCAGGTACTGCGTCAGGTCGTTGCTGCCCACGGAGAGGAAATCCGCGCGTCGCGCCAGCGCCCGCGCCTGGTACACGGCGGAGGGCACCTCCACCATCACTCCGATGGGCGGCAGGGCCACCTCGGTACCTTCCTGCACGATCTCCCGGTGACCGCGATGGATCAGCGCCAGGGCTTCCTCGAATTCCGCGATATTGCTGATCATGGGCAACATGATGCGCAGGTTGCCGTAGCCGGCATTGGCCTTGAGCATGGCGCGCACCTGCGCCAGAAAAATCTCCGGGTGGTCCAGCGTGACCCGGATGCCACGCCACCCCAGAAAGGGGTTGTCCTCGGCGATCGGGAAGTACGGCAGCGCCTTGTCACCGCCGATGTCCAGGGTGCGCATGGTGACCGGACGCGGGGCAAAGGCGGCAAGCTGCTCCCGGTAGATCTGCCGCTGCTCTTCCTCACTGGGGAAACGGTCCCGCAGCAGGAACGGCACTTCGGTGCGGTACAGGCCGACGCCCTCCGCGCCCTGCTCCAGTGAACGCGTCACATCGGCCATCAGCCCGGTGTTCACCCACAGCGGCAGGCGGTGACCGTCCAGAGTCTCGCAGGGCAGGTCGCGCAGGGACTCGAGATCGCGGGAGACGGCGCGGTCCTGGTCCACCACCTCCTGAAACCGCGCCCGCACCTCCGGCAGCGGGTTCAGGTGTACGATGCCGTTGTAGCCATCGACCACCAGCTCCCGGTCCTGCAGGCGGGTGTAGGGCAGGTCGACAGCGCCCATCACCGTGGGCACACCCATGGCCCGGGCGAGAATGGCGACATGCGAATTGCCTGAGCCGCGCACCGAAATCAGCCCGGCCAGCTGCTCCCGCGGCACCTCGCCGAGGGAGGATGCGGTCAGCTCTTCACCCACCAGGATCGTCTGTGGCGGGTACACCACCTGCTCAGAGCGGGCGGCGTCCTGCAAGTAAGCAAGCACTCGCGTACCCAAATCCTTCACATCCACCGCGCGCTCGCGCAGGTAACTGTGCTCCATGCGCTCGAAATGGCGGATATGCCGAATCATCACTTCGCTCAGGGCGCCCTGCGCCCATTGCCCGGCCTTGATCAGGCTCGCCACCTCGCCGCCGATGGCCGAGTCGTCGAGGATGCCGAGGTAGACGTCAAACAGAGCGTGATCCTCGGCGCTCATCTCCCCGCGCAGGTTATCAGAGACGCCCTGGATATCGGCGCGCACACTGGCCAGTGCCGCCTTGAACGCGCGCAGCTCCTGGCGCCGGTCGCTGGCGGTCTTGCGCGGTACCGCATACAGGTCGGCCACCGGCGAAACCACCACTGCGGTGCCGATCGCCACACCCGGCGCACCGGGTATGCCGTTGATCCGCGCCGGGGCCGCAGCGCCCCCGAGCAATTCCTCCTGCACCGCACCGGTAACCCGGGCGTGGGCAATGACCGCCGCCAACTGCGCGGACATGGTCACCAGGAAGGCTTCCTCGCTTTCGTCAAAACGGCGCCGTTTGGCCTGCTGAATGATCAACACGCCCAGCACATCGCGCTGGTGAATGATGGGCACACCCAGGAAGGCGTGGAACGGCTCTTCGCCGAGACCTTCCAGCAGCTGGAAGCTGGGGTGGCTCTCTGCGTCCTCGAGGTTGACCGGTTCTTCCCGCTGGGCGACGAGGCCGACCAGGCCCTCACCCGGCGCCAGGCTGGCCTCGCCCACCTGCAGTGGGTTCAAGCCTTCCGTGGCGCGAAAGACGAAACGCCCGCTGGCCTCATCGCGCATGTAGACGCTGCAGACCTCGGTCCCCATGGCATCGCGGACCCGCTTGACGATGATCTGCAACGCATCATTGAGCCCCTCGGCGGCGTTCACCTCCTGCACAATGTTGCGGAGCGTCTCAAGCATCATGGCTGCCATCAGCTGTGCGCATCCGTGAGACGTGCGAGCGGCGGCGCCAGTTCCTTCAGTGCGCGGCGATAGACTTCACGCTTGAACGACACCACCTGGTTCAGGGGGTACCAGTAACTCACCCATTGCCAGTGGTCGAACTCGGGTTTCTGGTTCGCCGTGAGGCACACGGCCTCGTCGGCAGCACGCAGGTGCAGCAAAAACCATTTCTGTTTCTGGCCAATGCACACCGGGTTCTGATCCTTGCGCACAAAGCGCCGCGGCAGGCGGTAGCGCAGCCAGCCCCGGGTGGCTGCGACGACATTGACTGCTTCGGGGCCGAGGCCGACTTCTTCGTGCAACTCGCGGTACAGAGCTTCTTCAGGCGTTTCGCCGGGATTGATACCCCCCTGGGGAAACTGCCAGGCATCGCGGCCGCCAATACGGCGCGCCCACAGAAGCTGGCCCGCGTCATTGGCCAGTATGATCCCGACGTTGGGCCTGAATCCCTCTGAATCGATCACCGGATACCATCCTTATTATGCGACCGACTATTGTTCCATACTTTCCGGTGTCTGAGAAATTTACTCTGCCGGCACAGCACGCTATTCTCGCGCCCTGCCTGGAGCGCGCCATGACACTTGCCATTTTCGACCTCGACAACACCCTCATCAAGGGTGACAGCGACCACCTCTGGGGTCAGTTCGTCTGTGAACAGGGCCTGGTGGACAGCAGCCGGTTCGCCGAGGACAACGAGCGCTTCTACCGCGATTACCAGGCCGGCACGCTGGATATCGAGGCCTACCTGCGCTTCGCGCTGGGTCCGCTACGCGGGCGCTCGCCCGAGGAACTGGCGCCGCTGCACCGGCAATTCATGCGCGAAAAGATCGAACCCATCATGCTGCCCCGCGCACGCGCCCTGATCGCCAACCACCGCGAACAGGGGCACCACCTGCTGGTGATTACCGCGACCAACCATTTCATCACGCGCCCCATCGTGGACGCCCTGGGAATCAGCGATCTACTGGCCTGTGAAGCCGAACTGGTAGAGGGCCGCTACACCGGCGAGCCCACGGGTATTCCGTCCTATCACCAGGGCAAGGTGCTGCGGCTGCAGGCCTGGCTGGAAAGCCGGCAGCTGGACCTCGCTGGCAGCTGGTTCTACAGCGACTCGCACAACGACCTGCCGCTGCTGGAGTGCGTCGATTTCGCGGTCGCCGTGGACCCCGACGCAACCCTCAGGGCCCACGCGATAGCCGCCGGCTGGCCGGTTATATCCCTGCGGGACTGAGCCGCCGGCAGAACACCGATTTCAGGTACTCGGTTTCGGGGATCAGCGGGTGCACGGGATGATCCGGCCCCTGACCACCCTGTTCCAGCACGCGCACGTCACACTCACTGCGCCGCGCAGCACCCTGTATGGCCAGCAGCAGGTCTGCCCGTGACAGGTGCATGGAGCAGGAAGCGGACACCAGCACGCCACCGGGGCCGAGCAGGCCCAGGCCGAGCTCGTTGATCCGCTGGTACGCCTTGATACCTTTCTTGAGATCCCTGCGCCGCTGGATAAACGCCGGCGGATCGACAATCACCAGGTCGAACTGCCGACCCTCGTCGCGCAGGGCCTGCAGCACATCCGCAGCCTGACCCTGGCGCACCGCCACCCTGCTTTCCAGGCCGTTGAGCCGGGCATTCGCCTCCACGCCGGCCAGGGCCGCCGCCGAACTGTCGACACAAAGCACGGCGCTGGCGCCGCAGGCCGCTGCCTGAATCCCCCAGCCGCCTATGTAGCTGTAGACGTCCAGCACCCGCTGACCGGGTGCATAGTCCCGCAGCCGGGCCCGGGCCATGCGGTGATCGTAGAACCAGCCGGTCTTCTGCCCCTGCAACACCGGTGCCGCAAACGCCACACCGTTTTCCTGCAGGGGCAGCACCTCGGGCACCTCGCCGAATACCACCTCCACCCGGTCTGCAAGGCCCTGCTCGCGGCGGCTGCGACTGTCTGCCCGCAGCAGGATGCCGGCGGGCTGCAGCACACTGGCCAGCGCCTCGATGACTGCGGCCTCATGCTGCTCTATGCCTGCATTGTGGAACTGCATGACCAGGTACTCGCCGAAGCGGTCGACCACAAGGCCGGGGATACCGTCACTGTCGCCGTAGATCAGGCGGTAGCACTGCCCGGGCAGCAACGCCTCACGGCTGGCCAGTGCCCGCGCAACCAGGGCGGAGAGCCACTGGCTGGACAGCGCCTGCTCCCGGCCGTGGGCGTAGAGCCGGGCGCATATCAGGGATTGCGGCTCCATGTAGGCAGAGCCGAGCAGGGCGCCGTTGGCCCGGCGCACCTGCACCAGGTCACCCGCGGCAAAGGACTGCAACGGGCTGCGCTGTACATCGACTTCGTTGGAAAATACCCAGAGGTGCCCCGCGGCCAGGCGCCGGTCGGCCCCGGCGCGCAGGAACAGGTCGGTGTTCACTCGTCGGCGCAGTGGTTGGCGTAGTCCTCGGCGCTCAGCAGTTTCTCGAGCTCACTGGTGTCATCGGGCTGCAGGCGGAAAAACCAGCCGTCGTTGTACGGGTCGGAGTTGACCGTTTCGGGCTCGTCTTCCAGTGCCTCGTTCACCGCGATGACTTCACCGCTGATGGGCGCGTAGATATCCGATGCCGCCTTGACCGACTCCACGACGCCGGCCTCATCACCGGCCGCCAGTCGATCACCCACACCGGGCACTTCAACAAACACCACATCGCCCAGAGCCTCCTGTGCGTGGTCGGTGATACCGATCGTTACGGTGCCGTCCTCTTCCAGACGCGCCCATTCATGGCTGCTCGCGTACTTCAATTCACTCGGGGTCATGCTCATGGTGCGTCCTCTCGTACGGTGATCGGCGTCGGCCGACAGGGGAAACGCGCATTCTACCGGGAGACCTCTGAAAAACAATCTGTCCCCGCATCGGGTGCCGCCGACAGTGAGCTACTCGAGGGTGCCTGATTCCGTCAGACCCATGGCCTGGCGCATCAGCTGGTGCTTCAGCGGTCCGGCGCGGTCGACACCGCGCATGCCGGCATTGCGCAGCCAGCGCAGGGGCAGCGCCGGCTGCTCGAACAGGCGTTTGAAGCCCTCCATCGCCGCCATCATCGCCAGGTTCTCGCCCTTGCGCCGACGCTGGTAGCGGCGCAATACCGCAATACTGCCCGGCTGCTCGCCGCGCTCCCGTGCACGCAAGACTTCTTCCGCCAGTGCCGCCACATCCTGCAGACCGAGGTTGATACCCTGTCCCGCCAGCGGGTGAATGGTGTGCGCGGCATCGGCCACCAGGGCGGCGCCGGGCTGCACATAGTCCACCGCGTGGCGCTGGCGCAGGGGGAACGCGAAGCGCCGCGAACAGCCCAGCACCCGGCCGAGACGCCCCTCGAAGGCGCGCTCCAGCGCCGCGCAGAACTCCCCCGCCTGCAACGCCTGGATACCGTCCACACGGGAGGAGTCCAGCGACCAGACAATCGAGCAGTACTGTGCGTCGGGAGCAGATGGCAACGGCAGGAACGCCAGCGGACCGCTGGGCAGGAAGCGCTGCCAGGCGGTGGTCTGGTGCGGTCGTTCGACCTGCACCGTCGCGACCACGGCGTGGTGGCCGTAGCCCCACTCCCGCGTACGGAAGGCGAGCAGATCCCGCAGGCGCGACTGCGCCCCATCCGCGGCCACCACGAGCTCAGGGCGCAACTGCGCCCCCGACGCCAGAGTCAGGACCAGGGCGCCATCGGCGGCACGCTCGCAGCCGGCGAGAGATTCGGGGGCCAGGAGACGGACATCGGGGCAGGCCGCCAACCTGCCCAGCAGCGCGCCCACCAGGGCGCGGTTCTCCACGATGTAACCGAGGGCTGCAGCACCGACATCCGCGCTGTCGAAATCGATGGAGCCGGTGCCCTCGGCGTCCCAGACCGTCATGTGGTCGTAGGCACAGAGCCGGTAATCAGCCACCGCCTGCCATGCCCCGAGCTCGTTGAGCAGGCGACGGGAGCGGGGGCTCAGCGCAACCACGCGAGGATCGAAGCTCTCCAGTGCCAGGGCATCCGGCAATACCGCGCGCTCATCGCCCTGGGCCTCAATCACCACGATCTGCAACCCGCGACCAGAGAGCGCCGCAGCCAGCGCCGAACCGGCGATGCCGGCGCCAACAATGGCCACATCGCAGGACGGCAGCTCAGTCATGCGCGGCCTCCAGCGCCTGCAGGCCGGCGGCCTGCGCCACAAAAGCGCGCTTCAGTGGTGCCACCCAGTCCAGTCCGGACAGGGCCAGGTCGCGGGCCAGGGCCAGCATCGGGTCGTTGTGCATGAACAGCGCCGGCAAGCGGTCGCTGAACTCGATCGTGCGTCGCTGATCGGCCTGCTGCCGTGCACGGTACTGCTGCAGCACAGTCAGATCACCGGGGCTCTGGCCGCGCGCCACAGCCGCCGACAGCACATCACAGAGCGCCCAGATATCGCGCAGGGCCAGGTTGAATCCCTGCCCCGCCACCGGATGCAGGGCGTGGGCGGCGTTGCCCATGACCGCGATACCGGCACGCACCTGCTCGTCGCAATGGCGCAGGGTCAGCGGGTAGGCGTGGCGCGCCCCCACCTGCTGCAGGCGCCCCAGCCGGTAGCCAAACCGCTGCTGCAGGGCGGCGAGAAACACATCCTGGGGACACTCCAGCAGCTGGGCCGCGCGCTCCGGTGGCAGGG
Source organism: uncultured Haliea sp. (assembly GCF_963973825.1). Lineage (NCBI taxonomy): Bacteria > Pseudomonadati > Pseudomonadota > Gammaproteobacteria > Cellvibrionales > Halieaceae > Haliea > uncultured Haliea sp. The sequence continues at coordinate 61,920 of NZ_CAXBAE010000003.1, forward strand.
TCCAGACCAGCGCGCTGCGGTGCCGGGCACCCGCCGCGGGCAGCAGTGGAAGCAGGGCCAGCGGCCCTTCATCGGTAAAGCGCTCGAAGGCGCACCCGGCGTGGGGCTCCGCGGTCGCAACATTGCAGATCAGGGCATGCTGGCGGTAGGGCTTCTCCCATGCCGCGACCCCCAGGCCTTCCCGCAGGCCCGAATCGGCACCGTCCGCAACCACCAGCAGCGCAGTGGTCAGCGTGGGGGGGGCCTCCCCGTCCAGCGACAGCACCACGCCCTCAGGCGTCGGCCTGGCTGCGGTCACACGCGCCGGGTTCAGCAGCTCCACGCGCTGCTCGCTGCGCAGCGCATGCAACAGGGCCTGCCCCAGCCATGCGTTCTCGACCACATGTCCCAGGGCGCCCCAGCCATAATCCGCCCCGCGCAGAATGCTGCTGCCGAAATGGCCCCGGCTGGAAACATGAATGGTGTCTATCGGGCACAGCCAGCGCTGCAACAGGGGCCACAGCCCCAGAGACCGGTAAATGCGTTCGGAACTGTAGCTCAGCGCCGTGGAGCGCGCGTCAAAGGCGGGGTGATAGTCGGGCGCTGCGGCAGCCGGCGGTGGCAGCGTAAAGCCCTCGACCAGCGTGATGCGCACCTGCTCGGGCAGTTTTCGGGCGAGGGCCAACGCCAGGCTGATGCCCACCATGCCACCGCCGGCAATGACGATATCCCGCGCGCTCATCCCCGCCCCGCCGCCATCAGTTCCTCAATCGCGTCCGGCTCTCGTGGCACCAGCGCGGTGAGCAGCTCGCAGCCGTCCTCCGTGACCACGACATCGTCTTCGATGCGCACACCGATCCCGCGCCAGCGCGGTGCCACGTCGGTGTTGTCCGGCGCAATATAGATACCGGGCTCAACCGTCAGCACCATCCCGGGTTCCAGCTGCCGCCAGGTCCCGGCCACGCGATAATCTCCCACATCGTGCACATCCAGCCCGAGCCAGTGACCCGCCCGGTGCATGTAGAAGGGGCGGTAGGCCCCCGCGGCCACCAGGTCGGCGACGTCGCCGGCGAGCAGCCCCAGGTCGCGCAGGCCGCGGGTAATCACCTCCACCGTGGCCTCGTGCGGCGCGTTCCAGTGGTTGCCGGGGCGCACTGCGGCGATGGCGGCCTGCTGCGCTTCCAGCACGATGTTGTAGATCGCCCGCTGCTGCCGCGAAAAACGGCCGTCCACCGGGAATGTGCGCGTGACATCGGCGGCGTAGCCCTGGTACTCACAGCCCGCGTCGATCAGCACCAGCTCCCCTTTGCGCATCGCGCGCGCATTCTGGGTGTAATGCAGAATGCAGCTGTTCGGCCCGCTACCGACAATGGACGGATAGGCCGGAAAGCGGGCGCCGCCCTGGGCGAACTCATGCAGCAATTCGGCCTCCAGCTGGTATTCGTACACGCCGGGTGCCGCACTGCACATGGCGCGGCGGTGGGCCCTGGCGGTGATCTCCCCCGCCTGGGCCATCAGGCGCAGCTCAGCGGCACTCTTTTTCAGGCGCAGGTCGTGCAGCATGTGGTCGAGGTCGGTGAATTCACCCGGTGGCACCGAGCCGCTGGCCTCCTTGCTGCGGATCAGGTTGACCCAGGCCATGATACGGCGGTCGAAATCCGCGCTGCGCCCCATGGAGTAGTACACGCGCTCGCGGCCCTCAATTAACCCGGGCAGGATGTCATCGATATCGCCAATGGGAAAGGCATCGTCGGCGGCGTAGTCACTGCAGGCGCCCTCAGGGCCCGCGCGATAGCCGTGCCAGAGCTCCAGCGTCGGGTCCCGCTCGCGGCAGAACAACACATATTCACCATGTCCGCGGCCCGGAATCAGCACCAGCACCGCCTCCGGTTCCGGGAACCCGCACAGGTAGTGGAAGTCGCTGTCCTGACGGAAGGGATACTCGGTATCGCGGCTGCGCAACTGCTCGCGTGCGGCGGGTATGATCGCGATACTGTTCGGCTCCATCAGGGCCATCAGCCGCTGGCGCCGCCGGGCGAATTCCTGACGACTGATTTTCACACCGTGACCCCCTCACTGCTGCGCTGCGCAGCGCTCCACTCAATGCAGCGCATCGGGCTTGCCCCTGAGCGCGCGCTCGCGATCCTCCTGGCGGGCGCGCGTGTCGAGAAACACGTTCACCGCCGCCACCCGCAGGTATTCGACCAGCGCGAAATAGGCGTTCTCCGCGTCCTCATCGTCTTCATCTTGATCCTCGGCACTGGCCTGGGCCATGGCGGCGAAGTCGCGCAGTATTTCCGTGCTGTCACCGGGCAGTGTTTCACCCCCGGTGCCGCTGGCGGCCACCGTCCGGGCGAAACCGGTAAGAAAGCCCCGGCACCAGTCAGCCAGGGATTCTGTGCGCACCGCCAGATCGTGGCTCTCATCCGCCAACAGCGGCGTAAAATCGAACAGGTCCTCTCCCAGCGCCTCGCTGCACTGGGCATACAGCTGCATGACCTCATCCGCCAGGGCGCCGTGCAAATCGAGGTCCAGGGCCTGGTTCAATGCGTTGAGCCCCGCACCCGGTTCCGCGCTGTGGCCCGCGGCGAGCAGCCCGACCAGACAGCCGTGCACCTCCGCAGGTGACAGGGACACGCCCTGCTCCAGTAGCTGGTCGGCGACGTCGTCGAAGTCAAACAGCCCGGTATCACCGGGTAGCCTGTCGAACATCCAAGTTACTCCCTGTTGCGCCCGTTTTTGGCGTAAACCGCCACCGCAGTTCCACCGGATACTACGAAAAGGTCGGCAGGCCATTGAAATTTAAAAACTTTTGCTGCGTTGACCTGTCACACAGCCGGCTCTATAGTAAGCGCTATATCCAGACAGCCCAAGTAGCACGTCATGGCAGATACCCAGCTCCAGACCCTGGAGACCAGAATCGATGAACTGATCGCCCTGTGCCGGGATCTTAACCGGGAAAACCAGCGCCTGAAACGCGAGAATGACAGCTGGCGCCTGGAGCGTGAGGACCTCATCAGCAAAAACAACCTGGCGCGCAACAAAGTCGAAGCAATGATCGCCCGCCTGCGGTCCATGGAGCAACGCCAGTGAGTACGGTCAACACCGTTTCGGTGCACATTCTGGACAAGGAATACCAGGTCGCCTGCCCAGAAGACCAGCAGGCCGAGCTCATCATCTCAGCCCGCTACCTCGACAAGCAGATGCGCGCGATACGTGACACCGGCAAGGTCATCGGCCTGGAGCGCATCGCGGTCATGGCGGCACTCAACATCAGCCACGAACTGCTCAAGGCCTCGGGGCAGGGCACGGTGCCTGCGGTGGCGGATGAAGCGGTCGACACGACGGCCGTCGCCAGCCTGCAGCGCAAGGTGGATGAAGCACTCTACCAGCTGCGGCAGCTGGAAATCGGCTGATCGCAGCCAGCCCGGCCTCCAGATCGTGTATACTGGCCGCTGGATCCCTGGCATGGGCGCCAGGCAGACAGTCCTCGAGCCGATAAGTCTATACCCGGAGGTTCCTCGTTGCTGTTGGTGTGCATGTCCGGCGCTGTCCGGAAAGCCTGATACAGTACAGGGCCCTCCTCCTTGAACCGTCGGGTTCAGGGCAACTCTGTCAACGTCATGCCGGGAATCCACCTCTCTCATGCCATCTGAACCGGACGCACGCGACGCCCTGCGGCGCCAGCTCCGCGAACGACGCAAGGCGCTTCCGGCCGCACAGCAGGCCGCGGCCGCGCGCGCTGTTGCCGGGCACATCCGCACGCTGCCCGGCTGGGACACGGCCCGACACATCGGCCTGTACTGGCCCAACGATGGCGAACTCGATACGCAGCCCCTGGCGCAGGCCTGCCGGGCACAGGGCAAGCAAACCTACCTCCCGGTCCTGGCGCAAGAGCGCAGGCTGGTCTTTCGCGAGTGGCTGGACGATCAGGCAATGCAGCCCAACCGGTTCGGCATCCCCGAACCCGACAGCAGCGGTCGCAGCTGCACCGCGGGGGAACTGGACCTGCTGATCATGCCGCTGGTGGGCTGGCAGCGCGACGGCTACCGTCTGGGCATGGGTGGCGGCTTTTATGATCGGACCCTGGCGGACGCCCGGGGTGTACTGCGTGTCGGCCTGGCCTATGTGTGCCAGGAGATTAACGGTTTGGACAGCGCGAGCTGGGATATTCCCATGCAGTGGGTCTTGACTGAGTCGGGCCTAACAGCCTGCTTCGCGCAGGAGAGGATGCCTACTCGATGATGACCCCGGCCTGCAGCTCGGAGGCGGGTGCCGCAACGGAGTCGCTCGCGGACAGCGGCAATAACATGGTCACCAACACGCCAATGCCGAAGGCGGCAGCAATCAACAGGAAGAAGTCTGGCTTATTCTTCACAACGACACTCTTTGTACACGGTTCTCGCAATCCACGACGGCCAGGGGCTTCGCACTCTGCAAGCCGCCGCACCGCACCCCCGGATGACGCTGCATTACTGCCGGCGCCCTCCCTTTTCCCAAGGCTCTTTTCGGCCCTGCACTGATTCTTTTTGGCAATTTTTCACACTATTATTCAAGTCTAGCTCAGCGTTTATCGAAAGAAAACCCCGAAACTATTGAAATCTCAACATTTTCCTGATCAATGGCGCCTCACTGCCCCATCTGGGGCTGGCCGAGGTACAACTGATAGGCGCGATTGTCGGATTCATCCCACCACGGGTAGCCCACAGCATCGAGTACGTCGCGAAACGCCCTGCGCTCCGCGCGCGGCACCTGCACACCAAGCAGGATGCGGCCATAGGCGGCGCCGTGGTTGCGGTAGTGGAACAGGGAGATGTTCCAGCGCTGCCCGAGGCCCGACAGGAACTTGAGCAGCGCACCCGGCCGCTCGGGGAATTCCACGCGGAACACCACCTCATCCGTCAGGTCAGCGGGCGCCCTGCCGCCCACCATGTGCCTGATATGCAACTTGGCCATCTCGTTGTTGGTCATGTCCTCTGTGGCGTAACCCTGCTCGCCGAGGTCCTGCAGCAGGTCGCTCAGGTCGCTGCCGCCGGGAATGACAGAGAGGCCCAGGAACACCAGCGCAGACCCGGCATCGGAATAGCGGTAATTGAACTCGGTGATGTTGCGCCGGCCGAGGGCACTGCAGAAGGTGCGGAAACTGCCGGGGCGCTCGGGTATCGTCACGCTGATCACCGCTTCGCGGTGCTCGCCCACCTCGGTGCGCTCGGAAATATAGCGCAGCCGGTCAAAGTTGGTGTTCGCCCCGCTGACAATCGCCAGCAGGTCCTGGTCGCGCACGCCCGTTGTTTCGACATATTTCTTCAGGCCAGCCAGCGCCAGCGCGCCCGCAGGCTCGGCAATGCCGCGGGTATCCTCGAAGATATCCTTGATAGCGGCGCAGATCTCGTCCGTGGCGGCGGTGATCACCTCGTCGACCGTGCTGCGGATAACGCGGAAGGTCTCCTTGCCGATCTGCGCCACGGCACAGCCGTCCGCGAACAGGCCGACTTCCGGCAGTACGGCGCGGCGGCCCTTGCGCAGCGCCAGTTGCAGGCAGGCGGCGTCCTCCGGCTCCACGCCGATCAACCGCGTTTCCGGCCAGACGTACTTGATGTAGGCGGCGACGCCAGCAAGCAGGCCACCGCCACCCACCGGCACGAAGATCGCGTCCAGCGGCCGCTGCAGCTGGCGCACAATTTCCATGCCGACCGTGCCCTGCCCGGCGATCACATCCGGGTCGTCGAAGGGGTGCACGTACACCATGGATTTTTCCGCCACCAGCTTCTGCGCGTACACCGATGCCTCGTCGAAGGTATCTCCGTGCAGGACCACCCTCGCGCCCCGGTTGCGCACCGCATCGACCTTGATCTGCGGCGTGGTGCGCGGCATCACGATAGTGGCCTTGACGCCCATGTGCTGTGCCGCCATGGCCAGGCCCTGGGCATGGTTGCCGGCGGAGGCCGCCACCACGCCGCAGGCGCGCTGCTCGGCGGACAGCTTCTGCATCTTGTTGTAGGCGCCACGCAGCTTGAAGGAAAACACGGGCTGCAAGTCCTCGCGCTTGAACAGCACGCGGTTGCCGAGGCGACGCGACATCAACATGGCTTCATCGACCGGAGTCTCGCGCGCGACGTCGTACACGCGAGCATCGAGAATGCGCTTGATATACGAGGAGGGCATATGCGTGATCCAGTAAAAAGCCAGCCCGCCATGGTAATGGAGCTGACGCGGATTTTCAGCACTGATTGCAGGCGCGGTGCGGGTTTTTTCGATATCCGCCGGACACACCCCGTTATGCTTTATACTTTCCCTTTTCGCATGAAGCGGGCAGGCGAACATGACACAGGACGCGCTCAAGCAGGCGGTCGCACAGGCTGCGCTGGATTACATCAAACCCCGACTGGAGCGCGACACCGTGCTCGGCATCGGCACAGGCTCCACCGCCAACCTGTTCATCGACCTGCTCGCCACCCTGCGGGGCGACTTCAATACCACCGTCGCCAGCTCCGAGGCCTCGGCGGCACGGCTGCGCCAACACGGCATCCAGGTGAGCGACCTGAACAGCGTCAACCAGGTCGACTTCTATATCGACGGTGCAGACGAAGCCAACGCGGCGCTGCAACTGATCAAGGGCGGCGGTGCGGCGCTGACCCGTGAGAAAATTGTCGCGGCCGTGGCGCGCACCTTTATCTGCATCGCGGACGAAAGCAAGCGCGTGCACACCCTGGGTCAGTTCCCGCTGCCCGTGGAGGTTATCCCCATGGCCCGCAGCCACGTCGCGAGGGAGCTGGTGAAGCTGGGCGGCGACCCGGTCTACCGGGAGGGTGTAGTCACGGACAACGGCAACGTCATCCTCGACGTCCACAATTTTTCCATCCCGCAACCGCTGGCCATGGAGGCGAAAATCAACAATATCACCGGCGTGGTCACCAACGGCCTGTTCGCCCTGCGGCCGGCAGATGTTCTGCTGCTGGGCACCGCGAAGGGTGTGGAAACCCTGCGCGCCAGCTGAGCCCCCTGCCTGCCTACAGGTCGAAGATCTTGCCCGGGTTCATAATGCCCCGGGGGTCGAAGACCTGTTTGATCTGTTTCATGATGGCGATTTCCGCCTGCGAACGGCTGTAGTGCAGGTAATCCTTCTTCAACAGGCCAACACCGTGCTCTGCTGACACACTGCCTTCGTGGCGCTGCACAATCTCAAACACCCAGCGGCTCACCTCTCCGCAGCGCTGCTGAAACTCGGCCATGGGCAAGCTATCCGGCTTGAGCACGTTCAGGTGCACGTTGCCATCGCCGATGTGCCCGAACCAGACGATCTCGAAGTCGGGATAGGCCCGGTTGACCACGGCTTCCACCTCTGCAAGGAAGTCGGGGACGCGCACGATCGTGGTGGCGATATCGTTTTTGTAGGGCGTCCAGCGGGAGATGGTTTCCGAGATATCCTCCCGCAGCCGCCACAGAGCCTGCGCCTGGGCCACGCTCTGGCTGACCACACCATCCACCACCCAACCCTTATCCACACAGTGCTCAAACAGCGCCATGGCCTGATCGAGTTCTGCCTCGGTGTGCTGTTCGAACTCCAACAGGGCATAAAACCCGCTGACGGTCTCGAATGGCCGCTGCAGACCCTGGTGCGCGACGACCTTCTGCAGCGCCAGTTCGGAGAAGAATTCGAAGGCCTGCAGATCCATGGCACCCTGCCAGGTTTCCAGTACCTGCATCACGGCGGCCATATCCGGCACCCCGAGCACCATCACCGTCAGGTTCTGCGGGGGCCGCGCCAGCTGCATGGTCGCCTCTACAACGATACCCAGGGTGCCCTCGGCCCCGATGATCAGCTGGCGCAGGTCGTAGCCGGCATTGTTCTTGACCAGGCCGCGATTCAGGTCCAGCAGTTCGCCACGACCGGTCACCACCTTCAGGCCCGCCACCCAGTCCCGCGTCATGCCGTGGCGTATGACCTTGATACCACCGGCATTGGTGGAAATGTTACCGCCGATCTGGCTGGATCCGCTGGAGGCAAAATCCACCGGGTAGAACAGCCCCTGCTCCGCAGCGAAAGCCTGCAGCTGGGCCGTCACCACACCGGCCCCGCAGCGCACCGTGCGGTCAACCGGGTTGAATTCGTCGATCCGGTTCAGGCGGTCGAGCGCGATGACCACCTCCCCCTGGCAGGCCACGGCCCCGGCACTGAGCCCGGTGCGACCACCGGAAGGCACCAGCGCCAGCTGCCGGGCCAGCGCGACCTCGACCAGGGCCTGCACCTCCTCAATGCTGCCGGGCAGCACGACGGCGGACGGCGCGGGGGTGTGCACCCGCGTCCAGTCGCGACCGTAGCGCTCGAGGGAGTCTGCGTCCGTCAGGACACGGGACTCGCCAACACAGGCTTGCAACGCCTGCAACACTTCCGGGCTGATGGTGGACACAGGGATACTCCGCAGTCGAGTTAGTCGAGGGACGCAAACAGGGCGCAGTATGGTAGCATACGCGCCCGCTTATTCCCGCCCACTACACACCGTTCAGGGAGCACCACCGCGTATGGCGCCAAAGTCGCTTGAAAAGAGCAAAATCCGCTTCCTGTTACTGGAGGGCGTCCATCCATCCGCCGTCGACACCCTGCGCAATGCCGGCTATGACAACATAGAACTGCACCAGAAGGCGCTGGCGCCCGCCGACCTGAAGAAAGCCATCGCCGACGCACACTTCGTTGGCATCCGCTCGCGCACGCAACTCACCGAAGACGTGCTGGATGCAGCGCGCAAACTGGTCGCCATCGGCTGCTTCTGCATCGGCACCAACCAGGTCGATCTTCCGGCCGCCACGCGCCGCGGTATCGCCGTGTTCAATGCCCCCTTCAGCAACACCCGCAGCGTGGCAGAGCTGGTGATCGCCGAGGCTATTCTGCTGTTGCGCGGGGTGGCGGCCCGCAATGCGGCTGCACACCGCGGCGAATGGCAGAAAAGCGCCACCAACGCCTATGAAATCCGCGGCAAGCGCCTGGGCATCGTGGGCTACGGCAACATCGGCATGCAGCTCGGCGTGATCGCGGAGGGCCTGGGCATGCAGGTGCAGTTCTGTGACGTTGTGAGCAAGCTGCCCCTGGGAAACGCCCGCCAGTTGCCCTCCCTGGAGCAACTGCTGGCGCAATCGGATGTGGTCAGCCTGCACGTTCCGGAGACCCGCGGCACGCGCAACATGATAGGCGCCGCACAGCTGGCACAGATGCCCAAAGGCAGCATCCTGCTGAACGCATCGCGGGGCACCGTGGTGGATATCGACGCCCTGGCCGCCAGCCTGGAATCCGGTCACCTGGGCGGTGCGGGTATCGATGTGTTCCCGGTTGAGCCACGCGCCAACGACGAGGAGTTCATTTCTCCGCTGCGGGCTTTCGACAACGTCATCCTCACCCCGCACATCGGCGGCAGCACCGTGGAGGCACAGGCCAACATCGGTGTTGAAGTGGCCGAGAAACTCGCCCGCTACAGCGATACGGGAGCGACCACCTCCTCCGTCAACTTCCCTGAAGTATCCCTGCCGGAGCACGAGGGCAGCCACCGCCTGCTGCACATCCACCACAACGTCCCCGGGGTCATGAGCGCCATCAACCGGGTATTCTCCGAGTACGACATCAACGTGTCGGCCCAGTTTCTGCAGACCAACGAGGCGGTGGGCTACGTGGTGATCGATGTCGACGCCGAATACTCGGACGTCGCGCTGGCAAAGCTGGCCAGCATAGACGGTACAATCCGCAGTCGCGTACTATTCTAGGCCACGCCCGCTGGCATACCGCGCTACCACGAGGGATTCGCCATCACTGTCGTAGCAAACCGCAAGAATGCGTTCCTCGCGCGCCTGGTCAATGACCATGGCGGCGCCCTGGAACGCTATCTCGCCCGCAAACTGGACAGCCCGGAGGACGCCGCCGAAGTCGCCCAGGAGGCCTTTCTGCGCCTGCACCGGCTGGAGTCGCCGGAAACCCTGGACAACGCCCGCGCCTTCCTGTTCCAGGTGGCGACCAACCTCGCCGTCGACCAGTTGCGGCGGCGCAAGCTGCATCTGCAGTTCATGCACGGCGAACGGCAGCAGTCCGAGGACGGCGAGGCACCGGACATCAATGGCAGCGCGGCGTCCCCCGAGCACATCCTCGGCGCGCGGGAAAAACTCGGCCTGATCATGGCGGCCGTAGAGGAATTGCCGGTCAATGTGCGGCAGGCCTTTCTGCTGCACCGGCGCAACGGACTCTCCTACGGGGAAATCGCCGATGCCATGCAGGTTTCCGTGTCCAGCGTGGAGAAATACATCCTGCAGGCGCTGCAGCACTGTCGCAAGCGCCTCGCCGCGTTGTATCCGCCGGGCGAAAATGGTTGATTGAGACAAATTTACTTGAGGGAACTTTGTGTTTCCTCGTTACACTAACAGGACATAAGACAGGCAAGCGCCCCTGAGGGGCAGCGCCGCACCCCGGGAAGCAACAACCGGCGGGCGTTGGGGACACGATGAGCCAGACCTTGACACAAGAATTCGAGCGACATTGCGACACCGCACTGGCGTGGATTGCTCGTTTCCGTGGCGAGGCGACCGACCAGGATCACCGTGAATTCGCCCTGTGGCTGGCTGCGGATGCGGGTCACCGCCAGGCCATGGACCTGATGCTGGAGCTCTGGGATGACCTGGGCAGTGTGCAGCACCTGCCGCTCGAGGTGGAGCAGCCGGAGCCCACGGCCCTGCACAGCGGGCCAACCCGCCGCCAGTGGCTGGCCGGCGCCACAGCGCTCGCCGCCAGTCTCGCCCTGGCGGTTGTGTTGCTGCCCCGGGATCGCGGCCCGGACGCCGTTGAGTCCCTGCGCACGGCCCAGGGGGAGCGGACCACCTACACACTCAGCGACACCTCGCGCGTCACCCTGAATACCGACAGCCAGCTGGATGTGGCGTTCAGCCAGGGCAACCGCCAGCTGACCCTGGTGAAAGGGGAGGCCTATTTCGACGTCGCCCACGATCCGCAGCGACCCTTCGCGGTGAGCACTGGTGACGCGACAGTGACCGCCATCGGTACGGCTTTCAACGTCTACCGCCGCGCCGGGTCCACGGAAATCACGGTAACCGAGGGCAGGGTGCGGGTGAGCAATCCGGCCACGGTGGCCAGCGTACTGCTGGATGCCAACGAGCACCTGGAGACCTCACGCAGTGGTGGCCTCGGCACCCGCCAGACCGTGGATACCGCAACGTACACCGCGTGGCAGCGCGGAGAGATCGTCGCCGACGCCCTGACCCTGGCAGAGCTCGCCAGCGAACTGGCCCGCTATTCGGATACCCGCATTCTCATCAGCGAGCGCGAGGTCGCCAACCTCACCGTGTCCGGCGTCTTCAGTCTCGACCACCCGGACACGGTCATCCAGGCCCTTGAACGCAGCCTGGGGCTGCGTGTTGTGCGCCTGAACAACGGCTCCGTGCAGTTGCTGAAAGCCCCGCAGTAGGATATAACGACGTCTTGCCTGGCCAGCTCCCCTGGCCGACAAACTCTCCTGAATTATCAGTGCGTTGCGACCATCAATCTGGCAGGGTGAGAACATGCTTGCCGCGTCCCGGGCGACAGGGTTTTTCGCGCAGGGAATCGTTTCGGCATGGCTGGCGATCTCCATCGTACTCGGCTGGACTGCGGAAACCGCCGCGGCGGAACCCCTCAAGCATTACGACATCCGCGAGAGCTCGCTGTCTGCCGCGCTGATCCAGTTCAGCCGCCAGAGCAATACCCCGATTGTGTTCTCCGACCGGCTTACCGGACACCTCTCGGCACCCGCCCTGGTCGGTGACATGGGCCGGGACGACGCCCTCAGCCGGCTGCTGGCAGAGAGCGGACTGGGCTGGGAGCTCATCGATGACCGCATCGTGGCGATCTACGCCGAAAACTGCCCGCGGGAACGTTGCGATGATCCGCTACAGACCGAGGCTTTACTGCCCGTCTATGAGCCCGGCATGGAGCAAACCTACGTCTATGGCAGCCGGATGACCGGCTCGCGCATACGCCGGGACCCGAATCGCTTCAGCGCCCCGGTGGAGGTGTATGCGCGCTCTGACATTGAGCGCAGTGGTGCCCAAACGCTTGGCGAACTGCTGCGTTTCGTACCGGCGGTCGTCGGCAACTCGACCAGCACTGCCATCTCCAACGGCGGTGATGGCACAGCCACTGTCACCCTGCGCGGACTTCCGGCCAGTAACACGCTCATCCTGATCAACGGGCGCCGCATCGCCAACGACGGGCTGGCCGGCGAGTCCGTAGACCTGAACAGCATTTCCCCGGCCGCCGTGGAGCGGGTGGAGATACTCAAGGACGGCGCATCCGCAATCTACGGCTCGGATGCAATCGCGGGCGTAGTCAATATCATCATGAAGCGCGATTTCCACGGGTTTCTGGCGGAATCCTACGTCGGTGAAAGCAGCCGCGGCGACCTCACCACCACGACACAGACGCTGCAGTACGGCACCAGTTTCCGGGACGGCGGACTGTTCATCAGCGCCTCGCACTACGAACAGGAGCCGCTGTTCAGCCGTGATCGAGCGGTGTCACGCAGCGCGGATACGCGGCCGCTGGGCGGCACCGATCTGCGCTCCAGCGCCACCCCCGACGCACGCGTAGTGCTTCCGGATGGTCGCTCGCTGATCGCCGACGGCGCCGGCTACCGGGCCGCGGGCAGTGAGGATCTGTTCGACTACCAGGCATTTACCTCCGCCGTTGTTCCGCTGCGCCGCAGCAGCGTTTATGCGAGCGTAACCCGGGACCTCAGCGAACAGGTGACCGCCCTCCTCGAAGCGACCTACCTGCAGACCAACGCCCGTGCCACCCTGGCACCCACCCCCTTGTTCACCGGCTTTGAGCAGGAGCCGATCAGCGTTGCCGCCGATAACATCTACAACGACTTTGGCCAGGAAATCACCGATGTTAGGCGCAGACTGTTGGAATTTCCCGGACGATTGCAGCTGAATGAGTCACGCGTCGGCCGCCTGAGCGCCATCGTGGAAGGCCTTTATGCCGATTGGCACTGGGATATCGGGGTGAACTGGAGCCGCAGCCAGGCCCGGGAAACCGCCACCAACCTGGTCGATGCCAACCGCCTGCGGCGGGCACTGGGGCCGGCCGCCGGCTGCCAGGGGGCCGATGTCGACGGCTGTGTCCCCGTGGACATCATGGGGCCGGCGGGCAGCATCAGTGCCGAGCAGGTGGATTACCTGCGCCTCGACGGGCGCACCCGGGGCGATACCACCCTCTCCAGCGCGGCGCTCAACCTCAGCAACGCGCTGCTGAACCTGCCGGCGGGGCGGGGTGACCTTGCGCTGGGCCTGGAATTCCGCCACGAATCGACGGCCAAAGTGCCCGACGAGCGGCTGGCCTCGATCGGCACCATCGGCGCCACCAATTTCCAGCCCACCCGCGGGGAGCGCAAGATTCTGGAACTGTATGCCGAGAGCCGCGTGCCGCTGTGGAGTAACGCCAGCGGTGGCCGCAATCTGCAACTGGAAGCTGCCATCCGCCACTCCGCCTACAGCGACTTCGGCAGCAGCACCAACCCCAAGGTCGGGCTGAAATGGCAGCTCGGCCCGTCGCTGACGCTGCGCGGCGGCTACGCCTTCGGCTTCCGTGCACCCAGCCTGAGCGAGCTCTACGAGGGCAGCAGCGAGCAACAGGCCTTTATCGCCGACCCCTGCACCATCGCCGCCAATGTCGGCCAGCTGCCGGGCTGTACGCAACTGGCTGACGCCACCCGCAACCAGTTTCTCACCGTGAAGGGCGGCAACCCGGACCTGGACCCGGAAACCTCCGAATCCGTCAGTGCCGGTGCCATCTGGACCCCGGTCGTGATACCCGGCCTGCGGGTGTCACTCGACTACTTCGAAATCCGCCAGGAAGACGTGGTCAGCTCCAGCGCACAGTCCCTTGTCGACCGCAACGCGGCCACCGGTGCCTTTGCCGACCAGGTCACCCGCGACGCGCTGGGCAATCTCGTCCGGGTCACCGCGAACAATATCAATTTCGGCAAGCGCCGGGTGCGCGGTGCCGACCTCAGCCTCGCCTATTACTTCCCGGATCAGCCCTGGGGCCAGGTCTCCGTCACCGGCAGCGGGGCCTGGATTCACGAGTACCTCTCCCAGCCCGGCGACGGCGGGCCGCAGATAGACCTGGCCGGCACCTTCCGCGACGAGGCCTCCGAGGGCCTCGGCGGCATTCCCGAGTGGAAGGGCCAGCTCGGTTTGCACTGGAAACGCGACCGCTGGCTCGCCAGCTACGAGATGCACCACGTGAGCGCGATGGACGAAGTCCTCCCCGGAACCACGCAGACCCGGGAAATTGACAGCTGGACCGTGCACGACATGCAGGTCAGCTACGTGTTCGATGTGCTGTCGGGGCTGCGGTTGACCCTCGGTATCGACAACCTGTTCGATGCCGCGGCGCCTTTGGCGGCGTCCGCATTTAACGATAACATCGACGCCCGTACCCACGAACTGAGGGGGCGCTTCTGGTACACCCGTATCAGCCAGCGCTTCTGAACCCGGAGTAGACCATGCGCAGTACCCTGCTTTCCCTGCTGTTCCTCACCGTTGCCGGCAGCATGCCTGCCCTGGCTGCCGGGCCGGTAGGCGAGTTTCCCGGCGTCGAGAAACTGATGTCCAGCGAGGAGTACCGGGCCGCCGGCCTCGACAAACTCAGTGACGTCGAGCGCGCAGCGCTGAACCGCTGGCTGGTCACCTACACCGCCGCGGAAGCCCCCACCCTGCTGCGCAGCAACCCGGAAGTGATCGCGGCCGACGAGTCCATCCGTATCGAGGCCAACATCAAGTCGCCCTTCGAAGGCTGGTCGGGAGAGACCCTCTTTTACCTGGACAACGGGCAGGTCTGGCGGCAGCGGCTGCCCGGGCGCTACCTGCACCGCGGAGACGACACCGCGGTGGTCATCGACAAGAACTTCCTCGGCTTCTACCGGATGACGGTAAAGGCCACCGACAAGACCGTGGGGGTGAGCCGCGTACGCTAGCACATCGCTCCGCCACTGCCGCTGAAAGTACTTGGATTTCAGCTACCTGCTCGCGTTAGGTCAGGTAATTTCTGGTAATTTGCCGAGTTCCCCGCGTTTTTTGTAAATAAGTCACAAAAGTGACAGGGAACTCTGAGGAACCTGACGCTGAATTCGTTTAATGTTCGTCTCCAGTGGCATTGGCCACCGGATTAGCATGCTTACAGTCAAGTACAGGGGTATTGATATGTTAAGGAAAAATCGTCTGACCATGGCAGTTTCAGCTGCCCTGGGCATGAGCGCAGCGGCGGTAATGCCGACTGTTGCCAACGCCCAGGACGACCAGCTGATGCTGGAAGAAGTGGTTGTTACCGGTTCGCGTATCCAGCGGGCAAACCTGGTTTCCGCCAGCCCGGTCACGCAGGTCGATGCCGAGGAATTCAAGTTCCAGGGCACCACCCGCGTTGAAGACCTGATGAAGAACCTGCCACAGGTTTACTCCAACCAGAACTCATCCACCTCCAACGGCGCCACGGGTACGGCTACCCTGAACCTGCGCAACCTGGGTGACGAGCGTACCCTGGTACTGGTCAACGGCCGTCGCCTGCCCGCGGGCTCTCCGCTGCAGGGCGGTACCGGCGCCGACATCAACCAGATTCCGGCAGCCCTGATCCAGCGCGTTGAAGTACTGACCGGTGGCGCCTCCGCGACCTACGGTTCCGACGCGGTTGCGGGTGTTGTCAACTTCGTGATGGTTGACGACTTCGAAGGCGTGCAGTTTGACTACCAGTTCAGCCAGTACCAGCACGACAACGACAACAGCGGCATCCAGCAGATCGTTGGCGATGCGGGCTTCCCCTTCCCTGACGGCAGCAACACCGACGGCGAAATCCAGAACTGGTCGCTGGTCATGGGTGGCAACTTCGACAACGGCCGCGGCAACGTGACCGCCTACGCCACTTACCGTGAAATCGACGCCGTACTGCAGAGCCAGCGTGACTACAGCGCCTGCGCCCTGAACAACGATGCCACTGGCTGTTTCGGCTCCGGCACCAGTGCAGCGGGTACTTTCATTGTTGGCACAGCGGATCCCTACCGTGTTGTCGGCAACCAGCTTGTACAGCCCAGCGAAGTGTACAACTACGGCCCGCTGAACTACTACCAGCGTCCCGACGAGCGTTACACCGCCGGTGCCTTTGGTCGTTACCAGATCAACGAGCACGTCGAAACCTACACCGAATTGATGTTCATGGACAACCAGAGCAATGCGCAGATCGCGCCCTCTGGTGCTTTCGGCCTGAACGTGCCGATCTCCTGTGACAACCCCTTCCTCTCCGACCAGCAGGTCGGCGTGATTTGTGGTGCCAACGGCCTCGGCCCAGGTGACACGCAGGATGTGGTTGTTCTGCGTCGTAACGTTGAAGGCGGCCCGCGTAACCAGGACCTGCGTCACACCTCCTTCCGCGGTGTGCTGGGCTTCCGTGGTGACATCAACGACACCTGGCGTTACGACGTGTCTGGCCTGTACTCAGAAGTCAGCATGGAAAACACCTACAACAACGACCTGTCCAACGCCAAGATCCGCAATGCGCTGGATGCGGTACTGGACGACGATGGCAACATCACCTGTCGTTCTGTTGTTGACGGCAGCGACCCGAACTGTGTGCCCTGGAATATCTGGGAAACCGGTGGGGTTGACCCGGCTGCTGCTGAATATCTGACCCTGCCCCTGTTCGCTCGCGGCACCACCACGCAGAAAGTGTTCAACGCCTTCGTTGCGGGTAGCCTCGGCGACTACGGCTTCAAGCTGCCTTCCGCCAACAACGGCGTGGAAGTGGTGATCGGTACTGAATACCGCAAGGAAACGCTGGACTTCAACCCGGACGAGGGCTTCCGCCTCGGTCTGGGCGCTGGCCAGGGTGGCGCAACCAACGCAGTTAACGGTGAGTACGACGTCACTGAATACTTCATGGAAGCCAGCATTCCGCTGGTGGAAGGCGCTGCCTTTGCTGAAGAAATCACGCTGGACCTGGGTTATCGCTACTCTGATTACTCCACTGATGTGACCACCGATACCTACGGTGTGCGCGGCGGCTGGGCCATCAACCAGGACGTGAAGCTGCGCGCCAGCTTCCAGCGCGCTGTCCGCGCTGCCAACATCCGCGAACTGTTCCTGCCCCAGGGCCTGAACCTGTTCGACATGGACGTGGACCCCTGTGGCGGCCCTACCCCCGAGCGTAGCCTGGAAGATTGCGCCCGCACCGGAGTCACTGCTGCCCAGTACGGCAACATCCTGAACTCCTTCGCAGGCCAGTACAACTTCCTGCAGGGTGGTAACACCCAGCTGGATCCGGAAGAGTCCGATACCTACTCGGTAGGCTTCATCTGGTCGCCTGAATTCATCGACGGCCTGGTACTGAGCGTTGACTACTACACTATCGAGATCGAAAAGGGTATTAACAACCTGGGCCCCGAGTTCATCCTGAACCAGTGTCTGGATGGCAACGACGCACTCTGCGAAAACGTGAAGCGTAACTCCACGCGCGGTGACCTCTGGATTGGCTCCGAAGTGGCATCCAGTGGCCAGATCGTGGCCCTGCTTGACAACCTCGCAATCGAGGAAGTCAAGGGATGGGACGTGATCGCTGATTACGACCTGACCATCGGTGATATGGGCAGCCTGTCGTTCAACAACACCATGTCCATCATCGACACCTGGGACCAGCAGGAACTCGAAGGTGCGCCGGTTGTTGACTGCAAAGGTAACTGGGGCGGTGAGTGTGGTTACCCCACACCTGACTTCCGCAACAACCTGCGTGCTACCTGGATGACTCCCTGGGACGTGGCGGTAAGTGCCTACTGGCGCCACATCAGCTCAGTGACCGACCTGAACGGTAACCTGGACCTGCCTTCCGTCAACTACCTTGACCTGGCCGGTACCTGGGATGTCACCGAAAACGCCTCTGTGCGCCTTGGTGTGAACAACATCACTGACAAAGAGCCGCCGATCGCGGGCAACGCAGCCGGTCCGTCTATCAACGGTAACGGTAACGTGTTCCCCGGCATGTACGACGCACTGGGTCGCTACATGTTCGTCGGCGTCAGCGTCAGCTTCTAAGCTACCCCCTGCAAGCGGCCGGCAACGGCCGCCTGACGGTGCAAGACCCAGCCCGGCCTCGTGCCGGGCTTTTTGTTTCATCGATTTCAGGCAAGTCCGCCGCTGGCGGATTGACCTGCGGAACGACACAGTAGAGACTGAACAGTCACTCAGGAGACAGCTATGAAACGTTACCTTACCGTTTGCGCGGCAGGCGCCGCATTGGTCATGCTCGCGGCCTGCTCAAGCACCAGCCCCTCAGCGACCGCCGATGCCAGCGCGCCGGCCCAGGCCGTTGCCAGCACCGACAACCTGACCTGCCGCACCATCATCAAGACCGGAACGCGGCTGGGCACGCGGGTGTGCAAGACCGACGCGCAGTGGAAACAGGAGTCCATGGACAGCCGCGACGCGACCAACGCCATTCAGAACAACAGTGCGCAGAGCGCCAGCCCCAGCGGCGGTTGAGAGGCCCCTGCGGCGTATTTGAAAACGCCGGTAAGCGCGCGGGCGCCTGCGCTCAGCGGCGTTGCGCCACCAGCACCCAGGCGGCCGCCTGCGCCTGCTCCGACACCCGCAGCTGCGATAACTCGCGCAGGCTGAAACCTGCTGCGCCCAGACGCTCCGCCAGGGCATCCATGCCGGCACGGCTAAAGCCGGCGTCCAGCATCGATTGCATCCTGCCGATATAGGCGGTGAGCTCCCCGTCCATCCCGCCGAGCCAGTAGCGCACATCTTCGGGCGCATAGGCCGACATGCGCCGGTACATGTGCGCAATATCGGTGTACAGCTGCTGCAAAAGGCCCCCGGCCGCCTGCGGGCCGCGTGTCTGCAACAGCTGTTCCAGCCCCCTCACGGCGGGGGTAAACGCCCGTTCCGCCGCCTTGAAGGCCTCGGGCGTGCCGATACCCGCATTCAGTGCAAAGCCTGCGTCAAACGCCGCCTGCGCCAGGCCGAGAACGTTCAGTGCCCGCAGGGCCATTACCGTATCGCGGTTATCCGCGCACTCGCGGTAAATCGCCCCGCCCTCCACATGCACCAGCAGGGCCAGCGTGCCGCCGGTAGCGACCAGCCGCGCCGCCTCGTACGGCGCTTCCGGCCCGGCGTACTCGACGCCAAACTGGCTGACCACCAGATCGAAGCTGGCGTCCGCAAAGGGTGTATGACCGGCATCGGCCACCACACAGCGCGCACTGGGGTAGCGCTGTTGCAGCCCCTGCAGGGCACTGAGCGAGTAGTCACTGCAACAGGGTGCCAGGGACGGTGACACCTGCAGCGCATGGCCGGTCACCGCGCCGTGGCCGCAGGCGAGGTCGAGCAGGGCCGGCGGATTGCCGGTGGCCAATGCCGTCTGGAAAAAACTGGCCCAGAAAGCCGCAAGCACCGGTTCCTGGGGGCCGCCTTCGCGATGGGCTGCATTCTCCCGGGTGCCGCGCCAGTAGGTATCCCAGGCACCGGCGTGGCTGGCAGGGCCCCGCGCCGTCACAGGGCTTCGTAGGCCTTCACGGCCTGCAGCATGGCCGACACCCAGTGCCGCTCGGCTTCGCTGAGCTCGGGTCGCCAGATGTCGAACAACAGGACCACCCGCTCATCGCGACTCTCATTCCAGGCCTCGTGCTCCATGCTGTCATCAAACACCAGCAGTTCGCCCTCCCGCCAGCTGCGCCGGTCGTTGCCCACCCGCAGTTCGCCGCACTGTGGCGGCACCACCAGCGGCAAGTGACAGATCAGCCGTGTGTTGACGGCGCCGTGGTGGGGCTCAATACGCGCACCCGGCGCCAGACGCGAAAACAGCGCCGAGGGCATCTGCCCCGGCACACGGCACAGGGGCACGGCCTCCAGTGCGGCAAAGGTCGCCGGGCAGCGCTCTGCCAGTGCCTCGACACGCACGCCGTCGCGCCACAGGTAGCAGGCACTCCAGTCCATCCTGTCCAGGTTGCGGCTGGTATTCAGTTGCGGCTGGTCGGGGCTGGACTCCAGGTAGGGCTGAAAGTGACCGTCGTCGCGCATGACGGCCAGCAGCTCGTCGCGGATCTGCGCCGTCTGCGCTTCCAGCGCCGCCGCCCAGGGGAACATCTCGCGAGGGTAGAAGGTGCGCTGCGGCAGGCCGGGGAAATAGTAGCGGGTGGGCTGCTGCAGCTGCACAGGCGCTTTGCCACAGGCAATGTCCAGGGATTCCGCAAAGCGCGGAAACTCGGCGCGGGTAAACCCCGCCTGCTCCAGATTCTCCAGCAGGTAGTTCTCGTAGTGCGCAGCCCAGCGATCGCAGACCTCTTCCGCGCGCGCCAGCCCGCGCCGCACATCCTCGGGTATCTGCGCCATGCTGGCGGCAACGCGCAGGGCACCCTGGTAGAAGCCCAGCGCCGTGCGTTCACGCCCCAGCCGGTCGAGGTGATCGGCCTTGAACAACAGGGCGCGAATATTGCGCGGCTCCAGCTGCAGCGCGCGGTCCACGGCCAGCAGTGCGTCCTCTGCCCGATCCAGATTGACGCGGGCAAAGGCCAGTGCCAGCCAGGTCGAGGCCGCCGCGTTGCCGCCACGGGTCAGCTCATCAAGCAGCGCTTCCGCCTCAGCGGCACGCCCGGCTCGCAGTGCTTCCAGTGCCGCCTGCAGGCGTTGTTGGGGTGCACCGCTCATGCGCAGGCACCGGCGCGTGGAGGCACCGCGCTGCAGCAGACCCCCGATTGCAATAACTTCATTGACTCCCCCAGGACGGACCCGACTCCAGAAGCGTCCAGTTTACCAGAGGGTCCTGTGCAATTCTGCGCAACCGGCGCAGATCACTGCCCTGCCAGCAGTTCCAGCTTGTGCCGGTAACGCGCCCCGGCCTCGGCATCGGCGTGCGCGAGTGCTGCAGTGAAATGATCCGCAGCGGCACGCAAATCGCCCTGCTGCAGGTCAGTGAGACCCAGCAGGCGATAGAACTCATGCTCGTCGGGCTGTTTGCGAATGGCCCGCTGCAACAGACGCTGTGCCGCGGGATAGTCCGCTGACGCATAGGCCTCCCGCGCAAGGTGCAGCAGATAATAGGGGTTCTGCTGACGGAACAGCTGCACGCGGTTCCGATACCAGTCACTCAATGCCTGCTCACCGAGCTGGGCGTAAAGGCGCGCAAGGTTGCTGTTGGCGGCGGCATCATCGGCAAGGTCGACAGCGCGCAGATAGCTCGACTCCGCCGCGGCCAGATCGCCTGCACGCCGGTAGAGGGTGCCTAGATTGGTCCACACGTGAGCAGTGCGAGGGCGCAGTGAGAGCGCCTCCCGAAAGTGCAGGAAGGCGCGCTGCCCCTCGTCCTCGGTCATCCAGTGCACACCCATGTTGTTGTGATAGCGCACCAGCGCCTCTTCGTCACTCAGGACGCGCCGGTGCAGACCGGGATCGTAATCCCCGAGGTTGAAGTCCACCACCTGCTCGGCCCCCGGCAGTTTGACCAGCGCGTTGATGTGCAGGTTATAGCGCCAGGTGTCGCCCTCCGCAGTCCATGAGGGCGGGATCTCCACCTCCTGGTAATGCACCTTGACGCCCGCCTCCCGTGCCAGGGCGACAAACAGGTTGGTGAAGGACATGCAATTCCCCTCGCGGCTATAGAATGCCTCCTGCGCCGTGAGGGTCCGGAAATTGTCGTAGCGCAGCTGCAGTCCGTCATCCAGAATCGCCTGCAGTATCAACTCAATGGTCCGGGTGGGTCCGAGCCCGGAGGGGACATGCTGGCGCAGAAACTCGCGCATATCGTCGTTTACCGCCGTGAGCGCGGCGGTCGATGGGCGGGCGTTCGCCGCCACGCCCAGCCGCGCGCCGGACAGCAGTTCGGCCTGCGTTACCGCCACGGCACGCTCCACCGGTGGCTGCGCCGCACAGGCGCTGAGCAGCGCAGCAGCGGCAAGCACGGTGCCGCGCAAAAACGCGTTTATCGACTGTGTCACGTCACGTCCCTCCCACAGGGCATGCCCTCAGCATAGCACCGGGACCCGCGTGATGCGCCCCTACTGCCGGACGCCCCCCACGGGTTACACTGGGCGCTGCTGCTTCGGAGTTCACATGGATACCATTTCCGCTTTTGTCACCCTCGCCTTCGTGATGGATCCGCTGGGCAACGTGCCCATCTTCCTCTCGGTACTGAAGGATGTAGAGCCGCGACGTCGTCAGTGGGTGATCTTCCGCGAACTGGTCATCGCCCTGATCGTGCTGCTGCTCTTCCTCTATGCCGGCTCCGCCATGCTCGACGTGCTGAACCTGCGACAGGAGTCGATCAGCATCGCCGGCGCCATCATCCTGTTCCTGATAGCACTGCGCATGATTTTCCCCTCGCCCTATGGCCTGATGGGGGACACGCCGGATGGCGAACCCTTTATCGTGCCGCTGGCCATTCCCATGGTTGCCGGGCCGTCGGCGCTGGCCATTACCATGCTGTTGGTGCACAAGGATCCGGACCGGATGATGGACTGGACCATTGCAGTTGTCGGGGCCTGGGGCGTGTGCGCGGCGCTGCTGATGATGGCGCCGCTACTGCTCAAGGCCCTGGGCGCCCGCGGCCTGCTCGCCATGGAGCGCTTGATGGGAATGATCCTGGTGATCATTTCGGTGCAGATGTTCTTTGACGGTGTGCAGAAGTTTCTCAACCTGGCGGGGAGTTGATTGGAGTATCGCGTAGCGGTGGGGTGCTTCGTAGCGCGGGGCGCGAGGCGGGGGCGGCAGGGCCGGACATGCCGTGAACCCCTCCATGGGGGCTTGAATGAAACATCCCTGTTTCATACAGTCCGGCCCTGCCGCCCCCGCCTCGCGCCCCTCACTTCTTTAGAAAACTCCTGGTTGCCAAACACCGAGCTCTGCGAAGCACCCAAGCCAGGCTCTGGGGGTGTTGGCGCTCTCGAGGGCTGTTGAAAACACGGATGTTTTCATCAAGCCCCCATGGAGGGGTTTACGGCGTGCCCTCGAGAGCGCCAACACCCCCAGAGCCGACTTCAAGGCACTCATAATGACAGGCCACAGAACTCAACCCCACCCCAGATACCGATCCACCTGCCGCAGATAGCGCGCACGCAACGTCTCGGACTCGTTCGCCAGCTGGTGCCCGGCACCGTGCAGCAGCTCGATACGCAGCCCGGGAAACAGCTGGCCGTAACGCGGCAGGTTGAAGCGCCAGTCCACCGTACCGTCCGCATCGCCCTGTACCAGCAGCGCCGGCCCCACGCCGAGATCGGCAATGGGCAGCTCCGCCAGCCAGCGGCGCAGGGCACCGACCCAGCTCACATGGATGCGCCGCGACTGCAGTGGATCGGCGCGCACAAAGGCAAGAAAATCCGCGTCAGAGGAATTCTGTGCAAAGCCGCGCGGCACGCAGTCAACAAAGCGGTGGAGGAGCGCGTGGGCCGCGCGCACGCGCTGCCAGCCGGCAGGACGCAACAGCGGTGCCAGCAGTACCGTGCCGGTGAAGGGCCAGGCAGTGCACTGCCGGGCATAGGCGACCAGCGCCGCGCCCCCCGTGCTCTGGCCCACCACCTGCAACGGCAGGCGCGGCAGGTCGACGGCATGGAGTACAGCCTGGATGGCATCGGCGTATTCGCTGAAATCATTGATTGCCGTCGGCGTTCCCGTCGACAGACCATGCCCGGGCAGGTCAAAGGCGATGACATTGCACTGGCGCGCCAGGGCATGCCCGATGATATGACGGTACAGGCCAACGTGGTCGAGAAAGCCGTGCACGAGCAACAGGGTGTGGCGTGCACCGGGCAGCTCCCAGCACTGGGTGGCGAGTGCGTAGCGGCCGGAGGCAACACGCCCTATCCGGTGTCGGCAGGCGGCATATTCCCGGCTGAATGCCAGCCCGTAGAACGTCAGGTAGCGGTCCAGCCCGGGTACCCGGGCTTCTTCCCCGAAGCGCGGCAAGGCAG
This sequence comes from uncultured Haliea sp., assembly GCF_963973825.1. Classification (NCBI taxonomy): domain Bacteria; kingdom Pseudomonadati; phylum Pseudomonadota; class Gammaproteobacteria; order Cellvibrionales; family Halieaceae; genus Haliea; species uncultured Haliea sp. The sequence continues at coordinate 85,877 of NZ_CAXBAE010000003.1, forward strand.
CGCGCAGGGCCTGCAAGCTTGCGGCATCCAGGGCCACGTCGCGGGGCATCTACCGAGGCTGCGGCCCCAGCTCGCCGGCGTCGTACGCCTCCTGCATGGCGATGAGTGAACGCACCTTGATCTTGTCGGCGTGGCCGGCGGTACCGAAGGCTTCGTAGCGCGCCACGCAGATCTCTTTCATGGCCGTCGTGGTCACCGCGAGGAATTTGCGCGGGTCGAATTCAGCGGGATTCTGGGCCAGGAAACGGCGCACGGCGCCGGTCGATGCCAGCCGCAGGTCGGTGTCGATGTTGATCTTGCGCACGCCGTGGCGGATGCCTTCCTGAATCTGCTCCACGGGAACGCCATAGGTTTCCGGGATATTGCCGCCGAACTCATTGATGATTGCCAACCATTCCTGCGGTACCGAAGACGACCCGTGCATCACCAGGTGAGTGTTGGGGATACGTGCATTGATTTCCTTGATCCGGTCGATGGCCAGGATATCGCCGGTGGGGGGCCGGCTGAACTTGTAGGCACCGTGGCTGGTGCCGCAGGCGATTGCCAGTGCATCGACGCTGGTGGCGGCAACAAAGGCCGCCGCTTCTTCGGGATCGGTGAGCATCTGCTCATGGCTCAGGGTGCCCTCTGCGCCGACACCGTCTTCCTCGCCGGCCTGCCCCGTTTCCAGCGAACCGAGGCAGCCCAGCTCACCCTCGACCGATACGCCGCAGGCGTGGGCCATTTCGACCACGCGACGGGTTACGTCGACGTTGTAGTCGTAATCCATGGGTGTCTTGCCGTCCGTACCCAGCGAGCCGTCCATCATCACCGAACTGAAACCCAGCTGGATGGAGCGCTGGCAAACGGCGGGAGACACCCCGTGATCCTGGTGCATCACCACGGGAATGTGGGGAAACTCCTCGATGGCCGCCTGGATCAGGTGACGCAGGAACGGCGCGCCGGCATATTTGCGCGCGCCCGCACTGGCCTGCATGATCACCGGCGAGTTGGTGGCGTCAGCGGCCTCCATGATGGCGCGGGTCTGCTCCAGGTTGTTGACGTTGAACGCGGGCACGCCATAGCCATACTCTGCGGCGTGGTCCAGCAGTTGACGCATACTGATAAGTGCCATAGCTCTATCCTCGATGGGTTCTGGTGCAGGTGCGCCCTCAGGCCTCGTCCCCGCGCTGTTGTAAAATGGCCACCGCGGGCAGCGTTTTGCCCTCGACATACTCAAGGAACGCGCCGCCACCGGTGGAGATGTAGGAGACCTGGTCGGCGATGCCGTATTTGTCGATTGCCGCCAGCGTATCGCCGCCACCGGCCAGGGAAAATGCCGGGCTCGCGGCGATGGCGCGGGCCAGCGCTTCTGTGCCTCCGCCGAACTGGTCGAATTCGAATACGCCCACCGGACCATTCCACAGGATGGTACCCGCCTGGGCCAGAATGTCACTGATGGCTGCCGCAGCCAGCGGGCCGATATCGAAAATCATGTCATCGTCGGCCACGGCACTGGCCGGCTTGGTTTCCGCGACGGCGGATTCGGAGAAGGCTTTGCCGGTGACGACGTCTGCAGGCAGGGGAATATGCGTCTTGCGCATCAGCGCCTGTGCCGCAGGGATCAGGTCGTGTTCGCACAGCGACTTGCCCACCGGTAGACCGCTTGCGGCGAGGAAGGTGTTGGCAATACCGCCGCCGACCACCAGTTGATCCACCTTGTCGGCCAGGGTTTCCAGAACCGTCAGCTTCGTAGACACCTTGGAGCCCCCGACAATCGCCACCAGGGGACGGGCCGGGTTGGCCAGCGCCCTGTCCAGCGCTTCCAGTTCCGCGGCGAGCAGGGGGCCAGCACAGGCAATGGGGGCAAAGCGGGCCACGCCGTGTGTCGAAGCCTGGGCGCGGTGGGCCGTGCCAAATGCATCCATGACGAACACATCACACAGCGCCGCGTAGGCACGCGACAGCGCTTCGTCGTCTTTTTTCTCGCCGGCATTGAAGCGTACGTTTTCCAACAGTGCGATCTCGCCATCAGCGAGGGTCACGCCCTGCTGCCAGTCCTGCAGCAGAGACACCGGCTGACCCAGCAGTTGCGACAGACGCCGCACGACCGGAGCCAGGGAGAATTCCTCGGCAAATACGCCTTCCTCCGGACGCCCCAGATGCGACATCACCAGCACTTTCGCCCCCGCCGCCTGTGCCTGCTGCAGCGTCGGCAACGCCGCGCGTATGCGCGCATCGCTGCTCACTTCGCCGGCTTTCAGCGGCACGTTGAGGTCCTCGCGAATCAGCACGCGCTTGCCGGCGAGGTCGATATCGGTCATCCGCTTCATGTCTGCTCTCCTGCGCAATCAGTCAATTCGCAGCCGCCCCAGCAGGCAGCCACATCCAGCATGCGGTTGGCATAGGCCCATTCATTGTCGAACCAGGTGAGCACCTTCACCAGGCGCCGACCGCTGACCCGGGTCTGGCTGGCGTCTACGATACTTGAGCGCGGGTCGTGGTTGAAGTCGCAGGACGCCAGCGGCTCCATGGTGAAACCCAGCACCCCGTGGTAGGCACTCGCCGCAGCATCGCGCAGGATCCGGTTCACCTCCTGCTCGGTGGTATCGCGCATGACCTGCACGGTCAGGTCCATCGCCGACACGTTCTGTGTGGGCACGCGCAGGGCCTGCGCCGTGAAGCGCCCGGCCAGCTCCGGCAGTATCCGTTCGATGCCCCGCGCCAGTGCGGTATCCACGGGAATAATCGACTGTGACGCGGCGCGGGTTTTACGCAGGTCGGTATGGTGGTAGGCATCCAGTACCGGCTGATCGTTCATCGCCGAGTGGATGGTGGTAATGGTGCCGCTTTCCACCCCAAGGGCCCGGTGCAACGCGTCGATCACCGGCACAATGCCGTTGGTGGTACAGGATGCCGCCGAGGCGATGCGATGCTCCGGCAGCAGGGTCTCGTGGTTGACACCGAAGACCACGGTGGCGTCCACGTCCATTTGCGCGGGCTGCGAGAACAACACCCGACCGGCGCCGCCCCGCAGGTGCAGCTCCGCCGTTGCCCGGTCGCTGAAAGCGCCAGTGCATTCAAGCACCAGGTCTACGCCCTGTTGCGCCCAGGGCAGGCGAGCGACATCCGGTTGGCTGAGCAGGGCGATGCGATCGCCGTCGATATTCATTTCGCCCACAGCGCCGGTCAGCGGCAGGGTGAAGCGACCGTGTGTACTGTCGTAGCGCGTCAGGTGCAGCACCGTGCGCGCGTCGGCCAGCTCATTGATGGCGACGATCTGCATGTGCTGCCGCTGCCGCCCCTCATACAGCGCGCGCAGGATACTGCGCCCGATGCGGCCATAGCCATTGATGGCGAGACGCAGCACAGCCTCAGTCTCCCGACAGGACCTCGTCTGCGGCAGCAACCACGGCATCCACCGTGAAACCGAAATACGCCATGAGATCCGCGGCCGGCGCAGACTCACCAAAGCTGGTCATGCCGACGATGCGCCCATCGAGGCCGACGAACTTGTACCAGTAGTCGGCGTGGGCGGCCTCTACGGCGACCCGTGCCAGCACATCGCTGGGCAGTACTGCCTCGCGGTAGGCGGCATCCTGCTCCATGAACAGCTCTGCACAGGGCAGCGACACCACGCGCACACGACGTCCTGCCGCCGCGAGACGCTCGGCGGCCTCCACGGCGAGCTGCAGCTCCGAACCGGTGCCGATGAGGATCAGCTCGGGGTGCCCCTCACAGTCCACCAGGGTATAACCACCGCGGGCGATAGCCGCCACCTGGGCCGGGGTGCGCGCCTGGTGGGCCAGGTTCTGGCGCGAGAAGACCAGGGCGGTGGGGCCCGCCGTGCGCTGCAGGGCAGCGCTCCAGGACACCGCGGACTCAACGGTATCGCAGGGCCGCCAGGTGTGCAGGTTGGGTGTCGCGCGCAGGGCGGTAAGCTGCTCTACCGGCTGGTGCGTCGGGCCATCTTCGCCGAGGCCGATGGAATCGTGTGTGTAGACGAAGATGCTGCGCAGCTTCATCAGGGCCGCCATGCGCACGGCGTTGCGCGCATATTCCATGAACATGAGGAAGGTCGCGCCGTAGGGCACGAACCCGCCGTGCAGGGCAACGCCGTTCATGATGGCGGACATGCCAAACTCGCGCACGCCGTAGTACACGTAATTGCCGGAGGCGTCCTCCCGGGTGATGCCCTGCGCGCCTTGCCACAGGGTCAGATTGGAGCCGGCGAGATCCGCCGAACCGCCGAGCAGCTCCGGCAGTAGCGGGCCGAAGGCGCTCAGGCAGTTCTGTGATGCCTTGCGCGAGGCGATGCTCTGGCCCTCGGCCTGGCACTGGTCTATCCACGCCTGGGCGCGGGCCGGGAACTCCGCCGGCAGCTCTCCCGCCAGTCGGCGGCGGAGTTCCGCCGCCTCTTCGGGGAACGCCGCTGCGTAGGCGGCCATGCTCGCCTCCCAGGCCTGCTCCCGCGTTGCACCCGCGGCCCGCGCGTCCCAGCCGCCGTAGATCGCCTCGGGGATCTCGAAGGGGGCATGCGTCCAAGCCAGGGCCTCGCGGGCCGCGGCAATTTCGTCCGCGCCGAGGGGAGCGCCGTGGCAGGATTCCTTGCCCTGTTTGTTCGGCGCACCCTTGCCGATGATGGTCTTGCAGCAGATCAGCGTGGGCATACCCTGTTCGGCCCGCGCGGTTTCGATCGCCTGGCGCACCTCCTCCGGGTCGTGGCCGTCCACACGGGGGATCACCTGCCAGCCATAGGCACGGAACCGTGCCGGTGTGTCATCGGTGAACCAGCCCTCCACCTCGCCGTCAATGGAGATGCCATTGTCGTCATAAAACGCAATCAGCTTGCCCAGGCCCAGCGTGCCGGCGAGGGAGCAGGCCTCATGGGAAATACCCTCCATCAGGCAGCCGTCACCGAGGAAGGCATAGGTGTAGTGATCGACCACGGTGTGTCCGGGGCGGTTGAACTGCGCCGCCAGCACTTTCTCGGCAAGCGCCATGCCGACCGCGTTGCTGATGCCCTGGCCCAGCGGCCCGGTGGTCGTCTCCACCCCCGGGGCATAACCGTACTCGGGATGCCCCGGCGTGCGGCTGTGCAGCTGGCGGAAATTCTGTAACTCCTCCATGGGCAGCTCGTACCCGCTGAGGTGCAACAGCGAGTAGATCAGCATCGAGCCGTGGCCGTTGGACAACACAAAGCGGTCGCGGTTGGGCCACTGTGGGTTCGCCGGATTGTGCTGCAGGAAGTCGTTCCAGAGGACCTCGGCGATATCTGCCATGCCCATCGGCGCACCGGGGTGACCACTGTTGGCGCGCTGGACAGCATCCATACTGAGGGCACGAATGGCGTTGGCGAGTTCAAGGCGGGATGGCATTGGCATGCTCCGTGGGCTGGGCGCTGGGGCCGGTGAACAAAGGGGCGCTATTTTCGCGTAAGCAGCGGCCTACGGCAAACAAATCACCAACATATTGCGCGCCAGTGCGCCCGGCCGGAACGGATTGGCAATCTATATCAATTATTTTTGATATAGATTGCAGGGCCTGCTACACTCCGCCGCCATGCTACTTGCAAGCACACAATCCCCTGCGCGCGATACCAGCCCTGACGCGCGCATCGAGTCCCTGGCCAACCTGTGCAAGGCCAGCGCAGATCCCCTGCGCCTGCAGATCCTCCGAGTGCTGCGCAACGACTCCTTCGCCGTATCCGAACTCTGTGCCCTGTTTGCGACCCGGCAGCCCGCGCTGAGCCACCATCTCAAGGTGCTCTCCGGCATGGGGCTGGTGGCGTCACGGCGGGAGGGCAATTCCATTTTCTACCGGCGCAGCGAGCTCGGCCAGCAACCCGGCCTGGAGGCCCTGCAGCAGCAGCTCTTCGACGCCCTGGACGCCGTGCCCCTGCCGCCCGTGCTGGAACAGCGGCTGCAGCAGGTGCAGCGCCAGCGGGAGACCAATTCACGCCACTTCTTCCGCGACAACGCACACAAATTCCGCCAGCAGCAGGACCTCATCGCCAGCTACGAGCAATATGCCGACACCGTCGCCCAGGTATTGCGGGATGCGCCGTTGCGCCGCTTCGACACGGCACTGGAAGTGGGCCCCGGGGACGGCGGTTTCCTGCTCACCCTGGCCCCCCGGTTCTACCATGTGGTCGCGCTGGACAATGCCGCCGCCATGCTCGAGCGAGCCCGCGCCACCACGAAAGGCTTGAACAACATTGAATTTGTGCACGGCGACACCGGCCACGAGCGGCTGGCGAGCCTGCAGGCGGACTGCGTCGTGATCAATATGGTGCTGCACCACACCCCGCAGCCCCGGCAGATCCTGCGTGACATCGCCACCTGCCTGGCGCCGGGTGGCGTGGTGCTGGTCACGGATCTCTGCCGCCACGACCAGGCCTGGGCGCGGGAAAACTGCGGTGATCTCTGGCTGGGCTTCGCCCCCGAAGACCTCGCGGCATGGGCCAGCGATGCCGGCCTCAGCGACATTGCCAGCGTTTACCTGGCGCAGCGCAACGGATTTCAGATACAGGTGCGCCTCTTCGGCCACCCACACACAGCAACAGGAACCACGGTATGAGCGAGTACGCGATTTTTACTTCCGAATCAGTGTCCGAAGGGCACCCCGACAAGATGGCCGACCAGATCTCCGACGCCATTCTGGACAAAATACTCGCCGACGATGCCGACGCGCGTGTCGCCGTGGAGACCCTGGTCAAGACCGGCATGGTCGTGATTGCCGGCGAAGTGACCACCAAGACCTACGTTGACCTGGAAGATGTCGTGCGCAACGTGGTGCTGGATATTGGCTACAACAGCTCAAAGGTGGGCTTCGACGGTGCCTCCTGCGCGGTGCTCAACGCCATCGGCAAACAGAGCCCGGACATCGCCCAGGGCGTAGATGCCAGCGATGAAAAGGAGCAGGGCGCAGGTGACCAGGGCCTGATGTTCGGCTACGCCACCAATGAAACCGACACGCTGATGCCCGCTCCGATCTACTACGCACACCGCCTCGTCGAGCGCCAGGCCGAGTTGCGCAAGCACGGCACGCTGCCCTGGCTGCGCCCGGATGCCAAGAGCCAGGTGACCCTGCGCTACGAGAACGGCAAGCCCGTCGGCATCGACGCCGTGGTGCTCTCCACCCAGCACGATGAAAGCATCGGCCAGGCCGACATTCACCAGGCGGTCATGGACCTCATCATCAAGGAAGTGCTGCCCGCAGAGTGGCTCAGCGCCGACACCCGCTACCACATCAACCCCACCGGGGTGTTTATCATCGGCGGGCCCGTGGGCGACTGCGGACTGACCGGACGCAAGATCATTGTCGATACCTACGGCGGCATGGCGCGCCACGGTGGCGGCGCCTTCTCTGGCAAGGACCCGTCAAAAGTCGACCGCTCCGCCGCCTACGCCGGTCGCTACGTGGCCAAGAATATCGTCGCCGCCGGTCTGGCGGACCGCTGCGAGATCCAGGTGTCCTACGCGATCGGGGTGGCTGAGCCGACGTCGATCTCGATCAACACCTTCGGCACCGGCAAGTTGTCTGATGCCAGCATTGTGAAGCTGGTGCGCGAGCATTTCGACCTGCGCCCGAGGGGCATTATCGACATGCTGGATCTGAAGCGGCCGATTTACCGTAAAACTGCTGCATATGGCCATTTTGGCCGCGAAGACGCGGATTTCACCTGGGAGAGAACCGACAAGGCGGAGGTGTTGCGCAGGGCGATGTGACTCGGGCGGGTCAGACGGTCCCGCAGGCGTGAGTCGATAGGACGCTGTTAGGCCGGCGCGGCAGTCGGGCAGGGTTTGCGGGACACGCCGTGAATACGTCCCTGTAGGCTTGGCTGAAACATCCCTGTTTCAGACAGTCCCGCAAACCCTGCCCGACCGCCGCGCCTCACTTGGGTGCCACATCGGGCCCGATGGTGACGTACTGGCGAGGACGTCGATTTAGCAGTTACCCGAGCGGCCCCGCCTGCCCTCCGCCGCGGGGAAGGACCGTAGAGGGCGCCGAACGAAGGCCCCTGCGCAGGGCCTGTAGGCACAGGGATGTGCCGGAAAGCCCCGTCGCGCAGGAAGCGCGTCGGGGCGGGGCCCGGAGCAGGGGCCGCAGTGAGGGCAGCCAACGGCCGCCCGACCGGGCCGCCCGCGGCGGAGGGCAGGTGGGGCCGCACGACAGCGCGCCCAAGCCAGAAACACGAAACACAAACAAGTAGCAATCGAATCAACCAGCAAGAAGGACATGACCATGAGCACAGTGACCAAACTCGACAACAAGCCCGACTACAAAGTCGCCGATATTTCCCTCGCCGACTGGGGCCGCCGCGAGCTCGAGATCGCCGAGACCGAAATGCCGGCCCTCATGGCCATGCGCGAAAAATACCGCGCCAGCCAGCCGCTGGCCGGTGCCAAGATCCTCGGCTGCATCCACATGACCATCCAGACCGGAGTGCTTATCGAAACCCTGATCGAACTGGGCGCCGAAGTGCGCTGGTCGTCCTGCAACATCTTCTCCACCCAGGACCACGCCGCTGCCGCGATCGCCGCGGCTGGCATACCGGTGTTCGCCTGGAAAGGCGAAACCGAGGAAGAGTATGAATGGTGCCTCGAACAGACGATCCTCAAGGACGGCAAGCCCTGGGACGCCAACATGGTGCTGGACGATGGCGGCGACCTGACCGCCATGCTGCACCAGAAATACCCCGCGATGCTGGACCACATCCACGGAGTCACCGAGGAAACCACGACCGGCGTGCACCGCCTGCAGGAGATGCTGGCGCGCGGCGAGCTGAAGATTCCCGCGGTCAACGTCAATGACTCCATCACCAAGTCCAAGAACGACAACAAGTACGGCTGTCGCCACAGCCTGAACGATGCTGTGAAGCGCGGCACCGACCACCTGCTGGCCGGCAAGAAGGCACTGGTCATTGGTTACGGCGACGTGGGCAAGGGTTCTGCGCAGTCGCTGCGCCAGGAGGGCATGATCGTGCGTGTCACGGAGATCGATCCGATCTGTGCCATGCAGGCCTGCATGGATGGCTACGAAGTGGTGTCGCCTTTCATCGACGGCGTCAACACCGGCGCCGCTGACTGCATAGACACGAATGTGCTGGGCAATGTGGATCTGCTGGTCACCACCACCGGCAACTACAACGTCTGCGACGAGAACATGCTGCGCGCCCTGAAAAGCGGCACGGTGGTCTGCAACATCGGCCACTTCGACAACGAAATCGACACCGCTTTCATGCGCCGCAACTGGCAGTGGGAAGAAGTGAAGCCGCAGGTGCACAAGGTCTATCGGGACGACACCCGCAGTGACTACCTGATTCTGCTGTCCGAGGGCCGCCTGGTGAACCTGGGTAATGCGACCGGCCACCCCTCGCGCATCATGGATGGCTCCTTCGCCAACCAGGTACTGGCGCAGATTTACCTCTACGAACGCCGCTTTGCCAACCTGGAGCCGGAAATGAAAGCCGCGGCGCTGCGTGTGGAAGTCCTGCCGAAAAAACTCGACGAAGAAGTGGCTGCACACATGGTGGCGGGCTTTGGTGGCGTCATTACCAGGCTGACCAAGGCGCAGGCCGAGTACATCAACGTCAAGCAGGAAGGCCCCTTCAAGCCTGACAGCTACAAGTACTAGGCGCGCCATGCCCACCATCAGCTTCGAGTACTTCCCGCCCAAGACGGCGGACGGAAAAACAGCCCTGCTGGAGCGGACTACCCCCGCCCTGCAGGCGCTGGACCCCGGTTTCTTTTCGGTCACCTACGGCGCCGGCGGGTCGACACGCGACAGCACCTTCGGCGTGGTAGCGGCATTGCGCGAGCGCGACATTGACGTCGCGCCGCACCTGAGCTTCGGTGGCGACGGTGAAGACACCATCCGCGACCTGCTGCAGCGCTATCGGGAGATGGGCGTGCGTCGTCTGGTGGCCCTGCGCGGCGACATGCCCTCCGGCATGGGGGGCGCCAGCCAGCTGGTGTACGCCAGCCAGCTGGTGTCGTTTATCCGGGAACACACGGGGGACCATTTCCATATCGAGGTGGCTGCGTATCCGGAAATCCACCCGCAGGCTGAAAGTTACGACAGCGACCTGCGCTTTCTCAAGGAGAAGCTGGATGCCGGTGCCAACAGCGCCATCACCCAGTACTTCTACAATGTCGAGTCCTACTTCTACTTCCTCGACCAGTGCGCCGCCATCGGTATCGACAAGCCCATCGTCGCGGGCATCATGCCCATCACCAACTTTGCCAACCTGGCGCGTTTTTCACGCAACTGCGGCGCCGAAATCCCGCGCTGGATATGCCAGCGCATAGAGGGCTTCGGCAACGACCAGGAGAGCATTCGGCAGTTCGGTATCGACGTGGTGACCCAGCTGTGCCAGACCCTGCTCGAAAGCGGTGCGCCGGGCCTGCACTTCTACACCATGAACCAGATAGAGCCGACGCGGCAGATTCGCAACAACCTGGGGCTGTAGGGCGCAGCGATGCGGATACCACGCATTTTCACGGCGCAGGCACTTGCCGGCGGCAGCAGTGTGACCCTGGAGGCCGGCCCCAGCCAACACCTGGCCAAGGTGTTGCGTATGGGCCCCGGCGCGGCGGTCTGCCTGTTCGACGGCAGCGGCAGCGATTTTCCAGCGACCATCCTGGCAGCGGACAAACGCGCCGTGACGGTGATGCTGGAACCCGCGCAGCCCGGTCTGCCGGAGTCCCCGCTGCGTATTCACCTGGGCATCGGTGTCTCGCGCGGGGAGCGCATGGACTGGGTGGTACAGAAAGCCACTGAACTGGGCGTGGCCGCCATCACTCCCCTGTATACCGAGCGCACCGAGGTGCGCCTGCGCGGGGAGCGGGAGGCACGCAAGTTGCAACACTGGCAGCAGATAGCCATCAGTGCCTGTGAACAGTCCGGCCGCAGTTGCCTGCCGCAGGTGTTCGCGCCAGAGACGCTGCCCACCTGGCTGGGCAACTGCACGGACGACCAGCGACTGGTGCTGCACCACCGCGCCGTCGCACTGCCCGCCGCCGCAGCCCCTCCCGCGTCACTGAGCCTGCTGGTCGGGCCCGAGGGCGGGCTCAGTGCAGGCGAAATCGAGGCCGCGGAAGCCGCCGGCTTCCTGCCCCTGGCGCTGGGGCCGCGAGTGCTGCGCACGGAGACGGCGCCGCTGGCAGCACTGGCCATGCTGCAGGCCCGCTGGGGCGATATGCCACTGCCCGGCTAACAGCGCGGGCCGCTGCTGCGCTTGCGCAGGACACACCCATTGCGTACTTTACGGCAACACTATTTGCGGACAGCAGTGATGACCACCAAGATCGGCGTTGTAATGGATCCCATCTCCCGGGTGCAGTTCAAGAAGGACAGCACCCTGGCCATGCTCTGGGCCGCACAGGCCCGTGACTGGCAGCTCTACTACATGGAGCCCGGCGATCTGTTCCTGGAACAGGGCAAGGCCCGCGCCAGCGTCTCGCACCTGACCGTATTCCGTGATCCGGACAGCTGGTACACACTGGGCGACGCACATGTCCAGGACCTTGCCGAACTCGATGCCATTCTCATGCGCAAGGATCCGCCCTTCGACAACGAGTACGTGTACGCCACGTACATTCTCGAGGCCGCAGAGCGGCAAGGTACGCTCATCGTCAACCGCTGCCACAGTCTGCGCGACTGCAACGAGAAGGTGTTCGCCACCCAGTTCCCCCAGTGCTGTCCGCCCGTGCTGGTGAGCAGCAATACCCGACGTCTGAAGGCCTTCCAGACCGAGCACGGCGATGTGATCTTCAAGCCGCTGGACGGCATGGGCGGATCGTCCATTTTCCGGGTAAAACCCGGCGACCCCAATCTGAATGTGATTCTGGAAACCCTGACGGATTTCGGCAGGCGCACGATCATGGCCCAGCGCTTCATTCCCGAGATCTCGGAAGGGGACAAGCGCATCCTGATGATCAACGGTGAACCCATACCCTACTGCCTGGCGCGCGTCCCCTCGGTCGGTGAAACCCGCGGCAATCTTGCGGCGGGGGGCACCGGGCGTCCGCAACCGCTGTCCGCGCGGGATCGCTGGATTGCCGAGCAGGTGGGTCCCAGCCTGCGCGAGCGCGGCCTGTATTTTGTCGGCCTGGACGTCATTGGCGACTACCTGACCGAAATCAACGTGACCAGCCCCACCGGGATCCAGGAAATCGAGCGCGCCTACGATGTCGACATCGGCGGCCAGCTCATGGACTGCATTGCCGCGGAGCTGGCCTCCCGCTAGGGTACGCTGCAGATGTCCGCAACAACCGCTCCGCCGGTGGACAACCGTTTCAGCATCGCGCTGTTCCTGGCGGGGGCCCTGCATCTCATTCTCCTGCTCGGTCTCGGCTTCGACTTCGAGCCACCGACGCCACCGGCGCCCCAACTGGCGATCACCCTCGCCCAGCAGCGCAGTGCACTGACCCCGGAGGACATCACCCACCTCGCCCAGTTCAGCCAGATGGGCAGTGGCGATGCGGCCAACGAGGACCGCATGGGGGGGCGTACCTCCGGTGCACCGGAACAGGCGCAGGCGCGGGAAGCGAGCGATGCGTCGGAGGCGACCCGCGCCGATACCGCGCTGAGCGCGCGCCACAGTCGTGAACAGACCGCTGCAGCGCGCGAGCGGCAACGCGACGCCGTGTCGATGGCGGCCCCCCAACCCGTTGGCCTGACCGCCCGCCTGCAGGACGAGCGCGCCGAACTGGATATCGATGAAGACCGGGACACCCGGTCCAGCGCGCCCCGGGTGCGTCGCCTCAGTGCTGTTTCAGCCAAGGAGGCCATTGATGCGGCCTACCTGCACGACTGGCGCCGGCGTGTGGAGGCGGTGGGCAACCAGTACTACCCGGAGGCCTCCATCCGCTACGGCCTGTATGGCAGCCTGCAGTTGCTGGTCGTGATCAACTACGAGGGGCAGCTGGAGGACATTCGTATCCTCAGCTCCTCGGGTTACGCGGTGCTCGATGAAGCGGCGATGAAAATCGTCCGTATGGCGGCGCCGTTCGCGCCGTTTCCCGCCGCGTTAAGGGCCACTACCGACAAGCTGGAGATCGTCCGGACGTGGCAATTTGAAGAAAACCGGCTAAGCTCAGGGTGAGCGCATCGCCACAAGGGCGATGCGGGTTGCCATGAGGTCAACACCCACTCACATGCCGGTTTCCAGCAACGTCAGCAACAGCGGCGCCTGCCTTCGTGATCACTTCCTGCTGGCCATGCCCAGCCTCAACGAGGGCCTGTTCTCGCACAGCGTCACCTACCTCTGCGAGCACGGTGAGAGTGGCGCCATGGGTCTGGTCATCAACCAGCCCCTCGACCTGAGCGTCGCCGAAATTTTCGAGCACCTGAAAATCCGGCCCAGCCGCGACTTCAGTGACGAACCGGTCATGGCCGGCGGGCCGGTGCAGCTGGATCACGGTTTTGTGCTGCACCGTGGCGCCGGCAAGCACTGGGACGCCAGTCTCACAGTCACTGACGACATCACCCTCACCACATCGCGCGATATTCTCGTGGCGATCGCGGACGGCAGTGGCCCGCAGGAGTACCTGATCGCACTGGGCTACGCGGGCTGGTCTGCAGGGCAGCTGGAAGAGGAGCTGTCCCGCAACAGCTGGCTCACCGTCCCCGCCGACAGCGATATCCTGTTCGCGACGCCCTGGCAGCGCCGCATGTCGGCGGCGGCCGGGGCGCTGGGCATCGACATGAACCTGATCAGTGCGCAGGCGGGGCATGCCTGAACTGCCGCCCGGTGCGCGGGCGGGCAGCAGCACCCTGCTGGCCTTCGACTATGGCCTGCGCCAGATCGGCGTGGCGGTGGGCAACTCCCTGCTCGGCACCTGTCAGCCGCTCTGCGTGCTGCGGGCCCGGGATGGCATACCGGACTGGGAGCAGATCAACACCCTGGTGGTCGAGTGGCAGCCCGGACTGATCGTGGTGGGTGATCCGCTGAACATGGACGGTAGCGTGAGCCCGCTGGCGCTGCGGGCGCGCAAGTTCGCCCGGCGCCTGCACGGGCGCCTGGGAATACCTGTGGAAATGAGTGACGAGCGCCTGACGAGCTACGCGGTGAAGTCCGAACAGCGCGAGCGGGGGCACCGTGGCGACTACCGCGCCGTGCCCGTTGACAGTCACGCCGCAGAATTGATCCTGCAGGCCTGGCTCAACCGGCAGAGCGCCTGAGCTGCGCTGCAGGCGCTACTTGCGACCCATGTGCTTGCCGCGATCCGATTCGTCGAAACTCAGGTCGAGGTCGTCACCACCCGTCGCCTGCCCTTTGTCGAACATCTTGATCATCAGACGCACATCGTTGGCCGAGTCGGCATAGCGGATCGCGTCCTCCCGGCTGATCAGGTTGCTCTTGTAGGCCTGAATCAAGGACTGGTCCATGGTCTGCATGCCCTGCTCCGTGGACTTCGCCATCACGTCCTTGATCAGGTGCACGTCGCCCTTGCGGATATAGTCCTGGATCAGCGGTGAGTTCAGCAGCACTTCCACCACCGGCGTGCGCCCCTTGCCCTCCTTATGCGGCAGCAGTTGCTGGGCCACCATGGCTTTCAGGTTCAGTGACAGGTCCATCCACACCTGGGAGTGCAGGTCGGCGGGGAAAAAGCTCTGGATGCGATCCAGCGCCTGGTTGGCGTTGTTGGCGTGCAGGGTGCAGAGGCACAGGTGGCCGGTTTCAGCGAAGGTCAGCGCCTGGGCCATGGTGTCGGCGGAGCGCACCTCGCCGATCATGATGACGTCCGGCGCCTGGCGCAGGGTATTCTTCAGCGCCACGTCGAAGGACTCGGTGTCGATACCCACCTCGCGCTGGGTGACCAGGCAGTTGCCGTGGTCGTGCATAAACTCGATCGGGTCTTCAATGCTGATGATATGCCCGCGGCTGTTCTGGTTGCGGTAGCCCACCATTGCGGCGAGTGAGGTGGACTTACCGGTGCCGGTGGCGCCGACAAAGATCACCAGGCCACGCTTGGTCATGGCCAGTTCCTTGATGATCGGTGGCAGACCCAGTGCCTCGATCTCGGGGATTTCCGTATGGATGCGGCGAACGACCAGCCCCATGCTGCCGCGCTGCACCAGGGCATTGACCCGGAAGCGGCCGAGCTCCGGCACGGCCAGCGCAAAGTTGCACTCGTGGGTACGCAGGAACTCTTCCTGCTGCCGCTCGCTCATGGTCGACAGCACGATCTCGCGGGTCTGCTCATCGGTATAGCGGGTCTTGCTGATCGGGTAGATCTGGCCGTCAATCTTGATGCTCGGCGGTGCACCCGCCGTGATGAAGCCGTCGGAAGCCTGTTCCTTGACGACCCGTTGCAACAACTCATCAATCAACATGATCCGCTCTCCAATCCCTGAGTTCTAGAAGTTTTCCGGCATACGCGCCTTTTCCCGGGCCACGTCGCGGGTAATGACACGGCGTTCCACCAGGTCCTTGAGGCACTGGTCCATGGTCTGCATGCCCAGCGCGTGCCCGGTCTGGATCGCCGAATACATCTGGGCCACTTTGTCCTCACGGATCAGGTTGCGGATGGCCGAGGTGCCACGCATGATTTCGTGCGCCGCTACGCGACCCCCCGTGGCGCGCTTGAGCAGGGTCTGCGACACAACCGCCTGCAGCGATTCGGAGAGCATTGAACGCACCATGGACTTCTCCGCTGCGGGAAACACGTCGACAATACGGTCGATGGTTTTCGCAGCAGAGGTCGTGTGCAGCGTGCCGAACACCAGGTGGCCGGTTTCCGCCGCGGTCAGCGCCAGGCGGATGGTTTCCAGGTCGCGCATCTCACCCACCAGGATAATATCCGGGTCTTCCCGCAACGCCGAGCGCAACGCCTCGGAGAAGCCGAGTGTATCGCGGTGCACCTCGCGCTGGTTGACCAGGCACTTTTTGCTCTCGTGCACGAATTCGATCGGGTCCTCGATGGTGAGGATGTGCTCGTACTTGTTGTCGTTGATATGGTCGACCATGGCCGCCAGTGTGGTTGACTTGCCGGAACCGGTGGGCCCGGTCACCAGCACCAGCCCCCGCGGCATCATGGAGATATCGCGGAATACCGGGCCCATGCCGAGATCTTCCATGGTCAGCACTTTCGAGGGAATGGTACGGAATACTGCCCCTGCGCCGCGGTTCTGGTTGAAGGCGTTGACCCGGAAACGCGCAACACCCGGTACCTCGAACGAGAAGTCAGTCTCCAGGAACTCCTCGTAGTCCTTGCGCTGCTTGTCGTTCATGATGTCGTAGATGAGATCGTGTACCTGCTTGTGATCCATCGGCGGCAGGTTGATGCGACGCACATCACCGTCAACACGGATCATGGGCGGCAGGCCGGCAGACAGGTGCAAATCCGATGCACCCTGTTTGGCACTGAACGCGAGAAGTTCTGTAATATCCACCGTTCCACTCCCTCTGGGCCGGTCCGGCGCACGCGCCGGAGTCTGCTGCGCACCGCACGCCGGGCGGCAACACAAGATTCTCAACTCGCCTGGGGGTAGCTTAATCCGCTACCATCTACGGCATGCAGACTGAACATCTCGCTCAACGCATTGCCAGGCTCCTCGAAAGAGTACGACTCAGCGCGGAAAAAAGCCAGCGCGCGCCGGAGGGGATACGCGTGCTCGCTGTCAGCAAAACCCGCGATGCAGAGGAGGTGCGAGCCGCTGCGGCCCTCGGGCTGCGGGATTTCGGTGAAAACTATGTGCAGGAGGGCCTGGCGAAGATCGAGGCACTGGCCGGGCTCGACCTCTGCTGGCACTTCATCGGCCCCATACAGTCCAACAAGACCCGCGCCCTCGCCGAGCATTTTGCCTGGGTGCACAGTGTCGACCGGCTCAAGATCGCCCAGCGCCTGAGTGCGCAGCGTCCGGCGCAGTTGCCCGACCTGCAGGTCTGCCTGCAGGTCAACATTTCCGGGGAAGACAGCAAGTCGGGCGTCGACCCCAGTGAGCTGCTGGCGCTGGCCACAGCCGTGGCGCAACTGCCCCGGCTGCAGCTGCGCGGCCTGATGGCGATTCCGGCACCCGCTGACACCCTGGCCCGGCAACGCGAGCCCTTCGCCCGCCTGCGCGACGCCCTGGTAGCGCTACAGGCAACGCTGCCCACGCTGGACACGCTTTCCATGGGCATGTCTGGCGACCTCGAAGCGGCCATTGCCGAAGGCGCCACCATTGTGCGTGTGGGCACCGACCTGTTCGGGCCCCGCGCAACGCCGCGGGGCGGATGATTTCGGCCAGCCGCGGCGTGTATACTGCGGCCTTTCCCTGAGCAACCGACACACAGACTATGACCAACGCGGTTATCGCATTTATCGGCGCCGGCAACATGGCTTCCAGCATTATCGGGGGCCTGCTCGAGAGCGGTCATCCCGCCACCCGCCTGCACGCTGCCGATCCCTCCGCGGAGAGCCTGTCCAACCTGCGCAAGCTGGGCCCGGTGCACACCTACCAGGACAATGCCGAGGCCTGCGCCCACGCTGATGTGGTGATTGTCGCAGTGAAGCCGCAGGTCATGCGCGCAGCGCTGGAGAGCATTGCAGCGCCGGTACGCGAGCGCGGGGCGCTGGTCATTTCCATTGCAGCGGGCACCACCATTGCCAGCATGGAGCAGTCGCTGGGCACAGGCGCCGCCATTGTGCGCTGCATGCCGAATACGCCGGCCCTGCTCGGTGTCGGCGCCAGCGGGGTATACGCCAACGCACAGGTGGCGCCAGGCCAGCGTGAGCTCGCCGGCCACATCCTCGGCGCCGTCGGCCTGGTGGAGTGGGTCGACGCTGAGCCCCTGCTGGATGCAATCACCGCCCTCTCCGGGAGTGGCCCGGCCTATTTTTTCCTGTTCATGGAGGCGATGATCAACGCCGGCTGCAGCATGGGGCTGTCCCGCGAATGTGCAACAACGCTCACCCGGCAGACCGCCCTGGGCGCTGCGCGCATGGCGCTGGAGAGCGACGTCGATCTGGTGGAGCTGCGGCGGCGGGTGACCAGCCCGGGCGGTACAACGGAGCGCGCCGTCGAGTGTTTTGAGCACGAGGGGCTGCGGGACCTGGTGGCCCATGCGATGACGGCTGCGCAACAGCGCGCCGCAGATATGGCCGCGGACTCGGAACAGGAGACGCCATGAACGCGCTCAGCGACATCCTTGCCTACCTGCTGCAGACCGTACTCAATCTGGCGCTGCTGGCCATGCTGCTGCGCTTCCTGCTGCAGCTGGTCAGGGCCGACTACTACAATCCGGTCAGCCAGTTCCTGGCCAGGGTGACCAACCCGCTGGTCCTGCCCCTGCGCCGTGTGATTCCCAGTGTGCGAGGCCTGGACCTGTCCACGCTGCTGCTCGCGCTGTTGCTGCAAATGGCAGCCATCGTGGCGTTGCTGGCCCTGAACGGCTTCGGCCCGCCCGGGGTGCTGACCCTGCTCGTCTGGTCGGTATTGGGGCTTGTGGGCCTGCTGGTAAATGTCTACTTCTTCGCCCTGCTGGCGATGATCATTCTCAGCTGGGTGGCCCCCGGCAGCCGGCACCCGGCACTGCTGCTGCTGTTTCAGCTGACGGAGCCGGTGATGGCGCCCTTCCGGCGCATGCTGCCGGACATGGGTGGAATCGACTTCTCACCCATACTGGTCTTTATCCTGATCAACGTCATCCAGATTGCGCTGGGGCACATGGCAGCGGCCGTGGGCCTGCCGGCAGCACTGGTTATCGGGCTCTGAACGCGGCCACGTGAAAACTTCGAGCGTCGGCATCGTCACCCCGCAGCGCGCCCGCTTCGACGAACCGCTGGCGCTGGCCTGCGGCCGCGTGCTCACCGCGTATGAGCTGGTGTACGAGACCTATGGAACGCTGAACAGCACACGCTCGAATGCCGTGCTGGTGTGCCACGCGCTCTCCGGCCATCACCACGCCGCCGGCTACCACAGTGCCGAGGATCGCAAGCCCGGCTGGTGGGACGAGTGCATCGGCCCGGGCAAGCCGATCGATACCAACCACTTTTTCGTGGTCAGCCTGAACAATCTCGGCGGCTGCCACGGCTCTACCGGCCCGACCAGCATCAACCCCGAAACCGGCGCGCCCTGGGGGCCGGACTTCCCCTCCCTGCGGGTGCGCGACTGGGTGCACAGCCAGGCCCGTCTCGCAGACCGGCTGGGTATCGACTGCTGGGCGGCCGTGGTGGGGGGCAGCCTGGGCGGTATGCAGGCCATGCGCTGGGCGCTGCTCTACCCGCAGCGCCTGCGGCACTGCGTGGTGATCGCCTCGGCCATGCGCCTGAGCGCGCAGAACATCGCTTTCAATGAGATAGCCCGCCAGGCCATCCAGGCAGACCCGGGGTTTGCCGACGGCCATTACCTCGCACGCAACACCGTGCCCGCGAAGGGACTGGCGCTGGCGCGCATGGTGGGACACATCACCTACCTGTCAGACGATGCCATGGCCGACAAGTTCGGCCGTGACCTGCGCTCCGGCAGCCTTGAGCTGGGCGGTGAAGAACCCGCCGAATTCCAGGTGCAGAGCTACCTGCGCTACCAGGGGAGCCAGTTCTCCGGCAGCTTTGATGCCAACACGTACATCCTGATGACCCAGGCCCTGGACTTTTTCGACCTCGCCCGTGAATACGGCGACGATCCGGTGGCGGCATTCCGCGAGGCACACTGTGCCTTCCTGGTGCTGTCCTTTTCCACCGACTGGCGCTTTTCACCCAGCCGGTCCCGGGAGATTGTCGACGCGCTGATCGCTGCCGACCGGCCGGTCACCTATGCGGAAATCGAGGCCAACGAGGGGCACGACGCATTCCTCATGCCGATTCCCCGCTACCTCGCCCTGTTCGGGGCCTACATGCAGCGCGTGCGGGGAGCCTGCTGATGCGCCTGGACCTGACCCACATCCAGCGCTGGATAGCACCGGGCTCCAAGGTCCTCGATCTGGGCTGCGGCAACGGCGAATTCCTGCAGCGGCTGGCGCTGGAGCGCCAGGTGCGCGGCCTGGGACTGGAAATCGACCCGGATAAAATCACCAGCGCCGTGGCCCGCGGGCTGAACATTGTTGAACAGGACATGGACGCGGGCCTGAGTAATTTCCCGGACCAGAGCTTTGACACGGTGGTCATGGCGCACGCCCTGCAGGCCGTACACTATCCCGACCGCGTGCTGGAGGACATGCTGCGCATCGGGCGCCAGGGCATCGTCACGTTCCCCAACTTTGCCCATTGGCGCTGCCGACTGTACCTTGGATCCCGCGGGCGTATGCCCGTTTCCCGGTTTATGCCGTATAACTGGTATGACACACCCAATATCCATTTCTGTACGGTGAAGGATTTCGAGGCCCTGTGCGAAGAACGCGGCATTCGCATACTCGCCCGGGACATGGTGGGCAACACGCAGCGTCGCCCCCTGCTGGCGAGCGCCTGGCCCAACCTGTTCGCCGTCACCGCGATCTATCTCATCAGCCGCTGAGGAGAGAACAATGACCAGGACACTCTGCCTTGCGCTGGCGGCGCTGCTGTTCGCCGCTTCCGCCCTGGCCCAGCAGTCGGAAATGTTCGGCCGCTACGAGCTGCATTACAGCGTGGTCAACACGACCTTCCTGGAGCCACGTGTCGCCGCCAGCTACGGCATCACCCGCGGCAAGAACCGGGGGATTCTCAACCTCGCCGTGCGCGAACACGTCGATGGCGGCACCGAGGCTCGTCCCATGCTGCTGCAGGGCTATACCCGCGACCTGATTACCGGCCAGCCGCTGGAGTTCCTGGAGGTGCGGGAAAGCGGCGCCATCTACTACATTGCCGAATTTGATTTCATCAACGAGGAGTGGCGGTTTTTCGATATCGATTTCCGGCCGGAGGGCTCCGACACCACCTTCCGGTTTGAACATCGCCACCAGCTGTATATCAACTGATGACTGACGCGCGCCTGCCGCAATCAGTGGTGCTCGCCAGCGGCAACGCCGGCAAGCTCGCGGAGCTGTCACGGATTCTCGCGCCGCTGGGCTTCACCCTGCGGGCACAGTCCGAGTTCGGCGTGCCGGAGGTTGCCGAAACCGGGCTCACCTTTGTCGAGAACGCGATTCTCAAGGCGCGCGCCGCCGCCCAGCACACGGGGCTGCCGGCCATCGCCGACGACTCCGGACTGGAAGTGGACTGGCTGCAGGGCGCGCCGGGCATTCACTCAGCGCGCTATTCCGGGGCAGGCGATGAGGGCAACAATCGCAAGCTGCTGGAGGCTCTGCAGGGGGTACCCCGGGAGCAGCGCAGTGCGCGCTACCAGTGCGTCATTGTCTACCTGCGCCACGCGACAGATCCCACGCCGGTTATCTGCCAGGGCAGCTGGGAGGGGCATATTCTCGAAGCGCCGCAGGGCGACGGTGGCTTTGGCTATGACCCGTTGTTCCATGTAGCGGCGTTCAACTGCAGTGCCGCGCAGCTGGCGCCCCGCACCAAAAACCGGGTAAGCCACCGCGCAGTGGCCTGCGCGCAGCTGGTTGCGGCACTGGAACGCAGCCTGCCACCGCCCCCGGGCTGATGGGCGCACTGCAACTCCCCCCGCTGAGCCTGTACGTGCACCTGCCCTGGTGCGAGCGCAAATGCCCCTATTGCGATTTCAATTCCCACGAAACGCGCACGCTGCCGGAAGCCGAGTACATTTCCTCACTGCTGGCAGACCTCGAGGCCGACCTGCCCTTCGTGCAGGGTCGTGTGGTGCAGACCCTGTTCATCGGGGGCGGCACACCCAGCCTGTTCAGTGCCGCGGGGATTCAGCGCCTGATGCGCGGCATCGCCGATCGGGTGGCGCTGGCGGACGACCTCGAGGCGACCCTGGAGGCCAACCCCGGCAGTGCAGAGGCCGCGAAGTTTGCCGGTTTTCGCGCCGCCGGCATCAACCGCCTGTCGCTGGGGATACAGTCATTTCAGGATGCACAGCTGGCTGCGCTGGGCCGGGTACACGACAGCGACCAGGCCCACGCCGCCGTGGCTGCGGCGCGTGACGCGGGCTTTTCCCGGATCAATCTCGACCTGATGCATGGACTGCCGGGACAGAGTACCGCCGCGGCCATGGCTGACCTGGACGTCGCCAGCGCCTACCGCACAGGGCACCTGTCCTGGTACCAGCTCACCATCGAGCAGAACACGGTGTTCTACAAGCAACCCCCCGTCCTGCCCGTGGAAGACGTACTGGCGGATATCCAGGACGCCGGCGAACACCGGCTGCAGGCAGCGGGCCTGCACCCGTATGAGGTCTCTGCCTGGGCCGCGACCGGTGAGCAGTGCCGGCACAACCTGAATTACTGGGAGTTCGGTGACTATCTCGGCATAGGCGCCGGCGCGCACGGCAAAGTGAGCTTTCCCGACGGGCGCATCCTGCGCTACGCCAAACGCCGCCAGCCAGACGCCTACCTGGCCGCCGCCGGTGACTGGCGCGTGCAGCCGCAGTGGCTGGGCGATGAGGAAAAGCCGGGGGAGTTCATGCTCAATGCACTGCGCCTGAATGCCGGCTTTGCGCTGGCGGATTACACGGCGCGCACCGGCCTCCCCCTGTCCACGTTGCAACCGGCGCTGGACACGCTGCTGGCGCGGGGCCTGTTAGTGCAGGAGGGAAATCGGTTGCGCGCCAGCGCCCTCGGGCGGCGCTTTCTCGATTCTGTGGTGACGGAATTTCTCTGCTGAAAGGCGCAGCATCAGCAGCGCCTCAGTCGCCCAGCCGGCTGAACATGAGGTCCCAGACGCCGTGCCCAAGGCGCTCACCGCGCTGCTCGAACTTGGTCAAAGGCCGCTGTGGGGGCCTGGGTACATAGCTGCCATCTGGCGCCAGATTGCGCAAGCCCGGCGTGGCGCCCAGTACTTCCAGCATCTGCTCTGCATAGTTTTCCCAGTCGGTCGCCAGGTGCAGCACGCCGCCGGGTTTCAGGTACCTGACCAACTCCGCGGTGAAGGCGGGCTGAATCAGCCGGCGCTTGTGATGGCGCTTCTTGTGCCACGGGTCGGGGAAGAAGATCTGGATGGTGTCCAGGGACGCAGGCGCAATGCAGTCGCGCAACACTTCCACCGCATCGTGGCAGTACACCCGGATATTCTCCACGCCGCGCTCTGCCATGCTGTGCAGCATTTTTCCCACCCCGGGACGGTGCACCTCGATGCCGATAAAGTCGGTGTCCGGTGCAGCTGCGGCCATTGCAACGAATGATTGCCCCATGCCGAAGCCGATTTCCAGCACACGCGGCGCCTCGCGGCCGAAGGCTTCGCGGTAATCGAGCGGGCCATCGCTGTGCAGCAGCCCGTAGCGCGGCCAGTACTGATCCCAGGCCCGCTGCTGGCCACTCGTGAGTCGGCCCATTCGCAGTACGTAGCTGCGAATGGGGCGGTGCGCGGTATCGCTCATCAGGCAGCCAGTTTCCAGCTCGCCGCCGCCAGACAACCCCAGGCCGCGATGAATGACAGGCCACCGAGGGGCGCGATGGCACCCAGCCAGCGCAGGCCGGACAGGCTGAGCACATACAGGCTGCCGGAAAACAACAGCATGCCGAGCAGGAACAGCCAGCCACTGCTGCGCAGCAACCCCAGCTCGCTGTTCTGCAACAGCAGGATGCCGACGCCCAGCAGGGCCAGCGAATGAATGAAGTGATACTGTACGGCGGTCTGGAACACATCCAGGGAGTAGCTGTCCAGCCGGGCCTTCAGCGCGTGGGCGCCGAAGGCACCGAAACTGACCGCGAGGGCACCACTGATCGCCGCACTGGCAATAAAAAACTGTGCCATGGGGAAAACTCCGGAAAACACGGGAGTGCAGTGTAGCACTCCCGGGGATGCGTCAGGCGGCGATTGCGCTACGCAGCTTCTTCATGGCGTTCTGCTCAAGCTGGCGAATACGCTCCGCCGATACCTCGTACTTGGCGGCCAATTCGTGCAGGGTAGCCTTTTTTTCCGCCAGCCAGCGCTGGGCGAGAATATCCCGACTGCGTTCGTCCAGTTCACCCAGTGCCTGGTATAGCTGGTCCTCGCTGTTCTCCTGCCAGTTATCGGACTCGACGGACAGGGCAGGATCGCTGCGTTGATCCTCGAGGTAGTATTGCGGGGCCTGCCAGGCCTCGTCATCGTCCTGACCCACGGGTGCATCAAAGGCGACGTCGCGGCTGCTGAGGCGGCCTTCCATACGCTGGACTTCGGCGATATCAACACCGAGGTCGTCCGCAACCGCCTGCGCCTCCTCCCGGCTCAGCCAGGAGAGGTCCTTTTTTGCCCCGCGCAGGTTGAAGAACAGCTTGCGTTGCGCCTTGGTTGTCGCAACCTTGACGATACGCCAGTTGCGCAGGATAAATTCGTGCATCTCGGCTTTGATCCAGTGCACGGCAAAGGATACCAGTCGCACGCCTTTCTCGGGATTGAAGCGCTTCACCGCCTTCATCAGGCCAACGTTGCCTTCCTGGATAAGGTCCGCCTCGGGGAGGCCGTAGCCGGAGTAGCTGCGGGCAATGTGCACGACGAAGCGCAGGTGTGACATCACCAGCTCACGTGCCGCTTCCAGGTTGCTGTTGAAATAGAGATCCTCCGCCAGCGCTTTTTCGCGCTCCGGCGTCAGTAGCGGAATGCTGCTTACGGCCTGTACATAAGCCGCGAGATTGGCGCCTGGCACCATCTGGTCTACTGGCAGCAACGCTTTGCTCATGCGGATATCCCCCTCTGTCATGTGCCCGATTTTAGCACTCTTTTCCTTAGAGTGCTAACAGCAGAAAAGTTCCCTGGAAGGCCCGCAAAACCGCTACCGCGGAGCGATCAGGCGCAGGTGCCTGGCGACTGCCAGCCAGGCGCCGGCGAGCCCCAGCAAGCCGCCGATGAGCACCAGATTGAGGCTGCCCATGATGCCCAACCCGCCGAGCCGGAAGTTGCTCTGGTAGAGTTCGGCGAGGCGGGTCACCGGGCCGCCGAGAAACCACAGCGCCGCGGCCACCAGCAAGGCGGCAAAGGCGCCGCCGCCCACGCCGTACCAGAGCCCCGTGTACAGGAACGGACGTCGCACGAAGGCATTGCTCCCACCCACCAGCTTGATCACCACAATCTCCTCGCGCCGGCTTTCGATCGCCAGGCGAATGGTGTTGCCCAGAATCAGCACGACACCAGCCACCAGTACACTGCCCAGCGCCAGCACCACCCGTCGACTGAGCTGCATGAGGGTGTTCAGGCGTTCCAGCCAGGCCATGTCCAACACCACTTCGGCAATACGGGGGTCGTCCTTCAGCTCGGCGTACAATGCCGCCACCGCATCCGATCCCGGCAGTGGGGTGACCAGCAACACATCCGGCAGCGGGTTGCGCTCCAGCGTATCGAGCACGTCGGCGAAACCTGAAAGGGCGCTGAATTCGGCCAGCGCGGCGTCGCGGGAGACAAACACAACCTGCTCGATATCCTCGCGCTGTCGCAGTGCGGCCTGCAGTGCCTGTGCCTCATCGGCGCTCACTGACCCGCTGAGGAACAGCGACAGCTGCGCCGGACTGTCCCAACGGTCACTCAGGGCACGCGCATTGTCCAGGGCCACGGTCAGGGCTGCCGGCAACGCCAGTGCGATGCCCAACACCAGCCAGGTCAGGGCGCTGGAAAACGGGTGGTCCAGCACGCGGGCCAGGCTGTCCGCGGCAGACAGGCGATGGTGCGCCAGCCAGCCCTGCAGCAGATGGCGCAGGCGGGTGCGGCGCGCGCTGGCGCCATCCCGCCGCGGTTTGTTCTCTGCAGGGCTCATGACCCGGCCCCCACAAGGCGGCCGTTGCGCAGGGTAAGAATGCGGTGCCGCAGCCGTGAAATCAGCGCCAGATCGTGGCTGGCGATCAGTACCGTGACGCCCACCTGGCTGAAGGCTTCGAAAAGCTGCATGATTTCTGCCGAGAGCAGGGGATCGAGATTGCCCGTGGGCTCGTCGGCCAGGAGAATGCGCGGACGCGCCACCACCGCTCGCGCAATACCCACGCGCTGCTGCTCGCCACCTGACAGGGTCACCGGCAGTGCACGCTCCTTTGACAGCAGACCCACCTTGTCCAGCGCGGCGCGCACACGACGGCCGATTTCCCGGTGCTCGTAGCCGGCGATCACCAGCGGCAGGGCCACATTATCGAAGACGTTGCGGTCGAACAGCAGTTGGTGATTCTGAAACACAACACCGATATTCCGCCGATGGCGCGGGATACCGCGCTCACCCACCTTGGCCAGATTGACACCGTCGACAATCACCTGGCCGCGCGTGGGCCGCTCAATGAGCATGATCAAACGCAGCAGCGTACTCTTGCCGGCGCCGGAATGGCCGGTGAGGAACACCATTTCATCCTGGCGGATATCGACACTAATTTCACTCAGTGCCTCATGACCTTCGGCGTAGCGCTTGCTGACCCGGTCAAAGGTGATCATGGCTCGGCGTCGGCACCCGCAAACAGGGCGTCAATGAAAGGCTCGGCCGCGAAGGGGCGCAGATCCTCTGCGGTTTCCCCCACGCCGATGAACCTGATGGGCAGGCCGAGCTTGCGGGCAATGGCAAAAATGACGCCGCCCTTGGCGGTGCCGTCGAGCTTGGTCAGGGTGAGGCCGGTCACGCCGACAACCTGCTGGAACTGGCTGGCCTGGGCGAGGGCGTTCTGCCCGGTGCCCGCATCCAGCACCAGCATCACCTCGTGTGGCGCGGCAGCATCCAGCTTGCCCATCACGCGCACCACCTTGCGCAACTCTTCCATCAGGTTGTCCTTGTTGTGCAGACGGCCGGCGGTGTCGGCGATCAGCACATCGACCTTGCGCGCCTGAGCCGCCTGCAGCGCGTCGTAAATCACCGAGGCGCTGTCGGCGCCGGTATGCTGGGCAATGACGGGCACATTGTGGCGCTGACCCCACACCTGCAGTTGCTCGACAGCCGCGGCGCGGAAGGTATCCCCTGCCGCCAGCATGACGGAGCGCCCCTCCGCCTGGAAGCGGCGCGCAAGCTTGCCGATGGTCGTGGTTTTGCCCACGCCGTTTACGCCCACCATCAGAATCACATAGGGTTTGTGGCCGCTCACATCCAGCGGCACCTCGCAGGGCTGCAACAGGCTCAGCAGCTCTTCCTGCAGGGCGCGCTGCAGGGCCTCCGGCCGGGTCAGCTCCTTGCGCGACACGCGCTGCGTCAGGCGCCCGATGATATCGAGGGTTGCGTCGACACCGGCATCCGCCAGCAGCAACCGCGACTCCAGTTCCTCCATCAGCTCCGCGTCGATTTCCTTGCGCCCCAGGAACAGGGTTCCCAGCCCCTCTACCAGCGTGCTGCTGGTCTTGCCCAGGCCGCGCCTCAGGCGAGCAAAGAATCCGGCCTCCGACGCGGCCACTGGCCGCTCCACCGGTTGCTGCACCGGCGCCGCCACGGGCTGCTCAGCCGCGGGGGTAGGCACCAGCGCATCGGCGGCGGGCACCGGGGTGGACACCACCTTCGCCGCGCTAGCCGGCTCGCCACCCGCGGGTGATGCAGTTTCTGCTGACGATTGAACCTCGGCGGGCGGCTCAGGTGCGTTGGGTTCAGGAGCGGCCGGCTTCGGTGCGGCCGGCTCAGGTGCGGCCGGCGCAGGCGTCTTTTTACTGCGTTTGAAAAACTTCATGGGTCTCGTGATACAGTTCGCGGGAGGCATCCGCAGGACTGCGTATCCTAACACTCCTGAAGGGGGCGACGAAATGACAGCACCGCGCGGGCGGTCAGCAAAGCGGCCGGCGTCGGCGCGGCCGGCGTCGGCCAGCAGCCTGCGCATCATCGGGGGTCGCTGGCGCGGCCGCAAGCTGCGCTTCACGGCCGCGCAGGGGTTGCGCCCCACCGGTGACCGGATTCGCGAGACCCTGTTCAACTGGCTGGCGGCGGAGCTGCCGGGAGCGCGCTGTGCGGATCTGTTCAGCGGCTCCGGCGCCCTTGGCCTGGAGGCACTGTCGCGGGGCGCAGCACACTGCGATTTCATCGACACCAACCCCGAGAGCCTGGCCCAGATCCGCCAGCATCTGAGCACACTCGACGCCACCAGCCAGGCCCGCTGCCACGCCTGTAACGCCCTCGACCTGCTCGCCGCCGGCGCCGGTCCCTGGGACATCGTCTTTATCGACCCCCCCTTCGGCCTGCAACTGGTAGAGCCGAGCTGCACCCTGCTCGCGGCCTGCGGTGCGCTGGCACCCGGCGCCAGCGTCTATATTGAAACCGGTGCCGACGAACCCGAGGCAGCACTGCCCGCGGACTGGCTGCTGCACCGCGACAAAACCTCCGGCGCTGTTCGCTACCGCCTGTTCCACACGGCGGCATGATCGCGCATCCGTTTGCGCCGGCGACAGTGAGTGTTTACCATCCGCAGCTTGTTCTCAGGCACTGAGCAGCTGGCATGAATTCACACACGGTCATTTATCCGGGCACCTTCGACCCGATTACCAACGGTCATGTCGATCTGACCGAACGGGCGGCACGCCTGTTCGGCAAAGTCGTCGTGGCCATTGCCCACAGCGAGAAGAAAACACCGCTGTTCAATCTGGAAGAGCGGGTGGCCCTGTGCAGGGCCTCGCTGCAACACCTGGAGAACGTTGAGGTGGTTGGCTTCAGCAACCTGCTGATCGACTTCGTGCACAGCCAGGGGTCGCGCTGTGTGCTGCGGGGTCTGCGTGCCGTGGCAGATTTCGAATACGAGTTTCAGCTCGCCAATATGAACCGGGCGCTGGACCGCGAGTTCGAGAGCATCTTCCTGACCCCCTCGGAACACCTGTCCTATATCTCGTCCTCGCTGGTGCGGGAAATCGCCGCCCTGAATGGCGACATTACACCCTTCGTGCCCGCGCCAGTGGCCCGGGCACTGCAGGAGCGCTTCCGCTAGCAGCCTGTCGGACTTAGGGCATCGTCGCGAGGCGTGTGGGAATCGAGGGCAGAATGTCGATCGTTTGAGGCGAATAGTGGTGGCTATTTAACGAAAACGAGCGGGATTCTGGACCGATTCCCATCAGCCGCAGCAGATGAGCCTAGGTCCGACAGGCTGCTAGTCTTCGGCGGCTGCCGCTGCGGCCTTGCGTGCCCGATTCCGCTCGACGTCCTTGTTGGTGTAGCCGGTTTCGCGGCAGCCCAGGCAGCGCACGAAGGTCGCCTCCGCGGGGCCGATCATCAGGGTTTCAGCGGCTTCACCGGCATGGCCCGCAAGCAGTGTGAAGGGCAGGCTGACCAGCCACGCGGCGGTTCCACCCACCGTCATCACCGCGCCGATGGGCCGCGCAATCAACAGATCCCCCACCATGGCGCCGGCAGACGGACTCTCATCGACCGCGCTCTGGGCGGCAACCCACTGTGGCATGGTCAGGCATGTGGCCAGCACAGCAAACGCGAGCTGGCGATTAAGGCAATTGCTTTTCATTGTTCACTCCCCCGCGGGACATAGCCCCTCCCATACAAACGCTGAGTGTAGCCTGTTCAGCGCTGACAGGCCACGCAATACACCGTACTGCGCTGCCCCAGCCGCAGCTCGCGCAAGGGTCTCGCACAGCGGCTGCAGGGCTGTCCACCACGGCCGTATACGGACAACTGCTGAGCGAAGTAACCCGGCTTGCCATCGCCGCCGACGAAGTCGCGCAATGTTGTTCCGCCCTGATCTATAGCGAAAGTAAGCACTCGCTTCACTTCCTCCGCGAGGCGCTGGTAACGAGCCAGACCGATCTTCCCTGCAGGGCGGTCAGGACGGATACCGGCCAGAAACAGGGCTTCATTGGCGTAAATATTACCCACACCGACAACCACCCGGCCATCCATCAGAAACGGCTTTACCGGCCCGCGACGGCCACGGGACCGCCGGTATAGCAGGTCTCCCGTGAAGGCCTCCGACAGCGGTTCCGGCCCGAGACCGGCCAGCAGCGGGTGGCACTCACCGGGCGCCAGCCAGAGCATGCAGCCAAACCGTCGGGGGTCGTTGTAGCGCAGACGGTCCCCGCTGGACAGCAGGATCTGCACGTGGTCATGGCGCAACAGGGGACTATCGTCGCGAATCACCCGCAGGGAGCCGGACATGCCAAGGTGCACGAGGAGGCTGCCGGAGCCGGTGTGGAAGAGCAGGTACTTGGCGCGGCGTTCCACCGCCGTGATTTCCTGGCCCTGCAGGCGCTGCGCAAGGTCCGCCGGTACCGGCCAGCGCAGGCGTGGCTCCCGCACCTCCACGGCCAGCACGCGCCGGCCCTCCGCCCAAGGCGCGACGCCGCGGCGGGTGGTTTCAACTTCAGGCAATTCAGGCATTTTGCGTGGCCATAAAAAACCCCGACACAGGCCGGGGTTCCAGGCGTATCAAAAAACGGTTTCCCGTTACTTGATCTTGCCTTCCTTGTACATGACATGCTTGCGCACAACCGGATCGTACTTCTTCATTTCCAGCTTGTCGGGGGTGGTGCGCTTGTTCTTGTCAGTGGTGTAGAAATGGCCCGTACCGGCTGACGAAATCATTCTGATCTTGTCTCTCATGACTGCTCTCCTTCAGATTCCGCCGCTCAGACCTTGACGCCGCTGGCGCGAATGTCGCTCAGCACCTGGTCAATGCCCTTCTTGTCGATGATGCGCATACCTTTGCTGGACACGCGCAGGGACACGAAACGCTTCTCGGATTCAACCCAGAAACGGTGGTGGTGCAGGTTCGGCAAAAAACGGCGGCGAGTGCGATTTTTTGCGTGTGATACGTTGTTCCCTGTGACCGGACGCTTGCCGGTGACCTGACATACTCTTGCCATGATTGCCTCTCCCATATACCACGGGACTTGTCGAATTTGTGTGGCCAAACGGGTCTGAAAGGGTACCCCGGCCGCGCGGAGCGCAACTTTATACCAGAACAGCAGGGGCATCGCAAGCAAAACCCGCGCTACAGCAAACCGCTCTCCGCGAAGGAATAGCTCTGCCCCCGACCCACGATAATATGGTCCAGCACCCGGATATCCAGCAGACCCAGGGCCGCCTGCAAGCGCTCTGTGATACGCCGGTCTGCATGACTGGGCTCGGCGACGCCCGAAGGGTGGTTATGGGCGAGAATGACCGCCGCCGCATGATACTGCAGAGCGCGAACCGCCACTTCGCGGGGATACACCGCAGCGCCATCCAGCGTGCCGAAGAACAAGTCCTCGCAGCGCAGGATACGGTGCTGGTTATCGAGAAACAGGCAGGTGAACACCTCCCGCACCTGGCTCCCCAGATGATGCTGCAGGAACTGCCGCGTAGCCTGGGGGCTGCACAGTGCACTTCCGGCGCGCGCCTGCTCCAGCGCGTGCCGTCGGGCCAGCTCCAGACCGGCCCTGAGCACGGCATACTTGCCGGCGCCCAGGCCCGGGTACGCCAGTAGCGCCTCCTGACTGGCTCGCAGCAAGCCGCCCAGGCTGCCGAACCGCTGCAACAGATCGCGGCCGAGGTCGAGGGCCGAGTAGCCCCGGCGACCGGTACGCAACAGCACGGCCAGCAGCTCGGCATCGGAGAGCGTCATCGCCCCCCGCTGCAGCAGCTTGTCGCGCGGGCCCTCCCCGGCAGCCCATTCCCTGATCGACATGGCGAAGCCCTCCCTGGCTGTGGCCCTGCGGTGTCCAAACACCCGGTGTAATGGTATTGTTCGGCATCTGTATTCATCTATTGTCCCAATTGGGTAGCCGCAGTGGCACATCTTTTCAATCGCAATGTTGTGCTCGGCGTCAGCGGCGGCATCGCCGCGTACAAATCGGCAGAGCTCATTCGCCAGCTCAAGGAACTCGGTGCCGATGTGCGGGTGATCATGACGCGTGGCGCCCAGGAATTCATTACACCGCTCACCCTGCAGGCCCTGTCCGGCCACCCGGTCCACACCGATCTTCTGGACGCCGAGGCCGAGCTCGGCATGGGGCACATCGAGCTCGCGCGCTGGGCCGACCTGCTGCTCATCGCCCCTGCCACAGCCGACCTGATCGCCCGTCTTGCGGGCGGGCGCGCCGACGACCTGCTCACTACGGTCACCCTGGCGACCGCGGCGCACAAGCTCATCGCGCCGGCGATGAATCAGCAGATGTGGCGCGACCCGGCGACCGCAGCCAACATTGCAACGCTCCAGGACCGTGGCATGTCACTGGTGGGCCCGGCCTCCGGCGAACAAGCCTGCGGTGATGTCGGTCCGGGTCGCATGGAGCAACCGGTCAATAT
Source organism: uncultured Haliea sp. (assembly GCF_963973825.1). Lineage (NCBI taxonomy): Bacteria > Pseudomonadati > Pseudomonadota > Gammaproteobacteria > Cellvibrionales > Halieaceae > Haliea > uncultured Haliea sp. The sequence continues at coordinate 117,986 of NZ_CAXBAE010000003.1, forward strand.
CGCACTCGCCGCCGCCGGGCTGTTTGCCAGTGGTGCACTCGCCGGGCGCCGGGTCATGATCACTGCGGGCCCGACACGCGAAGCGCTGGACCCGGTACGCTACCTGTCCAACCACAGCTCCGGCAAAATGGGCTACGCGCTGGCCAGGGCCGCTGTCGATGCCGGCGCGCAGGTCACCCTGGTCAGCGGCCCGGTACAGCTACCGACCCCGGACCATGTCACCCGGGTCGATGTCGTCAGTGCCGCCGACATGCTGGAAGCCTGCATGGCGAGGGTAGACGACTGCGACCTGTTCATTGCCTGTGCCGCGGTTGCGGATTACCGGCCAGTCAGGGTCGCCGCACAGAAGATAAAGAAGGATGCTGCAGGCATCACCCTCGAGTTGGAGCGCAATGCGGATATCCTGGCCACCGTCAGCGCCCACGCGCAGGCACCCTTCACCGTCGGTTTTGCGGCGGAAACCCAGGAGGTGGAACGCTACGCGCGCGACAAACTCGAGCGCAAACACCTGGACATGATCGTCGCCAACGATGTGTCTGATACAGCGATTGGCTTCAACAGCGACCACAATGCCGTCACCGTCCTCTGGCAGAGTGGCAGCCAGGCTCTTGCCCAGGCCAGCAAGGCCTCGATCGCACGCGAGCTGATTTCACTGATCGCCCAGCGCATGGAGGCGGCTGATGGCTAAACGCATCAAGAATACCGCTGCTGGCGTCGTCGCCAGCAAAGCGACGCTGTACCGGATTCTCCTGATAGCCGTACTGGTTATCACACTGCCTGTACTGCTTGGCTTCGCCTACCTCGCGCTGCTGCGCGATGCCGGCCTGCAGGACCGGCATACGCGCGCAGCGGTGAACATTATCGCCAGCGAGCAGGCGCGGGCCCTGGCGCAGGTCGCCGGCGACCTGCGCATGCGTCTGCAGCAGGTGGCGGACAGCGCGCTGGGGCAACAGCTGCTGCTCGCCGATGAAGCCGCCGCGGAACCGTTGGAGCGGCAGATCCTGCGGCTGTTTCCGGAGTTCAGCGAGGTGCGCGCCCTGCTGCTGAGTGACCTCGGAACCGCCAGCCTGAGCGGATCCAGTCACCAGTTGCGCAACCACATTGAGCTCGACCTGGTGCGTCGCGCCACCGCGGGGGACCCCAGCCAGCCGGAAACCTACCGGGCCGATGGCCAGATCTACACGTCCATGGCGCAGCTGGTACGCTCGGATGCAAGCCCCGGGCGCCAGACCGTGATCCTGGGCACGTTCGACAACGCCCTTATCCCGCGCTGGCTGGAACTCGCCGACCCCGCCAACGGCCAGGTCACCCTGACCCAGAGCCATATACAGAACGGTGTCGACCTGATCACCGTGGGCAGCGCCGACGCCGGGGGGGAGCGCTACCGTGTGGTGTACACCGTGCCGGATACCAGTTGGCAGCTTGAGTTCACGCCGTCCGATGCCCTGATTGCACAATTCCAGGTCACCCGCCTGCCGTTGCTGCTGATACTGACCGTGATCCTGCTGGGCCTGGCCGGGGGGCTGCTGTTGCTGGTTTCACGGATACCCGGCTTGCTGGCCAGCGATGTGGCACAGATCATTCGCGGTGCCGGTTTGCGCGGGCAGGTCCAACTGCACCTGCCGCACCTGGTGCCCCTCGGGGAACACCTGCGCACGTTGCTCACCGAGCACCGGGGCCACAGCGCGGTGGACGACGACGAGGATGAGGTCGAGGGACCCGAGGCGCCCAAAAGCAGCCAGGCCGATAACCACCTGATGCACCCGCTGTTTCAACGCACGCCTCTGGTTGAAGAAGACCCGGTGGAAGACACCCGCGATGACGATCTGGACACGATGGATGTCACCCAGGAACCGGTGCTCAATGCCGAGGAGTTCCTGCCCGCACAGATCTTTCGCGCTTACGATATTCGAGGCAACGCCGAGCGTGAACTGGGCGACACCACGGTCAGCCTGATCGGGCGCGCCCTCGGCACCATTGCCGCCGAGAATGGCGAGAATACGCTGATTGTGGGCGCTGACGGGCGCACCTCCAGCCCCCGCATCAAGTCCGCCCTGATCAAGGCGCTGCTCAGCACGGGCAGGGACGTTATCGACATCGGTGTCGTGCCGACACCGCTGCTCTACTATGCCACGCGCACCCTGCAGACACGCTCCGGCGTGATGATCACCGGCAGCCACAACCCCGCCACCGCCAACGGACTCAAGATCGTATTGAAGAACGCACCCAGCGCGGCAGGCCTGATGCAGCGCATACGGGACACCGCACTGGGCGGCGACTTCCGCGAGGGCCGCGGCACCTTGTCGAAGGCCGACCCCCTGCCCGCGTACCTTGAAGAGATCATCAGCGATATCACGCTGCCGGTGCCCCTGAAAGTCGTCGTCGACGCCGGCAACGGCGCCACCAGTGAGATCGCACCGCAGCTGTTCGCCGAGCTGGGCTGCGACGTCATGCAGCTCTACTGTGAGATGGACGGTCGTTTTCCCAACCGCTCGCCAGACACCAGCCGCGAGGAAAACCTCGCCGACCTCGCGGCGGCGGTACGTCACAACCGCGCCGACCTGGGCGTTGCGTTCGACGGTGACGGGGATCGGGTAGCCGTGGTAACCGGCTCTGGCCGCATACTGCGCACGGATCAGCTGATGATGCTCTATGTGGAGGACGTGGTATCACGGAACCCCGGTACCGACGTCGTGTTTGACGTGAAATGCAGCCGCAACCTGGGCCAGCTGATTGTCGAGCACGGGGGCAGGCCCGTGCTGTCGAAAACAGGCCATGCGTTCATGCGGGAAAAGATGGTGGAGACCAATGCGCTGCTCGGCGGCGAATTCTCCGGGCACATTTTCTTCGGGGAGCGCTGGCACGGCTTCGACGATGGCATGTACGCCGCGGTGCGCCTGGCCGAAATACTCAGCAACCAGAACCAGAGCCTCGATGAGCTGCTCGACGCGCTGCCGCAATCCGCCAATACGCCCGAGATCCTGATTCCCGTCCCCGATGCCGACAAGTTCGCCCTGGTGCGGCAACTGATAGACGGCGCCTACTTTCCCGAAGGCAAGGTGAACACTCTGGACGGCCTGCGTGTCGACTTCAACGACGGCTGGGGCCTGGTGCGCGCCTCCAACACTTCAGCGGCGCTCACCGCACGCTTCGAGGCCTCCACAGCCGAGCGCTTGCGCGCTATCATGGCCGACTTCCGGGACCAGATGGCTGTGGTATCACCACAACTGACGCTGCCCGAATAACCCGATTCACAGCGGCCCCCTGGGGGCCACGCCAGGAACTCCTATGTCACTCGACCGCGACTCCGCCCTGAATATCGCCAGGGTTTTGACCGAAGCACTGCCCTATATCCAGCACTTCACCGGCAAAACCATTGTCGTGAAGTTTGGCGGCAACGCGATGGTCGATCCCCTGCTGCACGAAAGCTTTGCCCGCGATGTCGTGCTGATGAAGCTGGTGGGCATGAACCCGGTGGTGGTGCACGGCGGCGGCCCGCAGATCGGTGAACTGCTGAAGAAACTCAACATCCACACTGAATTCGTCAACGGCATGCGCGTCACCGACAGCGAGACCATGGACGTCGTGGAGATGGTGCTGGGCGGCAGCGTCAACAAGGAAATTGTCTCGTCCATCAGCCGCGCGGGTGGCAAGGCGATTGGCGTGACCGGCAAGGACGGGCAGCTGATTCGCGCCCGAAAACTCACCGTGAACCGCTACAGCCCGGAACTGGGTGCTTCGGAAATCGTCGATATCGGCCATGTGGGGGAAGTCGACCAGATCGACACAGAGGTGCTGAACGTTATCCTCGGCAGCCATTTCATCCCGGTCATCGCGCCCATTGGGGTCGACCACGCCGGCAACACCTACAATATCAATGCCGACCTGGTGGCCAGCAAGATTGCCCAGGTGATGCGGGCAGAAAAGCTGATGCTACTGACCAATGTCTCGGGCCTGCTGGACAAGGAGGGGAACATCCTCACGGGCCTCAGCACTCGCCAGGTGGACGCGCTGATCGCCGACGGCACCATCAGCGGGGGCATGTTGCCGAAAATCGGCTGCGCCCTGGATGCGGTGAAATCCGGCGTGGCGAGTGCGCATATCATCGACGGCCGGGTGCCCCATGCGGTTCTGCTGGAGATATTCACCGACACCGGCATCGGCACGCTGATCACCGGCCGTTCAAGCTAAACCCGTGCACCAATCCGGCCAGCGTGTTGCAGCGGCCCCGACGAGCCGATAGCATTAGGTCACCCGCCAACGATCGTGAGCGACATGCCGCCGAAAAAATCCCAACGCCGTCAGCAGATCCTGGAGGCCCTCGCCCAGATGCTGGAGGCAAGCCCCGGTAATCGCATCACCACCGCCGGGCTGGCGCGCGAGGTTGGCGTTTCCGAGGCGGCCCTCTATCGCCATTTCCCCAGCAAGGGGAAAATGTTCGAGGGCCTGATCGAGTTCATTGAAGACACCCTGTTTTCCCGTATCAACATCATTCTCAGTGAGGAGCCCGGTGTAGCCAGGCGCTGCGAAAAAATGTTGCTGCTTCTGCTGGCCTTCACCGAACGCAACCCGGGTATCACCCGCATACTCACCGGTGATGCCCTTGCGGGCGAGAACGATCGACTGCACCAGCGCGTGGCGCAGCTGTTCGACCGCTATGAGACCCAGCTCAAGCAGGTGCTGCGTGAGGCCGAGCTGCGGGAAGGCCTGCGACCGGTCATTCCACTGCCCGCGGCCGCCAATCTGTTGATGGCCACGGCGGAGGGGCGCATCGCACAGTTTGTGCGCAGCGGCTTCAGTCGCTCTCCAACGGAAAACTGGCAGGAGCAGTGGTCTCTTCTGCTGAACGGCTTCTTCCGCCAGGCGGTGACCTCGCCCCTGGTGGATCCGGCCGGCTCCGCGGCGCGCTGACGCAGGCTACCTCGCCCGCGCCTCCGGCGCGGCCGATGATTCCCCACAAACCCGATGATTCCCCACAAAAAAGCCCCGCAGGCTCTCACCTGCGGGGCTGTCGACTCGCGCCTCAGGGCGTGCCGGCGGGTGCTGTCAGCTTGTCCATCACCTGATCCAGCGAGAAGCTGGCGGCTTTCTGCCGGGGCGGATACTCCTTGAAGGTCGCGAGGAACTGCGCCACGTAGTCCTGCGCGGGCACCAGCAGGTAGGCCCGGTCCAGCATCCAGTCATAGTAGGTGTTGGATGTGATCTGGGCGCGCTCGTAGGGATCGCGACGCAGGTTGAAGATGTAGGGGAGACGCAACTCCACGAACGGCTCCTGCCAGGCCTGCAGCGTTTGCGCTACGCGCTGCTCCAGGAACACCAGCTTCCACGCGTCGTAACGCAAGGCCGTAAGGTCACCGTCATCGGAGAAGTAGAAAATCTCCCGGCGCGGCCCGGTATCCACTTCCCCGGTCAGGAAGGGCAGGAAGTTGTAACCGTCCAGGTGCACCTTGTACTTGCGGTTGATCGCGCGGTGGCCCTTGAGCAGTTTCTCCTTCACATCGGGCTCGCCCGCTACCGCCAGGAACGTCGGCAACCAGTCCATGTGGTGCATGATGTCGTTGGAGACACTGCCTGCAGGGATCTTGCCCGGCCAGCGCACCGCCGCAGGTACCCGCCAGCCGCCTTCCCAGTTGGTGTTTTTCTCACCGCGGAAGGGCGTCATTGCCGCATCCGGCCAGGTGTTCATGTGCGGGCCGTTGTCGGTGGAGTAGAACACCAGCGTGTTGTCCGCCACACCCAGCTCGTCGAGCAACGTGAGGAACTCTCCGATGTGCATGTCGTGCTCGATCATGCCGGCGGTGTATTCATCGGCGTGCGGGTACTGCTTCTTCACCATCGCCATTTTTTCGTCGCTGACATGGGTGCGGAAGTGCATGCGCGTACCGCTCCACCAGACAAAGAACGGGGTATCGGCTTTCACCGCACGGGTGATGAAGTCTTTCGCCGCCGCGACCGTTTCGTCGTCTACGGTTTCCATGCGCCGCTTGGTCAGCGGGCCGGTGTCTTCGATGCGACCGTCAGCATAGGAGCGGATGACGCCACGCGGGCCGTACTTCTCACGGAAGGCTGGATCGGTGGGATAGTCCTCGTTTTCGGGCTCCTCTTCCGCATTCAGGTGATAGAGATTACCGAAGAACTCATCGAAACCGTGATTGGTCGGCAGGTGCTCATCCTTGTCACCCAGGTGATTCTTGCCGAATTGCCCCGTCATGTAGCCGTGGTTCTTCAGCAGCCCGGCGATGGTCGGGTCCTCTTCCTGCATACCCAGTTCAGCGCCTGGCAGGCCCACCTTGGACAAGCCTGTGCGGAAAACCGACTGCCCCATAATGAAGGAGGAACGGCCAGCGGTGCAGCTCTGCTCACCGTAGTAGTCGGTAAACAACATGCCCTCGTTGGCAATGCGGTCGATGTTCGGTGTCGTGTAGCCCATCAGGCCACGGGTGTAGGCGCTGATGTTGGACTGTCCAACATCGTCGCCCCAGATCACCAGGATATTGGGTTTATCGGCGGCCAGCGCCGAGCCGGCGGACAGCGCCCCAAGAAACGCCAGGCAACGCCCGACGCGTTGGATAAGTGCATGCATACTCTTCCCTCACTGATTTTTTTCAGTTCTCCGACAAGAGTTGCACATTGTGACAAAAGTGCAAGGAAAAATGTGTGGCGTTTTCGTGACAGCGCCCCTGCAGGGGCAGCGCTAATCCGCCCTCGCAGCTTTTGAACTCAGCTCGCGGCGCAGGCGCACCGCCTCTTCCAGCATCTTGAAGCGCTCGATGTCGGCTTCGAAACTGGCACGCACTTCCTCAACTTCTTCATTGCGGTCGGCGATCTGCCGATCGGTGGCAGCGAGCTCCTTTTGCAGGCTGGCGATCGCCTTCAGCAGGGCCTCATCCACCGTCTGGCCACGGCGCTCCAGGTCGGCGGCCTGGGACTGGTAGGTTTCGATCTGCTGCTTGTAATTGCGGCGGTTGCTTTTCAGGATGCCCACCCGCAGCCTCAGGTCGGCCAGCGCCCGGTCGCGGTGCGCCTCGATATCCTCAATCGAGCTGTAGCGCAACAGCAGGGTCTGGTCCCACTTGCGCAGGCGCTGCTCCTCCAGCGCCGCGGCTTCCTCCAGCCGCAGCTGCGACGTGGCGTCGGCAAGCTCCTCGGGGGTGAGCACCCTCGGCACCACTCGGATGACGACGCCGCGTTCGTTCAGCACCTCGTAGCCGCGGGCGACATACTCGGGTGGCACGCTGTCGTCCACCACGACCACATCCTGGTCGTTGCGATAGCGATACAGCTCGTTGCCCTGGGCAATCGCCTGGGCCGCCAGGCAAGTGCACAACGCCGCGCTGATGAACTGTATGACCGCCCGTCTTTTCATGGAGTCCAATATAGAGGTTGCCAGCCGGGGCAACAAGTCACACGCCGTAGCGCTTTCGGTAATCGCGCATGGCGACGAGCACGTCCGTGTAGGCCTCTCCCGCGGCCTGCAGGTAATCGATGATGTGGCCCATATTGATGATACTGAGGACCGGAATACCCTGCTCGCGCTCCAGCTCCTGTATCGCAGAGGCGGAACCGGCGCCGCGCTCCTGGCGGTCGAGGCCGATGGCAACCCCCGCAAGCCGGGCGCCCGCTGCCTCTATCATGCCGATGACTTCGCGCACTGCCGTGCCCGCGGTGATCACGTCGTCGATGACCAGCACGCGGCCCTGCAGCGGCGCTCCCACCAGGGTTCCCCCTTCACCGTGGGTCTTCGCCTCCTTGCGGTTGTAGGCGAAGGGCACGTCACGCCCGTGATGGTCGGCGAGCGCCACCGCGGTGGCAGCGGCGAGTGGTATGCCCTTGTAGGCCGGCCCAAGCAGAACATCGAAATCGATTCCTGACTCCACGATGCTCTGCGCATAGCAGCGTCCTAGCGTGGCCAGGGCTGCCCCGCTGGAGAACGCCCCTGCATTGAAGAAATAGGGGCTGACGCGCCCGGACTTCAGCGTGAACTCACCGAACTTGAGAACATCGTGACGGCGTGCGAGTTCTATGAACTCCTGCTGGTATGCGTTCATATGTGACTCCGAAGGGGAGTAAGGGCTGCGAATTGGCCGGTTTGGGGTTATGCTTTTCCGGTGACGCCGGTATCATAGGCAGCGTGGAGCCGTAAGCGCTCCACTTCTACCGGGATTGGACATTCGACACAGTGCCGCCGCCCGGCGAACCCGAACCCGGCATGATACACGCTCTCTCAGCAAGGGGCCAAGAATGAGGATCATCAGCTTCAGTGCCGACGGCATCCAGAACGCCGCTGGTAACGGATTTTATGACTGGCTGAGCGAGCAGGATGCCGACTTTATCTGTATCCAGGATCTGCGCTGCACCGAGTACGATCTTCGCGACGATCTCTACTTCCCGCGCGAGTACAACGCCTACTTCTACGACGACGTGGACGGCAAGTCCAACGGCGTGGCCATTTACTGCCGCAAGCTGCCCAAGGCCATCATGACCGGCCTGGGGTTTACCGATTTCGATATGGAAGGCCGCTACATCCAGGCCGACTACGAGAACCTGAGTGTAGGCTGCCTGCTGGCCCCCTATGCGGCACCCGGCAACGCGGAACAGCTGGCACGAAAAAACGAGTTCTACAGCCTGCTGCAGAACCACCTGCAGAAAATTCGCAACAAACGCCGCGAGTTCATCATCTGCGGCAACTGGCACCTGGCGCACACCGCTGCCGATGTCCAGGACACGGAGCGCAACAGCACGGTCCCGGGTTTCCTCGCTGAAGAGCGCCAGTGGATGGACGAACTCATCGACGGCGGCTATGTCGACGCGTTCCGGGAAATCAACTCCGATCGCGATGAGTTCAGCTGGTGGCCGGATGGTGAGCCGGGCAGCAACGGCTGGCGCACCGACTTCCAGATCATTTCGAAGGGCCTGAAGTACGCGGTGGACTACGGCGCCATCTACAAGGCGCGGGTGTTCTCCACCCACGCCCCGGTCATCATGGATTACGACATCGAAGTCTGATCCGGCTCAACCCGCCAGCGCCAGCCTCTGGGCCTCAAAAAGCTGGCGGATGCCGGTTTCTGCCAAATCGAGCATGGCGTTCATTTCGTCGCGCTGGAAGGGCTGCCCCTCGGCGGTGCCCTGTACTTCAATAAAACCGCCGTCCTCACCCATCACGACATTCATGTCCGTATCGGCCCGGGAATCCTCACGGTAATCCAGGTCCAGCACGGGTACGCCCTGGAAGACACCGACAGACACCGACGCCACCATCTGCAACAGCGGGTCGGTGGTGATCAGCTTCTTGCGCTGCAGGTGATTCAGGGCATCCACCAGTGCCACGCAGGCACCGGTAATGGCCGCGGTCCGGGTGCCGCCATCAGCCTGAATCACGTCGCAGTCAACGGTGATGGTAAATTCACCCAGCTTTTTCAGATCCACCGCCGAGCGCAGTGAGCGGCCAATCAGCCGCTGTATTTCCAGTGTGCGACCACCCTGCTTGCCGCGACTGGCCTCGCGGTCCATGCGCGAACCGGTAGAGCGCGGCAGCATACCGTACTCGGCCGTGACCCAGCCGCTGCCCGTGCCGCGCAGAAACCGGGGTACGCCGGGCTCTACGGAGGCTGTGCAAATGACCCGCGTGGCGCCAAACTCGACCAGCACAGAACCCTCCGCGTGGCAGGTGAAATCCCGGGTGAGGATGACAGTTCTCAGGTCGTCAGGCGCGCGGCCGCTGGGTCGTTGCATGGGGAGTCTCCGGTCAATGGGTGGCGCAGTATACGCGAGCCGGGAGCTGGCTGCAGTGCGCCACCTGGCGCGCCGGAGCGGGTGTGAGCCGGCCAGCCAGCCTGCTAGACTCTGTGGGCACTTTCGGCAGAGGCAGTACGCTTGACGACACCTATCTACAGCATGACGGCTTTCGCAAGGCAGAGCAGCAGCGGCCAGGGCGGCGAGCTTACCGTGGAACTCCGTACCGTCAACCACCGCTACCTGGATTGCAGTTTCAAACTGCCCGACCTGCTGCGCAGCGCAGAAACCTCCCTGCGCGCCCGCGCCGCGGCACGCCTGTCCCGCGGCAAGCTGGATTGCCTGGTGCGCTTTCAGGCCAGCGAGACAAAGGGGTCGGCGCTGCAGGTCAACCGGGAACACCTGCAAAAGGTCATTGAGACCGCCCTGGACATCGCGCACGCACTGCCGGCCGCGCAACCGATCAACCCGCTGGAGCTGTTGCAGTTTCCAGGCGTGTGCAGCGCGGCACTGACTGACGAAACGACACTGCTGCACAGCGTCAACGCGCTGTTCGACACCGCACTGGATACCCTGATGGAAAACCGGGCTCGCGAGGGCGCCCAGCTGGCGGCGCTCATTCGCGACCGCCTGAACCAGGTCGAAGCTGCCACCGCAGCGGCCCGCGCACAGATACCGGCGCTGCGCGAGCAACAGCAGGCACGACTGCGGACGCGCCTCGCGGAATTGCGGGTGGAGGTCGACCAGGAGCGGCTGGAGCAGGAACTGGTCTACCTGGCGCAGAAGGCCGATGTGGAAGAAGAGCTGGACCGGCTGCAGGCCCATATTCGCGAAGTGCGGCACACGCTGGACACCGGTGGCCCCTGCGGGCGGCGCCTGGATTTTCTCATGCAGGAGCTGAACCGGGAGGCGAACACCCTGTCCTCCAAGTCGATCGCCAGTAGCACCACGCACAATGCGGTTGAACTGAAGGTGCTGATCGAGCAAATGCGGGAGCAGGTGCAGAATATCGAGTGAGGCAAACGGCCACCCCCCAAACCTGCAGCCCGGGAGCGCTGCTGCAACTCAGGACAGGGTTCCCGCAAGCGGGTCGAAACGCAGCTGCTTGAGGCGATCGACAAACCAGTTGAGACCCCTTCCCCCCTTACCGCGCGACCAGGCCACCGATATTTCAACGGGCGCCTTGGGGACATCCAGCTCCAGAATCCGCAAGCGCCCCTCTGCCAGCTCCCGAACAATGCGATGGCGCGGCAGGTAACCAACACCCAGACCCTTGCACTGCACCTCGATTTTATGGTCGATCGTGGGCACGATGATGCGGCTCTGGCCATCCAGCAGCCGGGCCGAGCGCACGGGCAGGCGCCGCGAGCTGTCCGCGACGATGACCGTTGGATAGTCCAGGATGGCGCTAGCGGGAAGCGGTAACGGCAGCGCCGTCAAGGGATGATCAGAGGCAACCGCGAACTCAAAAATGACCTCCCCCAGGACATGCCGCAGGAAGCCGCTGGCAGGAGGCGAGCCCGTCGCGCCGATCACCAGATCACAGCGATCATGACTCAAAGCGTCCCAGCTACCACCGAGAACCTCTTCGGTAAGACGAATCTCGGTCTTGGGCTGTATGCGCTGAAAGGCCTCGATCAACTCGTAGATGGGCTCGCAGTTCAGAACACTGTCGACGCCAATCCGCAACTCGACTTCCCAGCCGTCGGCCTCGCGGCGGGCCATCGCCGTCAGTTCTTCCGCGGCTTTGAGAATCTCCCGACCCTGCCTCAGAACCAATCGGCCAATGGCGGTCAACTCGGCCTTGCGTCGGCTCCGATCAAACAGGCTGACCCCGAGGTCCTCCTCCAACTTATTCACTGTGTAAGAAACGGCTGATGGCACGCGATGCAATTCTTCCGCCGCTGCGGCAAAGCTCTGGCGCCGCTCTATCGCATCCAGTGTCAGCAGGGCATCCAGCGTTAACAGTAAACGCATACTTCAATATTTCTGACCATATTGCTCAAATCATTCCGCTATTTTACGGAAAAGATAATTAATACTATGCACATGGGCAACAAATATTCTGAATTAATTAGGAAAAGCATCATGAACAAGACTCTTTTTATGCGCACTATCGAGACCAACGACCAGATCGCAAGCCTTGCGCTTCGCATTCCGGCAGGCATCATCTTCATCGCCCATGGCGCACAGAAACTGTTCGGCAGCTTCGGCGGATATGGGCTGGAAGGCACGGGGCAATGGATGGCCTCCATCGGTTTGGAGCCGGGCTACCTGATGGCACTGGCAGCGGGCAGCGCCGAATTTTTCGGGGGTCTGGCATTACTCCTGGGCTTGCTCACACGACCGGCCGCCTGCGTTCTGGCGGTGACCATGCTGGTCGCCATCGTCGCAGTGCATCTTCCACACGGCCTGTTCTTGAGCAACAACGGCTATGAGTTTGGCCTTGCCCTGCTGGGGATGACCATAGCCTTGACCTTTGCCGGTGGCGGAAAGTACTCGCTGGACCGTACACTGGCTGAGCGGAATGGCTGAAGATCTGCGCCACTGCGATCACGACAGCCCTGGTGACACAGGCCGAATGCCGCCGCTCCAGCCGGCCCAGCACAGACGGAGCAAGCTCATGAACCCCATCGTCGCGGATAACAAGCCGATAAAAGTTGAACTCGAAAAGGGCAAGGAGTATCACTTCTGCACCTGTGGCCGCTCTCAGTCCCAGCCGTTTTGTGACGGCTCGCACGCGGGCACAGCGTTCACACCAAAACCTTTTACGCCGGAGGAATCCGGCGCGTCCCTCCTGTGCCAGTGCAAGCAGTCGGCAGATACCCCCTTCTGCGATGGTTCTCACAACAAGCTGGATGACAGCGAGGTCGGCCAGGAAGGACCGGCCATCGACAAAGACGACACCAAGGCTCCCGCCGCCAGCGCAACGACAGAGGAGCCCACGGTAGAGTTCATCCATCAATTGGCCCGTGACGGCCTGGCCACGCTGGGAAGTCATGGGCCGATGGCCGCAATGGGCATCCCCCGACACCTGCTGCCCCAGTGGGATGACCTGCAAATCCTGACCGCGCAGCTGGCAACCAAACCGCTGCCCGAGAGCGCAGCAGTGCGCACCGAGCTCGTGATTGGCCCGGCATCCAGAAAACCCCTGCAACTCACTACGCCACTGCTGGTTTCCGACATGAGTTTCGGCGCGCTTTCCGAGGAAGCAAAAATCGCCCTGGCCACAGGCGCCGAGCTTGCAGGAACGGGTATCTGCTCCGGAGAGGGAGGCATGTTGCCGGAGGAGCAAGCTGCAAATTCTCGCTACTTCTACGAGTTGGCCAGCGCGCAGTTCGGCTACGACGAGAATGCATTACGGAATGTTCAGGCGTTCCACTTCAAGGGCGGCCAGGGGGCGAAAACGGGCACCGGCGGCCACCTGCCCGGCAGCAAAAACACCGGCAGGATTGCTGAAATTCGCGGCATCCCTGCAGGAGAGCCCGCGGTGTCGCCCCCTGCATTCGCCGAGTTGACGACCGCCAGGGACTTCAGGCGCTTCGCCGATCGCGTTCGCGAAATAACCGGTGGAATACCGATCGGCTTCAAGCTCAGCGCCAACCATATCGAGCGTGACATCCAGTTTGCCCTGGACGCCAGCGCCGACTACATCATTCTGGACGGACGCGGGGGCGGCACGGGTGCCGCACCGCAAATGTTCCGGGATCACATCAGTGTGCCTACAATACCGGCCCTGGCGAGGGCACGACGCTATCTGGACAAGCAGGGTGTCAGTGGGCAGGTAACGCTGATCATCACGGGCGGCCTGCGTACACCCATGGATTTCGTGAAGGCGCTCGCGCTGGGTGCCGACGGCGTTGCGATTGCAACCAGCGCCATGCAGGCAATAGGCTGCGTTGCCGCACGCATCTGCAACACCAACAACTGCCCGGCGGGGATAGCCACACAACGCGCGGACCTGCGACAGCGACTGAATATCGACAAATCGGCAGGACAGTTGAGAAACTTCCTGGACGCGTCTGTGGAGCTCATGCGGGTTATGGCGCGAGCCTGCGGTCACGACGCACTTCACTTGTTCAACAAGAATGACCTGGCAACCTGGCAACGCGAAATGGCCCTGTTGTCCGGCGTCGCTTTTTCCGGTGTAACGGAACCCTGAAGCCACCGGTAAACGCTCTATCTTCTACCAACAGACAGGAATACCTCATGAAACAAGCCGCCGCCATCGGCGCCACCTTATTGCTGCTGTCCGGGTGCGCAAACCCGCCGCATGACAATAAGGACGGTGCCGGAGAACAGGACGTGACACAGCACACCCAGACGGTGCATACCTACCGCTGCGCCAGCGGCGCAACCATTACGGCAATCTACCCCACTACCGAATCGGCAGAAGTGCTTTATCAGGGTAGAACCTACCTCATGCGCAGTGCCGTGTCCGCCAGTGGTGCGCGTTACGTGGGGGATGATCGGGAGTGGTGGACACGCGGCTCGGGCCCCGGCGCCGAGGGCACGCTGTTTCGTCATCTGCCGGACAAGACCTCCGGCGAACCTCTCGAGGTTTGCACAGAATCCTGAATCCGCGCTGGCGGGGGAGCGGTTCCATCATGCTGTGTTGTTGCGCGCTATCCCCTAAAATCGTGCACAGGAAGAGGGCGATCCGATACGCTGTCGAGGCATCGGGCAAACACCAGAGGACATGCAAAATGAACGGCAAGCAGGACTTGAGGCGCAGGCTTCCCTCTGTAGACCGTGTGCTGCAGACCTCTCAGGAGCTGGTTGCGCGCTGGGGCCATCAGAGGGTCAGCGACGCCATACGCCGAGAGCTGCACCGCCTGCGCAATGCCGCGGAACCCGCCACGGCGTCAGACTGCACCCCGACCGATGTGCGCGAGGCTGTCGCCGGACGGCTGCAGGCCATGGATGCGGGGGGCTTGCGCCCGGTCATCAACCTGTCCGGCATTGTACTGCATACCAATCTGGGCCGGGCCTGTCTTCCCCTTGCGGCCGCCGACGCCGCGAGGGCAGCGGCGATATTCCCCAACAACCTCGAGTACGACCTGAAGACGGGGAAAAGAGGCAACCGTGACAGTCACATCGAAGCATTGATCTGCGAGCTCACCGGCTGCGAAGCCGCCACCGTGGTCAACAACAATGCGGCCGCCGTTGTGCTTGTGCTGAGCACGCTGGCGCGCGGTATGGAGGTGCCTGTGTCGCGCGGTGAACTGGTAGAGATCGGCGGCTCCTTTCGAGTACCCGAGGTGATGGAATCCTCTGGCTGCAGGCTGGTGGAAGTCGGTGCCACCAATCGCACCCACCTGAAAGACTACCGTGCCGCCATTTCCGCGAACACGGCCCTGCTGATGAAAGTGCATACCAGCAATTATCGACTGGAAGGGTTTACCGCTTCGGTTGATGAAAAAACGCTTGCGGCGCTCGCTCATGAACATGGTCTGCCCTGCATGGTGGACCTGGGCAGTGGCTGTCTTGTCGACTTTAACACCCTGGGCCTGCCCGGTGAGCCGAAGGCTTCTGACTATATTGACAGCGGCGTCGACCTGATCACCTTCAGTGGCGACAAGCTACTCGGCGGGCCCCAGTCCGGCATCATAGCCGGCAAGAAAGCGCTGCTGCAGCGAATTTGTGAAAACCCGCTGAAGCGGGCATTGCGCGTCGACAGCATGACCCTGGCAGCGCTGGCCGAAGTGCTCAAGCTTTACCGCCATCCGGAGACGCTCACGGAAACGCTGCCTACGCTGCGCCAGCTCACCCGGCCCGTGGCAGACATCGAAGCACAGGCAAACCGTCTGTGTGCGGAACTGGCCCGCCACCTGCCAGCGCCCTTCACGGCGGCGGTAACCCCCTGTCACGGACGCTGGCGTCGTCCTTGATGAGGATATCGTCTCTCACCTCGATCCCGCGGTCGCGCAGCACGGCCTGGGCGTACTTCATGACGAGCCTGGAGTTGGGTTTGTGATGATCCACGAATGTCACTCTGGCAACCCGTGGCTTGAGCGTGATCGTGATCGGATCTGGTGTCGGACGGGGTATGGGGTCGACCATCAACTCACAACTGACATCGCCGCAGCTGACAAGCTGCTTGGCAGGTGGGTTGCCGCTCGGCCCATGACTGGACGCCTGCGTCATTGCACTCTCCTGTATTGCTGGTTAAACAATCTGTTTGCAGACCGCGTGCGTGCTGCCGACCCAGCGCGGGATAACCGCTGAAAAGCGCCCGCCGGTGCCGCCACATTCCACGAAGGTCAGTTGCTGTGGATTTTTCAGGGGCGACCGCAGTTCGCCCGGTACTACCTCTGCAAACGCAATCGGCGCCTTCGCGATACGCCCTACCTTCTCAAGATCGTCGGTCTGGCGTCGCGCCTGCGCGTAGATATACTCCACCGCCTGCGCCCGGCTGAAATCTCTGGCCACCAGCGCCATGTGATCGGGTGGAATAACCACCACAAAGCCACCCGACCGGTAATACCAGGCAGTCTGCCCGAAGTGGCAGAGGCAGTCCGCAATGGTATCCAGAACCTGGGCGCCCGTATCGCCATAGTGGTTATTACAGGAGTTGGGCCCCTCGGTAGACATCACCGTGACCGCCGACACCCCCTCCGGCAATCCATGCTGGGTGTGGTAGGCGCCCCACTCGGTGTGCGGATGCTCGGCGACACAGAAGCTGATCCGGCCTGGGTGGCCGATGGTGCCGCGGGATTGCAGGACGCCGCCACCGCGCCCGCAGAAATAGCGCATCATTTGCGCGAAACGACCCACGGTGGCATTGGCCCGACAATTGGCGCCCAGGGCGTTGGGGCCGTGCTCAAAGCCAAGGTCTTCAACCACAGGGCCGCTGACAATCACCAGCACGGCGGCTCCGCCGGTGGTCACTTCGACGCCGCTCAGGTTGAAAGCGGGGTCGAGCACGGCTTCGGTCAGGGCGCGGAGCAAGGCACCGTATTCCACCTTGCAGCCCGCCATCACCGCCGTTGCCGCTGCCTTCTCGGCGCGGATGACGATGTTCTGGCTCGGAATCTCACCCACGACATCGTGCGCCTGCCAGCCCATCGCCTCCAGCATTGCATCAACCAGACTGCCGTAGGGCGGAATAACCGGAAGCCCATCAGTCCAGCCGTTGTTCATGCAGTTTTCGATATCTTCCAGTGTTGCGTACGTTGTCATAGTGTCCACATGCTCCCTTGGCCCAGCCTAGCAGCCGAGTTATCCGACTGGCACCGTACACCTGTACTAAGGTGTTCGCTCAATCCCAGTGCGCGGCGACCGCACCCGAAACAAGCCTGACCAGCTGGTTTTGACGGTTGACGCCGGTTTTGGTGAAGACCGAGGCCAATTGACCGCGCGCGGTGTTGCGGGAAATGCCCAGCGCTTTGGCCGCTGCGGTCAGCGTCTGACCGTCGACCAGATGCGCGACCAGTTTGGCTTCCGCGGGCGTGACACCAAACAGGTCCATAAGGCGTGCCTGACTGGGGACGCAGTCTCGAACCGGACCCCGTAACAGCAACACCAGCTCGGGTCCGCCCTCGCCGAACGTCACGTTTTTCTTTTCCACGCTGCGAACCTGCACATTCCATTTCGCATCAAGCCCCGTGCGCTGCACGGTCAGCGTGCGCGCGGCGGGCGGGCCCTGCTCGCCCTGAACCGCGTCGAGCACATTGCGACACTGCTCCTCGAGCTTTTGTTGATCGGCACTCTCGGCACAGGCGAGGACGTTATGGCGCAGCAATACGCCATCTCGAGCCGCGAGAATCTCGCTGGCCTGCCGGTTGGCGGAGAGCACCTCCAGCCTGGCGTTCATGATGATGCAGGCGATATCCATTGAGCCGAGAAGCTCCTCGTAGAGCTGCTCGATAAAACGATTGTGGGTATACGCGCTGTAGAGTGTCAGCGCGTTGTCCATAAGCGGAATCAGGCCCTCGAGGCGTTGCCGGTCGCTCGCCGAAAAGGGCGGCGCGTCACCGATCCGTACCAGCCGCAACCTGAGGCGGATGAGGCTCTGGCGTTCATAAACATCGAAGCCCATCAGGTCGGTAACGGCGTGATCCTGCAGATAGGCACCGAAATCCAGCGACTCCAGCTCCGCTCGCGGAACCCGTTCGTGGAGTGTAAACACCTTTTTTCGGGCAGCTCGGCAAACGGCGAATCCTGGTAGCCTCGCGACTGGAAGGCCCGCAACGCGCCGGTGTCCGACTCCGGGTACAAGTACAGTGTCAGTCCCGGGTCCTGGGTTTGAGGGCGGCGCAGAACCAGCGTGGCACTCGGCACCTGCATGAAATCCTCAAGGCACTTCAACAGCGTTTTCCAAGGCGGCATTTCCAGGACGCCTTCGTAAATGATCTGGCTGAGCGGGTGCGCTGCGGGAATCTTGGCCACGTTTTAGCTCCTTCAAGAGCGTACACCAAGGCTTGCGCAGGCAGTATATTCGATAGCCGTGTCTGCCATACAACCGGGCGCCGGCATCCGATCGGACAAATGGCGGCCGTTATGCGCCCTCGCGCGGTACCGCGGAATATGCCTCTGCCCCGGCTGCGTGCCTGGCCGCGATGTAAGCGAAGGTCATCGCCGGCCCGAGCGTGCCTCCGCCGCCGCCATAGAGTGCTCCCGGGCCACCAACGCCGGCGGTATTGCCAGAGGCGTAGAGTCCCGGTATCGGCTGATCAAACACATCCACCACCTGGGCCTTGCCGTTGACCCGCAAACCACCGCTGGTGCCGAGGTCAGCGGGGCTGATCTCGGCAAGGTAGTAGGGGCCTTCTGTCAGTGGCCTCAGCGTGTCCGCGGCGTCACCGGACCCCAGCGTATCCATCAGACTTTCACCGCGGTGATAATCCGGGTCGCGGCCTTGCGCGGCGTGACGGTTGAAACGCTCCACCGTACGCTGCAGTGCAGCAGCGTTGATGCCTGCCTGCACCGCCAGACCCTCCAGGGTGTCCGCCTGCAGAACCCATTCGGGCAGCGGTTCGCCAGCACGGCAGCCGGCCACGAACCCGGCCTCACGCAGCGCGTGGTCCGACAGTGTATAAGCCGGCAAATTCCGGTAGCGAAAGTCCCCCCAGTTTTCCTAGGTATGGAAACTCTGCCAGGATGCATCATAAGAACCGGCTTCATTGAAAAAACGTTCGCCATGACGGTTGACGACAATCGCACCCGGCTGGGTCTTGTCGACCTGGCCAAACAGGCCCGCACCCCCGGCCAGATGGCCCTGGGCCTCGGCGAGCGCCTTGTATACCACCAGATGCCAGCACTCGTTCATGTTGCGCAGGTCGGCGCCGACGGCCATGCCCATGTGGATGCCATCGCCCCGGTTTCCGGGTGCCCCCAGGGTGTAGGGCGAGGGGCCGCGGAGAAAATGGGTCTTCATTTCCGCATTGCGCTCGAAACCGCCTGTAGCAAGAATTACACCGCGGTGGGCGCGCACGTTTTGCGTGACCGTCCCCCGGCGCACCTGAATACCGGACACCCGGCGACTGCCCGATAATTCAGTGGTGATGAGGCGCTGCGCCGGCGCCTCGGTCCAGAACTCGACACCTGCCGCCAGGCATCCTTCATAAAGCAGGGATATCAGGTGCCCGCCCAGGGCGCCGGCGGCCTCCACCGCCGTTTCCACCGACCGCCCATGAGTCATCGCTCCCGGCCACTCGGCATGATAGTCCGGCATGCGCCCCATGAATCGTGAAACCCGCCATCGGATCGGACTGTGGCGCTCTACAGCCTCCAGCATGTCGGCGCCATTGTCGATAAACGCATCGATAATCTCTGCACTGGCCTGCCCGCGGGAGAGCCGGGTGAGATAGCGTTTTGCATCGTCGCGGTTATCGTCCAGGCCCTCGCGCTGCATGACGCGATTCACCGGTACCCAGAGCACACCACCCGACACCAGTGTGGTACCGCCGATGACGCCGGCCTTCTCCAGCACCAGCACGCTCAGGCCCTCACTCGCCGCGATCAGTGCAGCCGCCAGACCGGTACCGGAACCCACGACGACAAGGTCGAATTCGCGGTCGAAGCCCGGCCCGACTGCGTCGGGAGCTGCCGCTGCGACACCAAGGCCGGAACCGGCCAGCAACGCACTGCCGCCGGTGATAAAGCTGCGTCGTTTCATGGCCGTTCCTCGTCGAGTCATGCCTTTTTCGGGCGCGCCAGCGCACTTGCCACATCAGTAATCGTACGACAACTCCAGACCCCAGGTCCGCGGTGCGCCGTACTGTTCAGTAATCAAACCCAGGGCACCAAAGTTGATGGCATAGACCGGATAATCATCGTCCGTCAGATTATCGCCAAACAGCGTGACACGCATCATCGCGTCACCCACCTGTATGTTTTCAAGACTGACCCGGGCGCCAACCACGGTTCGTTCATCCATGACTGCGGAGGGGTACGCTACGGGCTGTCCATCCACGACACCATTCCACAGCGCGTTTTCATACCATTCATCCTGCCAGTTCACTCGCAGGAAACCCGTGACATCGCCGAGCGCGGTTTCGGCAAAGGTGTAGTCTGCCGTAAGGCTTAACTGGTTACTGGGTGAATAAGGTCGCACTGCGGAGCTCACGCCATCGATGCAGGTTTGCGGGACGGCGGTGCCGCAGACGTCCGGAAACTTGTCAAAGTCGCCATGAATATAGGCATAGCTGACACCGAGCACAAGCCTGTCCAGTGGTGCCACCAGCATTTCAAGCTCCGCCCCCCAGCGGTCGGCTTCACCCGCGTTGATGATACGGGTGGTGGCGGATCCATCGCTGGAGTCGGTGTTCGCCAGTTGAATGTCCTCCCAGACGTAGGTGTACAGCGAGCCGTTGAGGCGCAGACGTCCGTCCCACCAGTCGCTTTTCACGCCGATTTCCCACTGCTCCACGGTTTCCTCGTTGAACGCCGGTGTGGCAATCTGCTCACCGTTGAAGCCGCCGCTCCGATAGCCCGTGGCATAACGCAGGAAGGTGTTGATGTCCGGCGTTGCCTGGAAAGCCGCGGTGAAATTGCCACTGACATTGTCGAAGCGCTCGGCATTCGCAAGGGTCTGCCGCGGCAGCTCACCGGCGAATGGCGTGGAGTAGGCGAGGTAGTCCCAAACAATGTCCTTGTCCTCTTCCGTATAGCGCAGACCCAGGGTCAGGGACACGCGGTTATCCAGCCAGCCGGGCTGCCAGGTCACTTGCCCGTAAACGGCGGTGGCCTCGGTGCTCAATGCATAATTCTGGGTTGGCGCGCCCGAGAGCGGCGCGACAAAAATGGCCCGTCGACTGTATTTCGCGTCATCTTCGAAATAGTAGAGACCCAGAACATAATCAAGAGACTCTGACGACCCCACCAGCTGGAATTCCTGGGAAAACTGGTCGTAAAAGTTGTCTGTATCCTGTTTGGTGTGGAAGGCGCCAATATCATCGACGCCCGCCCAGATGGCGTCAAAGGGGAGCTGCGGTATGCCGGGGTCGAAACCTCCCGTCGCACCGTACAGCCCCCCCAGGGTGAGGTGCAGCAGATCGTTGTAGGCGCCTGCGCCATTGCCGTCGAGGCGGCTATCGATATTCTCGATGTCGCCAAACACGTAGGACTCCATCTCGCGGTAGGCGGTGATGGACTTCAGCGACAGATCACCGATATTCCAGGTCAAGGTCAATGCATGCCCGTCAGTCTCGGTATCGGTAAACGGAGAGAAGTCGGCAAAGCCGCGATTCTGACGCCCGGGCCCCTGGGCAAGCGCGCCTTGATAAGAGGCTATGGTCTGTTCCAGGGAAGGGATCCAGCGCTCGCTGATGCGCGGATCCGTGCCGGGTGTCGCCGCCCAGGCGCGCGCCCCGAGCAGAATGCCCTGCAGTGCCGAAACACGGTCAACGAGCCCCGCCGCATCGACGGGGTTGAACCCAACAACCTGTTCCAGCGCGTTGGACTCATCCAGTGCGCTGTGGTCGTAAATATAGTCGGCAGAAAAATGCTCTGTCAGATCCCACTTCGCGGCCAACCGCCAGGCCTGGCGATCCAGGTCGTTGAAGTCGGCACCTCCCGGGCTGTCATTCTCCTGAAAACCGTCGCGCAGGCGCGTTTGATAGCCCACACTGAAGGCGATCTGGCCCAGTCCACTCCCCACCTCACCGATTGCCGGCAAATCAACATTCAGTTTCAGGCTGCGGTAGTCATAATTACCCACCGCGCCGGTAGCGCGCAGGCCAAATTCCCCGGTGGGCTTTCGGGATATGAAGTTCACCGCGCCACCAGTCGAGTTGCGACCGTACAGGGTGCCCTGGGGCCCGCGCAGTACCTCGATACGCTCAAGCTCCGCGACGTCCAGGGCCGAGCCGACATTCTTGCCGATGAAAACACCATCCAGGTAAATGCCTATCGCGGGGTCCAGTGAAAGGTTGTTGGGGCCACCGCTGGCCATGCCGCGGATAGTGAGGCCCGTGGTACCACGTGAGCCCGGTGCCTCGAAGCCGGCGACGCCCGGTATCTCCCCCATCAAATCGCCGGAATTCGTGATCCCCCTTTTTTCAATCGCACTGCCGCTCAACGCGGTAATTGAAATGGGTGTTTCCTGAATGTTTTCTGCACGCTTTTGCGCCGTGACAACGATTTCCTCCAGCGCAGCATCCGACTGTGCGCTGGACAATCCTGCGTACCCGGAGCTGACTATGAGCGCCACTGCAAGCGAAATTGATTTACGTTCATATAGTGACTTGCGCATAACATTTCCCTTGTTTATTGGTATTTGCTTTTTCGAATCTCGCGATGAAAGTACCGGAATATATCCACACGTTTCACCTTTCGCCCCGATCGACTGGCGGAGTCTCCCCGAGGAGAAAACCGGCTATTGGATACGGGGTGATTATCGCGGCCTTGAAAGATTATTATAGGACAGTTGGCTTATGGTCAAGCTTTGTTGCGTCTGGATTACGGCTTATTTTTCGAGGCAGAATTATTTTTGAAATCCCGGAATATCAAGCATGAAAATAATACGTTCGTATGAAGAAAGCCTCGTGATACATGCAGTATTCTTTATGCTTTTCTGCCTCATATTTTTAATTTACGCAGACAACGAGCACGCTCTCGGTGCTATATTGCGTGCGCAAACTGCTGCGTAAAACTTCCGTCGCAAAACCATGCAATAACACCGAGAGAATCGAGCACAGGGGAATCCATATGAATCGTTCAGAGAGTCGCGTTTGCGTTATCACCGGCGCCGGCAGTGGCATTGGCGCCGGGCTCGCGCGGCAAGCCTTGCGGCAAGGCATGCGGGTGGTCGGCGCTGACGTTGACACAAAGGGCCTGCAGGAACTGACAGACAGCGCCGGCGAAAACAGCGGGCAACTGACGACGCGTGCGCTGGATGTCACGGATCCCGATGCCGTGGCGAATTTTGCCGAATGGGTGTATTCAAAATACGGGAAAGTGAACCTGTTATTCAATAACGCAGGGGTGTTGGTCGACGGCAAGTGTTGGGAGCGTCCACTGCGGGACTGGCGCTGGATAATCGACGTCAACCTGATGGGCGTTGTGCACGGCCTGCATCATTTTGTGCCCAGAATGCTGCAACAGGGGGAGGCGGCCAGAATCATCAACACGGCATCGATTGGTGGACTGCTGGGCGGCGGCACTTTCATGAGTCCGTACCAGACCACCAAGCATGCCGTCGCAGTGTTGACCGAGAGTCTCTACAAGGAACTGGCCCAGGAGCCCGGTGACGTCACCGCCTCCGTGCTGTGTCCTGCCGAGGTTGCCACCAGGATATGGCACTCCGATCGCCTGCGGCCCGCTGATCAGCAGGTGAAACTTGGCGCAGCAGAGCAGGCATTCCACGATGTTGTGGCCAACAACGTCGCCATGGGGCCGAGCCCCGATGAATTTGCAGCGCAGGTTTTTCGGGGCATTGAGGACGGCCTGTTCTGGCTCATACCCGATACGGCATTCATGCCCATGCTGGAGGCCCGAACAGCGGAGATTGCGCAACAACGCAATCCGGACATCAATACCAGGGTTGATTTCGACCGCTGAAGCCGTCTGGCGCACCGGCCATTCAGGGCCGGTGCGTCGCGCCCTCTCGTTCGGGCAGACTGAAGGCAACGACATAATCGCCCAGCGTGGTCTGCAAGTAGGCATGCCCACCGGCGGCTATCACGACATACTGCCTGCCGGTTTGCCTTGACACAAAACTCATCGGCGTAGCCTGCCCACCCGCCGGAAGGCGATGTCGCCAGAGCTCCTCACCGGTGTCCACATCGAAAGCACGCAGGTAATCATCCTGCGCCGCGGCGATAAAAATCAGTCCTCCCGCCGTTATGATGGAACCACCCTGCGCAAACGCCCCGGGCAACGGAATACCCAGGGGCGCGTGGTCACGGGTCGTGCCCAGCGGGCGCTGCCAGAGCAGCTTGCGGTCTTGCAGGTCGATCACGGCGAGCCTGCCCCAGGGCGGTGCGTTACAGGGCAGCCCCAGGGGCGACAGGAAAGGCCGTTCCGTGCGCACGGCAAAAGGTGTACCCAGTTGGGGAGAAACAGGCACGCCGTTTGCGTCGAAACTGATGTGCTCACCCGCCGGCGCATCCTCCCGGCTCACGAGTTGCAACAACAGGGGCATATATGAAGAACTGACCGCCATCAGGTGCCGTGACTCATCGACAGACACGCTGCCCCAGTTCATGACCCCATTGTTGCCGGGCCAGGAGAGGCTGCGATCCAGGCCCGGGGGTGTGAACTTGCCCTCGTAGCGCAACTGGCGAAAGGCGATGCGGCACCAGAGCTGGTCCAGCATCGAAACGCCCCACATGTCTTTTTCCGTCATCGGTGGCGGCGTCAGGCTGGGCATGCCCAGCGACGCTGGTTGCGTAGGGGAATAGCGCTCACCGGGCACCTTGCCCTGTGGAACCGGCTGCTCCTGCACCGCTGCCAGCGGCGTTCCGTCACGGCGGTCGAGCAGAAATATATCGCCCTGCTTGGTCGGCTGGATCAGGGCGGGAACGCGCTCGCCGGCGATCGGCAGGTCGACGAGCACCGGCTGGGAGGCGACGTCGTAGTCCCACAGGTCATGGTGCACGGTTTGAAAAGCCCAGCGCAGTGTTCCTGTCGTGGCCTCCAGCGCGACGACCGAACTCGAGTAACGCTCCTGTGCCGCACTGCGTAGGCCGCCAAAATAATCGGGGGTGGCATTGCCCGTTGGAACATACACCAGCCCCAGGGCCTCGTCGGCACTGAACAGGCTCCAGGCGTTGGGGGAGCCGCGTGTGTAGTCGTCACCTGGCCGCCAGGGCCCGACTTCTGCAGGGCGACCGGCATCCCACGTCCACAGCTGGCGACCACTGGTCGCGGCGTAGCCGCGCACCACCCCGGGCGGCTCGTCCACAGACATGTTGTCCAGCACAAATCCGCCAACCACTGCCACGCCGTTTACCACAGCGGGCGGCGAGGTCACCAGATAATAGCCGGGCTTTACCTCTCCCAGTCCCTCGAGGAGTGAGATTTCACCGCCCTCACCGAAGTCTGTGCAGGGTGCACCGGTATCGGCGTTCAGCGCTATCAGGCGGGCGTCCAGCGTGGCCATGAGAATACGCCGTGGGCACACGTCGCCTTCGCTCTCGTAGTAGGCGACGCCGCGACAGGCAAGCATGTAAATGCCGCTGGTATCAATGCCGGGATCGTACCGCCAACGCTCTGCCCCGGTTTCCGCCTCGAGCGCGATCACGATATTACGCGGCGAGCAGAAATACAGGCTGTCATGCACTTTCAACGGCGTTGCCTGAAAACTGTAGGCATTTTGCGCCTCGGGATACGCCGCGGGAAGATCACCGCTGCGATAGCTCCAGGCGACCTCCAGCTGCGCCACGTTGGCGCGTGTGATACCCGCAGCGGGCACATAGCGCGTACCGGCCTTGTTGCGACCATAATCGCGCCACTCGCCGGCATCATCCACAGCGTCTCCGATTTCCTCCGGAGCCGACGCGCTTGTCGTGGAGGGTCCCGGGGCGTCACTGGTCAGGAAGGCGGCACCCAGCACCGCGATCAGGAATGCAAACGGCAGGATCCCCGCCCTGACGCCGAGACGGAAGCCCGCGTGCGCATCCCGGTGGGCTATGCCCCAGAATGCCAGCAGCAGGAGTCCGGCCATAGCGAGGGGGAAGCTCATGCGTGGCAGCAACAACCAGAAAGCAAGCCCGGTTTCCGCAAGAGCCCAAACCAGCGTTGCCAGGGTGGCGGCCATGTACAGCCAGAATCCCAGTGGGTTACCGCGCCAGACCAGCAGCGCCACCGCAAGATTTACTGCGCCCCAGAGCATGTAAAACCACGACCCACCAAGACTGCCCAGGCGTATGCCCCCAACGACAAGCCAGCAGCCCGCTGCGAATAACAGCAGGCTCAGAGTCCTTAGAATGGCTTTGCGCATCACATCATGATCCTTCGGGTACGTTCCTCGGCAGCAGTCAGCACAGTAGCGAATTAGCCGTTTTGTCCACCTCATGCATTTGCAGGAGTGCCGGCATGAGTACCGTGTGCGGATTGAACCTGCGGGCGTATTTTCTGCTAGCATCCCGAACATCAATTGCCGCGTGCGACGCCGCTGCGGCAGGCGACCATTTCAACGCTGTTGACTGCAGGCTACCCCTGATGCCGCATGTACCCGATCACACACAAGCGCCTGCTGGCGAACGGGCACTGTCCTTGGGGCAATACGCGTCGCTGGTCGCGGCGCTCTATCGCGGCCGCTTTCAGGCCGAGCCGTGGCAGGACTTCCTGAGCGAGCTGCGCGCACTGTGTCAGCCCTGCCTGACAGTGATCGGACTCCGGCTGCCAACGCCGGGGGATGCCGGGATTGCGTACGTGGGTGGAGCGAACTATTCACCGCAGGATCTCATGAACTTCGCCAACAACTATTCCGCGCTGGCGCCACTGGTCGACCTGCCGGACGGAGACACCGTCGCACTGGATGACCTGATCCCCCGGTCGCAGCTGCGCCGGACCGTGTACTACAACGCCTTCATGAAACCCTTTGACCAGGAGCAGATCGTCGGCTTCGATATCCAGCGCAGCGGCCAGGTGGCACTGTTCGTTCGCCTGATTCGTGGACACGGCGCACCGGACTTCGGGGCGCGGGAGCGCGACATTCTGGAGCTTCTCAAACCACAGTTCCGTGAACTTGCGGTCTGGCTGGAGAACGGCCGCAGCCTCGCCCGCGAACACACGCTGCATGAACAGGCTTTTACCAGCCTGGCACTGGGAACCGTCATGCTTGATGCCGGGCTCCGTATCGTTCACATGAACAGCGTTGCCGAGCAACTACTGAAGGACAACACCAGCATTGCGCGGGTGGCCGGCAAGCTGCGCGTCATGCACCACCGGGAGCACCAGCAACTGCAACAGGCCGTAGCGCAGCTGCTCACCGACAGCACGCAGGCCGTGCCGCACGTAATACCGGTGGAGCGGGAAACGGGTCGGTCGCCGCTGTTCCTCACCCTGCGCCGGCTGGCGCAAGAGGACAGCCTGGATGATATTCAGCACGCGGCGCTGTACATGACAGACCCCGAGCTGCGCCAGATCGATCAAACGCCACTGGTGATGGACGCATTCGGGCTCACACCGCAGGAAGCACGACTGGTCATCGCGCTGGCCAACGGCGGTACGCTGGAGGGCTTTGCCAGTGATACAGGCATCAGCAAAAACACCGCGAGAACGCATCTGTATGCGAGCTTCCGCAAGGTCGGTGTGACGCAACAGTCATCCCTGGTGAGTCATGTGATCCGCGCGATCTATGGCTTGTAAAGGGCGGGTCCGGGGTGGATGCCCGATGCGGGGCCGCATCCAGCCATGCCGCTCATGAATATGCATGATGTCTTTTCCCCGCCCAGGGCACACCCTTGTCGGCTGCCGTTCTACAACAAACAGGAGACAACCCATGTATCAGGATCTACAGGGCAAGGTGGCCGTGATCACCGGCGCGGGCAGCGGCATCGGTCGCGCCACCGCGCAGCGGCTCAGCCGTGAGGGCTGCTGGCTGGTACTCAATGATGTGAGTGAAGAACAGGCGGCAGCGACACGCGCCACGCTGAACACGCCCGACCGGTCAGTCATTCTGACGGGTGACATCGGCGATTCAGCCACCGCGGAGCGTCTCGCCACACTTGCGGTCGAAGCGGGTGGAGGGCTGCATATCTGGGTCAACAATGCCGCCCGGTCGCTGTTTGGCCCGGTTGTGGACTGCAGCAACGAGGATTGGGAGAGCGTCTTCCGCGTCACGCTGGATGGCGCCTTCTACGGTGTTCGCAGCGCCGTATCCGTTATGCGCCACAACCCGGGCCCGCAGCGCGGGGCGATTATCAACATCGCCTCCGGCGCCGCGCTGGCCGGCGAGGAGGGTCTGGGAGCTTACGGTGCGGCGAAGGCCGCGCTGGTAAATCTCACCCGCACCACGGCAGTGGAGAACGCGCGCGCCGGCATCCGTTGTAACGTGATTCTGCCGGGCCCCATCGCGACGCCGCCGATGGTTGCCGCAGCGGAGCAGTCCCCGGGCGGGGTCGAGGCATGGGCCGCGCAAACGGTTCCCGGGCGCCTCGGCGAACCGGAAGAGATCGCCAACGCAATCTGCTTCCTCGCCTCGAGGCAGGCCGACTACATCAACGGCGCTCTGCTCTGTGTCGACGGCGGCGTCTCGGCGCGCACGAATTCGCCGCGATTCAACTGACGCTGGCGCGGGGCGCAGCTAGCGCTTGCCGCTCACCAGGGAACGCATGCGTTGAGCTGTTTCCTCAATCGTGAGCCCATAGTGTGCGTACAGCTGTTCCGGCATGCCCACCGTAAGCGTCTCATCCGGCAGGCCGTGAATGGCGAACGCCACCGCCAGTCCGTTGCGGGCCAGCACCTCGCCCACCGCACTGCCCAAGCCGCCGGTGACCAGGTGTTCTTCCACGGTCAGAATCGCACCGGTCGCACGCGCGGCCTCCACAATCGCCGCCTCATCGAGGGGTTTCAAACTGTAGGCGTCCAGTACGCGAATCGACAGGCCCTCCTGGGCGAGGAGCGCCGCGGCACCGGCAGCCAGCTGCGCGCCCAGACCGGTGCCTACGATTGTTCCGTCAACACCGTCGCGCAAGCGCCCAAAGCGTCCCACCGTAATCTCCGGGGGGGCGTCATACACCGGATGTATATTGGCGTCGGTCAGCCTGATGAACACCGGGCCCGGTACCTGCTCGGACGCCGACAGCATTGCTGTCGCGGCGTTGTCGTCGGCTGGCGCGAGCACCGTGAGGCCGGGAATGGCCCGGGTAATCGCGATGTCCTCCACTGCGTGATGTGTGGTGCCGAAAAAGCCCATGGCAAGGCCACTCCAGGCCGACAGAATGCGCACCGGAACTTGAGAGAACGCAAGGTCGGTACGGATTTGCTCGGCGCACTTCAGCGCGCCAAAGGCACCCATTTGCAGGACAAACACCTTATAACCATAGGTCGCCATACCCGCCGCCATGGACATGGCATTGCATTCCGCAATGCCGGCGTCGATAAAGCGCTCCGGAAACTGCTGAACAAAGGCGCCGGTAACCGGGCCGGCACCAAGATCTGGCGAAATCAGCAGCACGTCCTCGTTCTGCTCCCCGTAGCGACGAAACGCCTCACCCAGATTGCCGACGTAGCTGCTTTCCACCGCACCGGCATTGAAGCTGAAAGGATCACTCATGGTGCTCATTGTCTTGCCTCCCTGATTTCGCGCCGAGCCTGCTCCAGATCCGCGCCGTTCAGGGCCCCGAGGTGCCATTCGCGCGGAGACGCCTCCATAAACGAAATTCCCTTGCCTTTCAGCGTGCGGGCCACAACACATACCGGTTGGTCAGTAACGCGCATCGCTCCCTCGAAGGCCTGCATCAAGGGCCCGGAATCGTGTCCGTCCACTTCAATGCTGTGCCAGCCAAAGCTGGAAAAGCGCTCCGCCAGGGGCTCGATGCCCATAACAGACTCGGTGGGGCCGTCGGCACAGGAGCCATTGGCATCCACGATTGCCACCAGGTTCCCGACCTTGTAGTGTGCCGCGGCCATGGCCGCTTCCCACACCTGGCCTTCGTGAATCTCGCCATCACCCAACAGCACGTAGATACGGTGGTCCTTCCCGCGGCGCCGCGCGGCCAGTGCCATGCCCAGACCCACGGAGAGGTTGTGGCCCAGCGACCCCGAACTGAAGTCGACGCCGGGTGCACGGTGCATATCGGGATGATCCGTGAGCTTGCTGTCCAATTGACCGAAGGTTCGCAACCATGTCTGCGGAAAGAACTCCAGTTCGGCAAACAGCGGCCACAGCGCGACGGCCACATGGCCTTTGCCAAGCAGAAAACGATCGCGGTCGTCCCAACCCGGCTCTCCCCTGCGCAAGCGCAGCACATGGTGATAGAGAGTGACCAGTATCTCCGCACAGGACAGGCTGCTGGAATAATGGCCCATCGGGGCGTGACTGATGACGTCCAGTATGTCGAGGCGCAGCTGCCTGGCCCTTTCCTGGAGCGCATCCGCCGTCACCGGCCTCAAGCGAGGCAATACATCGCGCGCGCCGCGGGTCTCCGCGGAGGACATATCTTTACTCTGTGTCACAACAGTCTCCCTGAGTAAATCGCAAGCTGGCCTGTCCGTGCTGGAATGCAGCACGTCAAAAATTGCTATTATCGCCGAGCGTATAGAAAAAAAACGTGCAGTAACTCCTGCGTATGTATTAGTACCCTGCGCCGAATCGAGATTATTTTTATGGGCCAGCTGGCTTGCATAAAGCGGCGAAGTGGCGCAAACTCCACAGCACTGAGGAAAAACAACGTCCATGCCCAAGAAAGTCGACCATGAACAACGCAGAGCCATGATTGCCTCAGCCGCCGCGCGCTGTATCGCAGAGCAGGGCCTGCAAGGCACCACAATGCGCGCCATTGCACAGTCCTCGGGGGTGTCCAAAGGCATTGTTGAACACTACTTTGCCGACAAGGACGCCGTCATCGCGGCAGCGCTGGAACAGATGAACGCCCGTTACATGCGCCGCGAACAGCGGCTTACCACAGGGCGCACCGGCCTGGATGCCCTGCGCGCACGTCTCAACGCCGTTTTGCCACTGAACACGGAGTCCCGCGAGGAGTGGAAAATCCGTCTGTGTTTCTGGAGTGTTGCAGCGATCGAACCGCAGCACCGGCGCGAGCAACAGAAGCGTCTGGCGCTGACCCGCAAACGCTATCATGGCGACCTGGAAACAGCGCTGGAGAGCGGTGAAATTCATGCCGGGGCGGATCTGGCGCGGATCGCCGGAGATCTCACGGTGTTTATGGCCGGGGCCTGCTGCGGTGCCTTGCTGGACTCCCGTTATTACTCGGCGCGTCACCTCCGCGAACTCATAGAACGCACCTTGCACAACCTGACCCGGGAGGACATCGCATGAGCAACGAGAATCGACGCAGCGAAGATCAGAGACTCACCCGTGCCTGGGATCAATTTTGCGACCAGCTGAAATCCGCTGGGCGGCTACCGTTCAGCGAGGGTGTGCCCAGCGGCGATTTGAGTCGCGCCGCAGGCTTTCGCTGTCTGGCGCAGAATATTGGCCTGGGCATGCAGTTCTTCCTGGAGAATGACGACCCACTGCATCCGGAGCTCCTGCATTACTTCGATCCCATTCGCAAGCAGGGTGGTGACAACCCCGACGCCGTGTATGTCGGTGGCCCGATAAACGGCACCGACACCTACCGGATTCACGGCAACCGCGGCAGCGCGCGCTATTTTGCGGTCACCGCGGTAGAGCACGGCAATACCCCCTGGGGCGGAGCCGCTGTACACACGCTGTTCGGCCAGGATCTGGAGGTTGCCGAGGACGGCAGCTTCGAACTGATCTGCAGCCCCGACCCACACCCGGGCAACTGGCTGCAAACCTCCCCCAACACGTTCCGCGTTACCTTCCGTCAATTCTTCGCGGACTGGGAGAACGAGCGGCCAATGCACGCCAGCATCGACCGTATCAGCGGAGCGCCCGCACCCGCGCCGGTGATGGATACCGCGCGGCTGGAACGGGGCCTGGCCGCGGTGTCGCAGTGGGTAGGCGATTCCCTGGCCTACTGGGCCGACATGATCGAGCGCTGGAAAGCGCGCCCCAACACCTTTTTGTCCTATCGCCAGCTCGACGATAACGCAATCGACGCAACCCCCGGCGGCGAACCCTTGATCGCCTACTGGCAACTGCCGGCAGACGAGGCGCTGGTTGTCCGCGTGAAGCCGCCCAGGGCGCACTACTGGGCGGTGGAGTTCGGCAACTACTGGTGGTGCTCCATGGATTATCGCAGCGTGCTCAGCAACACCAACTGCCACTACGCGCAATTACAGGATGACGGCGAGCTGATTCTCGTCATCGCTCACGTCGATACCGGTCACGCCAACTGGCTGGACCCCGCCGGCTTCAACGAGGGTTACCTCACAGTGCGCTGGATGCAGGCCGACCACTACCCAACGCCGCAGGCCCAGCAGGTGAAGCTGAGTGAGCTCGACGCCCTGCTGCCGGCCGACGTCCGGCGCGTGGATGCCGCGGGCCGGGCTGCCCAGATCGCCGCACGTCGCCGCGGTGTGATCCAGCGTTTCGGGGTTTGAGTCACAGACCACAATCATGATTAACGAGAGGACAAGATCATGGATCTGGAGTTGCAAGGCAAGACCGCCATCATCACCGGCGGCAGCGGTGGCATCGGGCGCGGCCTGGTGCTGGAATTTGCCCGCGAGGGTCTGAATGTCGTCAGCGCATCGCGTGATGTCGCCACCGGCGAAAAACTCGCCGCAGAGGCGGCGAAGCTTGGCCTGCCGGGCAAGGTACTGGCAGTTGCCACCGACGTCACCGACCGCGCCAGCGTCGACGCAATGGTGGCGCGTGCCAATGAGGTTTTCGGGCCGGTCGATGTGCTGGTCAACAATGCGGGCGGAGTCGCTCATCCCGCCAATCTCGAGGAGCTCGATGCCGACGCGCGCCGCTGGGAAATTGCGCTGAATATCGACGGCGTGGTGAACTGCTGCCAGGCGGTCGCGCAGGATATGCTGTCACGCAAGACCGGCAGCATCATCAACATTTCTTCCAATTCCTCCCTCCTGGGTGAAGCTGCGGCCAATGTTGTGCACTACGGCGGTGTGAAAGGCTTCGTCAACAGCTTCTCCAAGGGCCTTGCCTGGGAATGGGCCGGCAAGGGGATACGCGTCAACAATATCTGTCCGGGCTGGATCGTACCGTACGAAGCCGATGACGTGGGTGAGGGCAGTTTCTGGAACCGCTTTGGTTTCGAGACCA
The DNA here is from genome assembly GCF_963973825.1 of uncultured Haliea sp. Classification (NCBI taxonomy): domain Bacteria; kingdom Pseudomonadati; phylum Pseudomonadota; class Gammaproteobacteria; order Cellvibrionales; family Halieaceae; genus Haliea; species uncultured Haliea sp. The sequence continues at coordinate 150,990 of NZ_CAXBAE010000003.1, forward strand.
TGGGCAAGCCCGATGCGATGGAAAAGGCATTGCAGGAGGGCACCCTCTATAACATGAGCGGCCTGCCCATCCCCAAACTGGGGCGCCCCGAGGATATCGCCTGGATGGCGCTGTTCCTCGCATCGGATCGTTCGGGCTATGTCACAGGGCAGTTGATTTCGGTCAGTGGCGGCGCCTACATGCCCTGACACCGTCAGGCAGCATCGCCGGGAGAAAACAGATGAGTGAATGGACACCGCCGGCCCGCCCTGAATGGGTGCAGCGCGTCATTGACGAAGGGCAGCACATGGACATCCGCAGCCTGGTGCCTCTGCGCGCCGAGGAGCTGATGGACACCGCTCGACGCAATACCGGCTTCGCTGATTTTGGCAGTGATGACTGGCTGGAGGGTTTTCACGTCTTCCTGCAGGCACTGGAGGAGGAAGCGGACCTGCACCTGCTCGGCAGGCTGATGACCCGCTCCGATATCCTCCGCTGGCTGGAGGCGCGACTGGGCATCGAAGCGGCTTACGCACAACACCCGGAAATCGAGGATGAAGTGATTGACCAGCCGGTCGTCATCACCGGCCTGCCGCGCTCGGGCACGTCCATACTCTTTGAGCTGCTGGCGCAGGACATGCGGTTTGGCTCCCCGCGCAACTGGGAAATGATGTTTCCCTACCCCCCGCCGGAGGCCGCGCATTACCACAATGACCCGCGGATAGCGCGCTGCGAACACCTGGTGACGCAGTGGAAACGCGTAGTCCCCAGCTACGCCACCATGCACGAAATGGGCGCGGAGATACCCAACGAATGCATCGTCGCCATGAGCTGCACATTCCGCAGCGAGAATCTGCCGGGGCAGTACCAGATACCACGCTACAACGACTGGTATTACCAGCAGGATCTGGCACCGGCCTACCGCTACTACAAGCGCATGCTGAAAGTGTTGCAGTGGAAAAACCCGCGCCAGCACTGGCTGCTCAAGGCACCCTCGCACCTCGGCAACCTGTCCGTGCTGTTTCAGGTGTTCCCGGATGCACGGGTGGTCATTACCCACCGCGATCCGATTGTAGCGCAGGCTTCCGTCACCAACCTGCTGGGCACCCTGTACTGGATGCGCAGCAGCAAGGCCTTTGACGCCCGCGCCTTCGAGAGCCTGATGACGCCCGAGGCAGGCGCCGCGCGGCTCAACGCCGTAATTGACCTGCTGCAGAGCGGCCTGCTGCCCAACGGCCAGCTGCACAGTTTCCTGTATCACGACCTGATACAGGAGCCACTGCCCGCGCTGGCGAACCTTTTCCAGGCGCTGGGCATGCCACTCGACGCGGCCGGGCGCAACGCCATGCAGGCTTATCTGTCACGCAAGCCCCAGGGCAAGTTCGGGCGGCATGAGTACAGCGTGACCGATGCTCAGCGGCAGCTGTACCAGCGCTACCAGACGTTCTTCAGCGTGCCGGACGAAGCCTGACCCTGCGACGGACCTGTTCCCTGAGAGTCCGCTGCGGGAAACGCCCCCACTTGCACTTCGCAATGTGTAAAATGCTGCTGAGACTGCACGACGCCACAAGGACAGCTGCCGCCCATGAACGCCACCGGAACCCTGTATACCGTCTCCGCGCCCAGCGGCGCCGGCAAGACCAGTCTGGTCAATGCCCTGCTGGAGCGCCGCCCGTCGCTGCAAGTCTCGGTATCCCATACCACCCGACCGCAGCGCCCGGGTGAGCAGGATGGGGTGAACTATCATTTTGTCGATGAAGCCACCTTCATTGGCATGCTGGAGCAAGCGGCCTTTCTTGAACACGCCCGGGTTTTCGGCAACCTCTATGGCACCTCCCAGGCCTGGGTTGAGGCGCAGCTGGCCGCCGGTACCGACGTTATTCTCGAAATCGACTGGCAGGGCGCCGCCCAGGTGAAACGGCTGCTGCCCGACACCTGCGGCATCTTCATCCTGCCGCCCTCGCGCGAGGCTCTGGAGCAGCGTCTCACGGGCCGCGGCCAGGACGATCCCGCGGTGATTGCCAGCCGCCTCGCAGAGGCTGTGGAGGAGATGTCGCACTACGTGCAGTCAGACTACCTCGTGGTCAACAACGACTTCGAGGTGGCACTGATGGAGCTGGAGGCGATCGTGATTGGTCAACGCCTGCAGACCGCGCGCCAGCAACAGGTACTCAGTGGTCTGCTGCAGGATCTGTTGAAGCCCTGAAGCGCGCGCCGGGCGTATTATTCACACAGCGGACGCGCTATACACTAAGGGGCCGGATCCGGGTATAATTGAGGGTTCGTTAACCCTGACAGGAATCACCCGCACATGGCACGCGTAACCGTAGAAGACTGCCTTGAAAACGTCGACAACCGCTTTGAACTGGTCATGGTCGCCAGCAAACGCGCCCGCCAGATCGCCACCGGCGGCAAGGATCCCCTGGTCGAGGAAGAATCGGACAAGCCCACGGTGATCGCGCTGCGCGAAATCGCTGAAGGCCTGATCAACTCCTCCATCCTCACCCGCGAAGAAGAGCGCGATGCGGAAGAGGAGCTGGCCGAGGTCATGGGGGCCCACGAGCCGCTCTAACGGCTCAGGGCTGCCGTGGTAAGCAGGTAACAGAACATGCAGACCATAGACGCCCTCGACTCCACCCTGCGCAGCTACCTGAATCCTGCGCAGGCGCAACAGGTGCGCCGCGCCTACTACTTTGCAGAACAGGCGCACTTCGGCCAGGTCCGCCGCACCGGCGAGCCCTACGTCACGCACCCACTGGCCGTGGCCGGTATCCTCGCCGACATGCACATGGACCACCAGAGCCTGATGGCCGCCATGCTGCACGATGTCATCGAAGACACCGGCATCGAAAAGGATTCCATCGGCAGCCAGTTCGGCCCCGCCGTCGCCGAACTGGTCGATGGCGTGAGCAAGCTCACCCAGATGGAATTCGGTTCGCTGGCTGAAAAGCAGGCAGAAAACTTCCAGAAAATGGCGCTGGCCATGGCGCGGGACATTCGCGTCATTCTGGTGAAACTGGCCGACCGACTGCACAACATGCGCACGCTGGGCGTGCTGCCCCAAGACAAGGCGCGGCGCATCGCCCGCGAGACCCTGGAAATCTACGCGCCCATCGCCATGCGCCTGGGCATGAATGCCGTGCGTATGGAATTCGAGGATCTCGGCTTCAGCGCCCTCTACCCGATGCGCGCATCGCGCATCAAGGCCGCCATCCGCGCCAGCAGCGGCTACCGCAAGGAACTGGTGGACAAGATCCGCCACCAGATTGAATCCACACTGGAGCAGGAAGGCCACGATGTCGAGGTGATCGGCCGCGAGAAGCACCTCTACAGCATTTACAGCAAGATGAAATCCAAGAAGAAGTCCTTCTCGGAGATCATGGACATCTACGCGTTTCGCATCATCGTCGACTCGGTGGATACCTGCTACCGGGTACTGGGCTCGGTACACAGTCTGTACAAGCCGGTCCCCGGCGAGTTCAGCGACTACATTGCCATTCCCAAGGCCAACGGTTACCAGTCACTGCACACCGTGTTGATGGGCATGCACGGCGTGCCCATCGAGATCCAGATTCGCACGCGCGAAATGGAAGAAATGGCCAATAACGGCATCGCGGCACACTGGCTGTACAAAAGCGACAGCCACTCCGCGAACGGCAGCCACGCCCGCGCCAGGGAGTGGGTACAGGGCCTCCTTGAAATGCAGCAGCGCGCCGGTAACTCGCTGGAGTTTATCGAGAGCGTCAAGATCGACCTGTTCCCCGACGAGATTTACGTGTTCACGCCAAAGGGACGCATTCTCGAGCTGCCCCGCGGCGCCACAGCGGTGGACTTCGCTTTCGCGGTGCACACCGATGTCGGCAACAGCTGCGTCGCCTGCCGCATCAACCGGCGTCTGGCGCCATTGTCGGAGCCGCTGCAGAGCGGCCAGACGGTGGAAATCCTCACCGCTCCGGGCGCCCGTCCAAACCCGTCATGGTTCAACTACGCGGTGACCGCCAAGGCACGCACCAACATCCGTCACTTCCTCAAGCACCAGACGCGGGAAGACTCGGTGGCCCTGGGCAAGCGTCTCCTCGACAAGGCCCTGCAAGCCTTCGACAGCACTCTCGAACAGCTGCCTGAAGATCGCCTGCAGGATTACCTCGCCAACAATGACTACAGTGCGCTGGACGACCTGCTGGAGGACATCGCCCGCGGCAACCGCCTGCCGCCGATCACCGCGCAGCAGATCCTCGGGGAATTTGTGGAACCCTCCGAGTCTGCGGAACGCAAGCTGCAACCGGTGGCGATTCGGGGTACCGAAGGCTTCATGGTGACCTATGCACGCTGCTGCCACCCCATCCCGGGCGACCCCATCGAAGGCTACCTGAGCTCTGAAAAGGGCGTAGTCGTGCACCGTGAGCGCTGCAAGAACCTGATGGAGATGCGGGAGAACCGCGAGCGTCTGGTGGCCCTGCGCTGGGATGACCAGGTGCAGGGTGAATACCTGACAGAGCTGCGCATCGAGGTAGAAAACCGCCGCGGCATGATCGCGGTGCTCGCCACCCGCATCAACAGCATGGGGGTGAATATCGAGAAAATCTCCACCGAGGACAAGGACTACCAGTTCACCTTCGTGGATCTGGCGATGCAGGTGACCAACCGCGTGCATCTCGCCAACATCATGAAACGGCTGCGCACGGTAAACTCTGTGCGCCGCGTGTCCCGACTGAAAAACGAAGCGCCAGCACGGCGCGTGAAACCCGGAGCAAACCGTTGACCAATCGAGCCATTATCTCCACCCCAGACGCCCCCGAAGCCATCGGGCCCTATTCGCAGGCTGTGAAAGTGGGCAACACCGTGTGGCTGTCGGGTCAGATTCCGCTGGTGCCGGGCACCATGGAGCTGGTCACGGGTGATATTCAGGCCCAGGCCCGGCAGGTGTTCAGCAACCTCGCCGCGGTGGCCGAGGCTGCGGGCGGCAGTCTCGCCAGTGTGGTGAAGATCAACATCTCGCTGACGGATATGGCGGACTTTGCGGCGGTCAACGAGGTCATGGCGGAGTTTCTGCAGCCGCCGTTTCCGGCGCGCGCCTGTGTCCAGGTCGCCGGTCTGCCCAAGGGTGTCGCCATTGAAGTTGAGGCGATTCTGGTCGTCTAGACCCGCGCCCGCAGCACCGCGCTGTAGCCGCTGCGGTAGTCGGGATAGCGCAGCCGGTAGCCGCTCGCGGTCAGCGCCCTGTTGCGGCAGCGCTTGTGTGCCACACTGCGCGGCGTTGAGGCGCCGGTTTGCCAGGTATCCAGGCCCAGCGCGCGGGCCAGCCAGGTTTCCACTTCGTACTGCGGCGCAGGATTGTTGTCCACGGCAATGATGCGCGGGGCAGGCGCAATACCCTGTGCCCAGCGCTGCAACAGCCAGGCCAGCAGGCCAGCCACGTCCTCCCGGTGAATGCGGTTGCTGTAGCGAACCGGTGATGCTGCACACAGCTCACCGCGCGCGACACGTCGCAGCAGGAATCCCTCCGGGTCGCCATAAATACCGGCACTGCGCACTGTGCAGGCTGGGTGGAGTGAATCAAACAGCTGCTGTTCGGCGTCGATAATCGCCCCGGCGGCAGGATCGGTCGTCACGAGAGGGCTGTCATCCTCCACCCAGCCGCCATCCGCTTCCGCGTAGACCCGCGTGCTGGAGACCATGAGTATGCCCGCCGGGCGGTGGCTGCCCAGCCCCCGCAACACAGCGCCCACGGCGTCGCTGAAGCCCGCCCTGTAGCCTGCTTCGCCACTGCCGGCAGGTTTCAGGGTGAGCAGCACAAAATCCGGCGCCAGTGTCTGCAGCATCGACAGGTCGGCGTTTGCGGCAGCGTAGTTCGCGGCGAGGCCTGTGAACGCCACAGGCAACTGCCCAATGTCCCGGCGCAGGCCGGTCACCGCCCAGCCGGCGCTCGCCAGGGACAGCCCCGCCCGGGTACCCAGGTCACCACAGCCGACAATCAGCACACTTTTGTTCTTCATTTCGCCTTCCCTGACTGGTTACACTACCGGGCTTTCACCTGAATGGGCGCCGCGCAGTGATTACAGGCCACTCCCGTCTGCATTGTACCCCTGAATACACGTCACACGGCGCCCGCCATTCTCAATCCGGCGCGGGAGCAGACCGTGACGGTACTTGAACCGGTGCCGGTAACCGCGCTGCGCGGGGTAGGTCCGCGACTGGCGGCACAGCTGGCGGATTACGGCATCACCCAGGTCGAGGACCTGCTGTTTCACCTGCCGCTACGTTACCAGGACCGCACACGGATCACGCCCATCGCGGGCCTGCAGGACGGTAGCGAAGTCACCGTGGAAGGGGAAGTGCGTCTCGCGGATATCGTTTTCGGCCGCCGTCGCAGCCTCGTGGCCCGCATCCAGGACGGCACCGGCACGCTCACCCTGCGCTTTTTCCACTTCAGCGCGGCGCAGAAGAACAGCCTGCAACCGGGAACGCGCCTGCGCTGCTTTGGCCAGGTGCGTCGAGGCGCCAACGGCTTCGAGATATTCCACCCGGAGTACCGGGCCCTGGAAACGGGTGAGGCCCGTGGCGCGTCACGCAGTACCGGGGAAGAGACGCTCACCCCCGTATATCCCACCACGACGGGCATAGGACAGGCCCAGTGGCGCAAGCTGTGCGGCCAGGCGCTGGGCTTTCTGCAACGGGCACAGCCCCGGGACCTGCTGCCCGCAGACAGTGGCCAGGCTTTCACCCTTGTACAGGCCCTGCAATACCTGCATGCGCCCCCACCGGATGCGCCCCTGGACGCGCTGCTGGAGGGCCGCCATCCCGCCCAGCTGCGCCTGGCGCTGGAAGAGCTGGTCGCCCATCACCTGTCGCTGCTGCGCTTGCGGGCGCGGCAGCAAGCCACACCGGCACCCGCTTTGCACGTCGACAGAGGCCAGCCGCTGCAGCAGGCGCTACTGCAAAGCCTGCCGTTTACACCCACCGGCGCCCAGCAGCGGGTGATGACGGAGATTGCCGCTGATCTGGCGAGGCCGGTGCCCATGCTGCGCCTGGTGCAGGGTGATGTGGGTTCGGGCAAAACCCTGGTGGCCGCCCATGCGGCACTGCAGGCCATCGCCAATGGCTATCAGGTGGCGCTGATGGCGCCCACGGAGATCCTCGCCGAGCAACACCGGCTGAATTTCGAACACTGGTTCGCACCGCTCGGCATCACGGTCGAATGGCTGAGTGGACGGGTCAAGGGTAAGGCTCGACAAGTGGCGACCGAGCGCCTCGCCACGGGCGAGGCGGCCCTGGCGATTGGCACGCATGCCCTGTTTCAGGAGGCGGTGGCGTTTCACCGGCTGGGGCTGGTGATGGTCGACGAGCAACACAAGTTCGGCGTGCACCAGCGCCTCGCCCTGAGCCAGAAAGCCGGTAGCGAGGGCCGGCCGCACCAGCTGGTACTGACCGCGACACCGATCCCCCGCACACTCTCCATGGTCGCCTACGCCGACCTCGATTTCTCGGTGATCGATGAGTTGCCCCCGGGCCGGGAGCCGGTTACCACGGTGCTCATCGACAGCCAGCGGCGTGACCAGGTGATCGCCCGGGTTGCCCACGCCTGCGCCAGCGGACGGCAGGCCTACTGGGTGTGCACGCTGATCGAGGAGAGTGATTCCCTGCAGGCGCAGGCGGCGGAGGCAACCGCCGAACTGCTGCGGGAGGCACTGCCCGGGCTGCAGATCGGCCTGGTGCACGGGCGCATGAAAGCGGCAGAAAAAGCCTCGGTGATGGACGCCTTCAAGGGCGGCGAGATCGCCCTGCTGGTAGCGACCACGGTGATCGAAGTGGGCGTGGATGTGCCCAACGCCAGTCTGATGGTGATCGAAAACCCCGAACGCCTCGGGCTGGCACAGCTGCACCAACTGCGCGGCCGCGTCGGCCGTGGCGGCGGTGCCAGCCACTGTGTGCTGCTGTACCAATCCCCATTGTCCCGCAGCGGACAGCAGCGCCTGCTGGCGCTACGGGAAAGCAACGACGGCTTTTACATCGCGGAGAAGGACCTGGAACTGCGCGGCCCGGGCGAAGTGCTGGGCACCCGGCAAACCGGGCTGCTTGCCTTCCGTATTGCCGAGCTGCCCGCGCACAATCACCTGCTGGACGCGGTTCACGCCATCGCCCACACTCTGCAGCAGGGGGACCCCGCGGTCATCGAAGCGCTGATTCAGCGCTGGACCGCGCAGCGGGAGAAGTTCGCCGAGGTCTGACTGCAGCAGCTACAGTGCCTGCCACTCCGCCAGCTGCGCCGCCAGCGCGGCGCGCCCGATACTGTTCAAACGGGCAATGTTCGTCTCGGGAATACGCTCGGGATTGGGCCAGCGAGCCAGCGCCTCTTCCAGCAGGTCTTCGCGCAGCAGGTGAATGACCGGCAGCGGCGCCCGGTTACTGTAGTGGCTGGCTGCCTGGGCCGGCTCACCCGCGAACTGGTACTCCGGGTGAAAACTCGCCAGCTGCACGATGCCCTCGAGACCGGCAGCCTGCAGCAGCGTGTTCGCGTGATCGAGGTAATCCAGGTACGCATCGAAGGAAGCCAGCGCCCCGGTGAAGGCCAGCAGCGTGGTGGCCACCTCGTCCCGTGTGCTGTTCAGCAGGAGGTCAAACTCCGCGAGCAGGCAGCCGTCCATCTCACGCTGGCCTGCAGCACTGTCGCTGGCCTCGCACACCACAACGCGCAGTGCTGGCGAACCCAGCAGCGGGCGCGCAAAGGGGCACAGGTTGAGGCCGACAACCGCACCTTCCAGCCAGGCCTCCAGCTGCCGCCGGGCACGCTGGGCATCCAGCGGGCCGCGGCTCAGGGCAGTATGGCCGGCAGCGCTTTCTGCAGCTCGATTTTCGCCTTGGTCGCGTCACCGGTCAGGGCAAAGCCGAGCAGCTCGCCCGCAGCGTTGCGGAACTCTGCACGTACATCGCTGCCATCGGCATCGATCTGCCACTCCCCTTCGACGCCGGCTGGCGGCGGGGCCACGACGACCGGACAGGCCGGTGTCTTGATGGTCACCGGCATGGGTGGGTAGACCACCTCGGTGGGCTCACCGGCGAGGGTCTTGCCCAGCGCGCGGGAGCAGGCCACCAGCGGTGCCACATAGACCAGCACGTGACCTGCCACTTCGGCGCAATCGCCCAGGGCATAGACATTGGGCGCACTGGTTTCCAGCAGGCGGTTGGTGACGATCCCGCGGTTCACTTCCAGACCAGCGGCCTTGGCGAGATCTACCCGGGGCCGCACGCCCACCGCGGACACCACGATGTCTGCGTTGATACGTTCGCCATTGTTCAGGCTCACCACCACGCCCTGCTCCGCGCGGTTGACCGCGGTGACCAGCGGACCGAAGTGGAAACGGGCACCCTTGGCCTCCAGCGCCGCCTGCACCGCCTTGCCTGCCGTTTCCGGCAGCAGCGTAGGCAGGCAGTAGCCGAGGGGGTCCACTGCCTCTACCTCGTAGCCACCGTTGAGCAGGTCATTGGTGAACTCACAGCCGATAAGGCCACCACCAATGATGCACACCTTACGCACGGCATTCTTCTCCATCGCCGTGCGGAAGTCGTCGTAGTCGAGCAGGTCGTTCACCGAATAAACCAGTTCCAGCGCATCGCCCTCTATCGGCGGCTGTATGGTCTGCGCGCCCAGCGCCAGCACCAGCTTGCCGTAGTGAATCGCGGTTTCCGCATCGCCGACCTTGATCACCTGATTGGCAGTATCAATGCCCGCAACGCGGGTCATGGTCCACACGCTGGCTTTCAACTGCTTGCCCATGGACCCGGCGTCCAGCTGCGCGAGGTCGTCGGCGCTGGTGTCCTTGGTGTAGCCCGTGGAGAGCATCGGCTTCGAGTAGGCGCGACCATCGTCGGAGGTGATGAGGATCAAGGGCGTTTCGCTGTCATGCTTGCGGAATTCCTTGGCCACACCGTAACCGGCCAGGCCCGTGCCGATGATGACCACCGGGGGGTGTATCTTGTCGGCCACCGGCTCTTCATGGTGCGGCGTTTCGTCGACCGGCGTCTCCTCGATCAGCTCGAAGTCTTCCTTGCCCACGCCACAATCCGGGCACAGCCAGTCCTCGGGTACGTCTTCCCATTTTGTGCCAGGTGCAATGCCGTCGTCAGGCCAGCCTTCCTTTTCGTCGTAGATCAGGCCGCAGACTATGCATTCCCACTTGCTCATAATGCCACTCGCTCTCAGTCGGTTACGCGGGTCGCCCGCAACGCTGCCGCGCGATGCAACCGGCGACGGGGGACGACCTGATTTGAAGCGAAACACTATAGAGTTACAGGAAAATTGTGCAAGCGCTTTGCAGGCGCGGCATGGACAGAACTTCGCCGCGGTTTAACACCCTTGCATGCCCGCAGCAGCTGGCGCATGCTCGCGCCTTTGCACTTCCGGAGACCCTGTTATCGTGCCTGCTTCCCTGCCGGCAGACTCGGGCCGCGACCCCCGATGGCGCCCCGAGCAACGGTTCACCAGCGCAGAGCTCGCTGCGCCCTGCCGCCGCTGGCTGCTCGATGACGGCTCGCTCACCGCGCGCCTGATCGCTCTCGAGGCCGGTAGCTTCAGCGTGCGCAGGCTCTACCAGGGCTGGCAAGTGCCCCTGCCCTCAGAGCAGCATCTGCTGCAGGTTCCGGCGCGACAGCGCGCACTGGTGCGCGAGGTGCTGCTGCAGCTGGACTCGCAGGCCGTGGTGTTTGCGCGCAGCGTGTTCCCCATCAGCAGCCTGAGCGGAGAACTGGCTCACCTGCGCAAGCTGCAGAACCGCTCGCTGGGGGCGATTCTGTTTCGTTATCCCGGCATGCAGCGCAGCCCCTTTGAGCTCGCACGACTGGGCGGTGACAGCGCCTATATCGCACCCTGGGTGAAACAGACCGTGCCGGCCTGGGCACGCCGCTCCTGCTTCAGTATCGGCGGCAAGCGCCTGCTGGTCAGTGAGGTATTTCTGCAGGGTTTCACCCCCTGGGAGGGGTCACTGGCGGTGCACCGCAGCCAGCGAGGGACAGTGAACGCTGCAATCCACGGCGTAAAGCAGTAAGCTTGCCGCTGGTTTCGTCACAGCCCCCGAAGCATGCCCGTACTGACTTCCGCGTCCGCTCTGCTCAAGCTCGTGCGTTTCGACCGGCCCATTGGCACCCTGCTGCTGCTCTGGCCGACCCTCGGGGCGCTCTGGATCGCCGCAGAGGGCAAGCCCGAGCCGCGCCTGGTGGTGATCTTCTGCCTTGGCACCCTGCTGATGCGCTCCGCGGGCTGTATCGTCAACGACCTGGCGGACCGGCACTGGGACGGCAGCGTGGCGCGCACCCGGGAGCGCCCGCTGGTCACCGGCGAAGTCTCGGTCACCCAGGCGCGCGTTCTCTTCCTGCTGCTCTGCCTGGCCGCTTTCGGCCTGGTCTTGCTGACCAACACGCTGACCACGCTGCTCTCGGTCGTCGGCCTGCTGCTGGCCTCCACCTATCCCTTCATGAAGCGCTATACCTATTGGCCGCAGGTCGTGCTGGGGGCGGCGTTCTCCTGGGCCATCCCCATGGCGTTTGCCGCGCAGCAGAACGCGCTGCCCTCAGCGCTCTGGCTGCTGTACATCGCCAATCTGTTGTGGACGATGGTCTATGACACCCAGTACGCCATGGTCGATCGCGATGATGATATCAAGGTGGGCATCAAATCGACCGCCGTGCTCTTCGGCGATGCCGACCGCCTGGTCGTGGGGGCCCTGCAGGTCCTCTGCCTGCTGGCCTGGCTGCTGGCTGGGCAGCGCTTCGAGCTCGGCGGCGCCTATTACCTGGGTCTACTTGTTGCAGGACTGCTATTCGGTTATCACCAGTACCTGATACGGGAGCGCGATCGGGTCGCCTGCTTCAGGGCCTTTCGTCACAACAACTGGGTGGGACTGGCAGTATTCATGGGCATTGCACTGCATTATCTGCTCGACAACGCCGCGTGAGCGACAGCACAGTACAGGGCGGGACGGCCACCGTGCCGACCGCCGAGTTCATCGACAGTCTTGCGCAGGTCAGCGCCGCCGACTGGGACGCGGTGGCGGGCGTGGACTACCCGTTCCTGCAGCACCGCTTCCTGCACGGCCTGGAGATCACCGGCTGCACAACCGCTGACACCGGCTGGCAGCCCTGCCATCTGCTGCTGCGCCGGGGAAATCTCCTGGTCGGGCTGCTGCCGCTCTACCTGAAAGCACACTCCTATGGTGAGTACGTTTTCGACTGGTCATGGGCAGACGCCTGGCAGCGGTCAGGGCTGGCCTACTACCCCAAGCTGGTGTCCGCTGTACCGTTTACGCCCGCCACGGGGCCGCGCCTCTGCGTGGCGGAGGGGGAGGACAGCGCCAGCCTGTGGCCCTGTGTGCTGGCCGCGATAGAGCAGTTCGCCCATACGCGCGGGCTGTCTTCCTGGCACCTGCTGTTTCCCGAGAAAGCGGTATCCGGGCAGCTGCTGGCCGCGGGGCTGCCACAGCGCATGACCACACAGTTCCACTGGTTCAACGACGGCTACACCAGCTTCGAGGACTTCCTCGGCGCGTTCTCCAGCCGCAAGCGCAAGAACCTGCGTCGCGAGCGTGAGCGCGTGACGCAGCAGGGCCTGAGCCTGCAGCTGTTGCGCGGCGCGGAGATTACCGCAGCCGACTGGCAACAGTTTCACCGCTTCTACCAGACCACCTACGCGCGGCGCAGCGGCCACGGTGGCTACCTGACGCGGGACTTCTTCCTGCAGACCGCGCCCTCACTGGGTGACCAGACGATCATGGTGGTCGCCCGGCACAGTGGCCAGGCGGTCGCTGCGGCGCTCTATTTTCGCTCATCGACCACGCTGTACGGTCGCTACTGGGGCTGCAGCGCGGATTTCGACTGCCTGCACTTTGAAGCCTGTTATTACCAGGGCATTGAGTACTGCATTGCCGAGGGGCTACAACGCTTTGACCCCGGTGCGCAGGGCGAACACAAGATCCAGCGCGGCTTCCGCCCGATACTCACCTACTCCAACCACTGGATTGCGGACCCGCGACTGGCCGAAGCCGTTGCCGACTTCACCCGCAGGGAGCGCCCGCACATTGAAGCCTACCGGGACGAGGCGGCGAGCCTCCTGCCGTTCCGCCGCGAAGGCTGAGCCCCCGCTCAGCGCATGTCGAAGTCGGCGAAGTCCGGCGAGCGCATATGCCACCAGTAATAGAGCGTTGAGTTCGGCCAGTTGTTCACGACCTTGCCCGCTGCGTTCTTGTACCAGCTGTCGCAGTTGGCCACCCACACCGTACCCGCCAGCTCCCCCTGCATGTGATCGTTGTAGGCCCGCATGGCCGCGGGATTGACAGCGAGTGCGCGCAGGTCGTGGGTCAACAGCTTTTCGATACAGGCGGCCACGTAGTGCACCTGGCGTTCCACCATGAAGATGATGGAGTTGCTGCCGAGGTTGGTATTGGGGCCGTACAACATGAACAGGTTCGGGAAGCCCGCCACACAGACACCGCGATAGGCTTTGGCGCCCTGCTGCCAGGCCTCGGCGAGGCTGCGCCCGTCGCTGCCGACAAAGTTAACGCCGGAGAGCATGGCCGAGGTATTGAAGCCGGTGCCATAGATAATCACGTCAACCGGCCTGGCGACGCCGTCCGCCGACAGCACCCCGGCTTCATCCACACCGGTGATGGCCGCAGTCACCAGCTCGACGTTGTCGCGCGCGAAGGCCTGGTAGTAATCGTCCGCGACCAGAATGCGTTTGCAGCCGACCGGATAGTCGGGTGTCAGCTGACGACGCAGCACTGGGTCGTCAATGTGTTCTTCAAGGTGCTCACGCGCCCATTTCTCCCAGAGGGGGCGCAGCAGGCTGCTGTTGCGCAGCACCGGGTAGAACAACAGCTCACCGCGCAGGTACACGGCCGCACGGTGCAGTTTCTGCAGCCAGGGCCAGCGCGCAAAGCGCCGCTTTTCGCCTGCCGTGTACTCGCGGTCATTGCGCTTGACGACGTAGTTGGCGCTGCGCTGGTAAACATGCAATTGCGCCGCCTCACGCGCAATCTGCGGAATAAACTGCAGCGCACTGGCCGCGTTGCCGATGACCGCCACGCGCTTGCCCTTGAGATCGATATCGTGCCGCCAGCGGGCGGAGTGGAACTGCTCCCCGGCAAACGTATCTGCCCCGGCAAAGGCGGGTGTGTGGGGAATGTTCAGCTGGCCCAGGCCACTGACTACCGCCCTGGCACGCAGCTGTTCACCGTTCTCCAGCGTCACCAACCACGCACCGCTGGCTTCGTCAAACTCGGCGCTGCTGACCGCGGTGGACAGGCGCAGTCGCTCACGCAACCCGTACTTGTCGGCACAGTGCTCGAAATAGGCGCGGATTTCAGCCTGTGGTGAATACTTGCGCGACCAGTTGGGGTTGGGCTCGAACGAGTAGCTGTAGAGGACCGAGGGCACATCGCAGCAGGCACCGGGGTAGGTGTTGTCGTGCCACGTGCCGCCCACGCCCGCCGATTTTTCCAGGATCAGGAAATCCTCGATACCCAGGGCTTTCAGGCGCACGCCCATGCAGAGGCCAGACATGCCGGCGCCGATAATGATGACCTGGTGGGTCGTGGAGTGATTCATAGGCTGTTCCTGTTAGTGTTATTTCCCAGCGGCTGACGGCAGTCAGCCCGGTGGCGCCTTGCGGGTGAATACCGGCTCCCGCGGCCCCGACTCGGCAGGGTTGTAGCGGTAGCCGTCAACGCTGAACGCCTTCAGCGCCTCGGGATCATTCAGGCTGTGCTCGATGATGAAGCGCGCCATCTGGCCGCGCGCCTTCTTGGCGTAAAAACTGATGACCTTGTATTTGCCGTTTCTGAGGTCCTTGAACTGGGGGGTAATAATGTCCCCATCCAGGGCCCGGGGCTGCACTGCCTTGAAGTACTCGTTGGAGGCCAGATTGACCAGCACGCGGCTGCCGCTCTTGCCCAGCTGACTGTTCAGGCTGCGCGTCAGGCCATCACCCCAGAACTGGTACAGATTGGCGCCGCGGCGGTTGGCGAAGCGCAGGCCCATTTCCAGCCGGTAGGGCTGCATCAGGTCCAGCGGGCGCAACAGGCCATACAAGCCTGACAGGATGCGCAGGTGTTTCTGGGCGAACGCCAGTTGCGCACTGCTCAGGGTGTCGGCATCAAGGCCGGTATAGACATCACCGCGAAACGCCAACAGCGCCTGCTTGGCGTTGTCCAGCGTGAAGGGCGGCGCCCAGTTGTGAAACCGGGCGTGGTTGAGTTGGGCAATATTGTTGCTGACGCCCATCAGCTCGCGGATGTCATCCGGCGCCAGCCGGCGCGCATCTTCTACCAGGGCCTCCGCCTCCTGCAGAAACTGCGGCTGGGTGCTCTTGCGGGTGCTTGGGGGCGTCTCGAAGTCCAGCGTTTTCGCCGGGGATATGAGTGTCAGCATGGATTTCTGTCCGTAGGTGGCGTGCGCCGGATACACAGCTTTCGCCTGAATCTGCAGCCTATGATACCCTGCACCGGTTTGTTCAAAAAGACCAATAACAGATGCGTCTGCTCGCCCTTGTGGCCCAATTCATCGATCGGTTTACTGAAGCCTCGGGGCGCCTGCTTGCCTGGCTGGTGCTGGCCATGGCGCTGGTCACCACCGCCGTGGTGGTGCTGCGCTACGGCTTCAATTCCGGCTCGATCATGGCGCAGGAGGCGATCATGTACCTGCACGGCTGCCTGTTCATGCTGGGCGCCGCGTACACGCTGAAGCACGATGCCCACGTGCGTGTGGATATTTTCTACCGCCGTTTTTCCCCCCGCGGCAAAGCGTGGATCAACAGCGTTGGCTGCATCACCTGCCTGATGCCGCTGTGCGGGTTCATTCTGTTCTCCAGCTGGGACTACGTGGTGGCCTCCTGGGTAATCCGCGAGACATCCCCCGAACCCGGGGGTATTCCTGCGGTGTTCCTGCTGAAAACCCTGCTGCCGCTGCTCGCGCTCAACCTGTTTCTGCAGGCGCTCGCAGAAACCCTGCGCAACGCCCGGCTGCTGATCGGAGAGCCCGGCTAATGGACGGCACTATCGCGCTGTACCTGTTTGCCTGCATCTGCCTGTTGCTCATGCTCGGGTTTCCCGTGGCTTTCACCCTGGCCGGCACTTCGCTGGCTTTCGCCGCGGTCGGCGTGATTGCCGGTCACTTCGACCCGGCGTTTCTGGCCGCACTGCCGGCACGCATCTTCGGCACCATCAACAACGACACCCTGATCGCCGTGCCGCTGTTTATTCTGATGGGCGTTATCCTGGAAAAGTCACGCATTGCCGAGCAATTGCTGGGCACCATGTCGCGCAGTTTCGGGGCATTTCCCGGTGGCCTGGGCATCGCGGTGGTGCTGGTGGGCATGCTCCTCGCCGCCAGCACCGGCATCGTGGGCGCCACCGTGGTCACGATGGGGTTGCTCTCGTTGCCGAGCATGCTCAAGGGGGGCTATGTCCCCGCCCTGGCGGCCGGCACCATCTGCGCAACGGGCACACTGGGACAGATCATCCCGCCTTCCATCGCCCTCGTACTGCTCGGCGATGTGCTGTCCAATGCCTATCAGCAGGCGCAGCTGAACGTGGGTATTTTCAACCCGAAAACCGTTTCGGTCGGCGACCTGTTCGTCGGCGCATTGCTGCCGGGGCTGTTGCTGGTGGCGCTGTACCTCGCCTATATCATTGCGGTCGCTCACCTGAACCCACGCCGCGCGCCCAACGTCGAGACCGAGCCGGTATCGGCGGCGGAAATACTGGGTAGCCTGGCGCCACCGCTGCTGTTGATCAGCCTGGTGCTGGGGTCGATCCTGGCTGGCGCCGCCACCCCCACAGAGGCCGCCGGCGTCGGTGCGACCGGCGCACTGCTGCTTGCCTGGTACAAGCGCGAGATGCCCCTGCCACGGCTGCGGGAAGCCGTTATCGACAGTATGAAAGTGACCTGCATGGTGTTCATGATTCTGATCGGCGCCGCGGTGTTTTCACTGGTGTTTCGCGGTTTTGGCGGCGAAGATCTCATACACCACTGGTTTGACCGCATGCCCGGGGGCGTCTTCGGCGCCACGATGATCGTGATGCTGGTGATTTTCCTGCTGGGTTTCATCCTCGACTTTATCGAGATCACCTTCGTCGTCGTACCCATAGTCGGCCCGGTGCTGCTGATGATGGGGCTGGACCCGATCTGGCTGGGTATCATGATAGCCATCAACCTGCAGACGTCCTTCCTCACGCCCCCCTTCGGCTTCGCCCTGTTCTACCTGCGCGGCGTGGCCCCGGCCGCGCTGCACACCAGCGCTATCTACCGCGGGGTCATTCCTTTTATACTCATCCAGCTGCTGGTGCTGGCAGCCCTGTGGGTCTGGCCACCGCTGGCAACCTGGTTGCCGGCTGCGCTGAAATAGCATCGGCTGCGTATACCCTTCTTTCGCAAACGGATTCGGGCGACACATGAACGACATCGACGACACACCGGTACCCCAAGGCGAGCTGTCCATCCAGACCGTGGCCATGCCCAGGGACACCAACGCCAATGGCGACATTTTTGGCGGCTGGCTGCTGTCGCAGATGGACATGGCGGGTGCCATCACCGCCGGTGATGTTGCCGGCGGGCGGGTGGCCACCGTTGCCATCGAGGGCATGGCGTTCCTCACCCCGGTGCATGTGGGGGCGGTGGTGAGCTGCTATTGCGACGTCCTGGAAGTCGGGCGCAGCTCGGTGCGCATCGTGGTCGAAGTGTGGATCAATTCGAAGCACGACGGTGAACCGATCAAGGTGACCGAGGGAGAGTTCGTGTTCGTTGCAATTGACGAGAAGGGCCGCACACGCGCCATCAAGCGCTGATTATTCGCCCTCCAGCACGGCGTCCCGCGCATTGATGTAGGCCTGCTCCGATATGTGGTGGTAGGCTCTGACCCCCTCATAGAACGCCCTGAATGACGCATGGATCCGCGCGGCCAGGGGGTCACTCGCCACCAGCTCCTGCATGGTCTGCTCACTGGCCCGATACAGGGCCTGCATCACGTCGTCCGGCAGCTGCCGCAGCTGCACGCCGTGTTTCTCCACCAGTTCCCGAAGCGCCGCATTATTGCGCGCCGTGAACTCGTCCAGCATCATCTGGTTCGCGGCGCGGGCCGCAGCGGTCACGATAGCCTGCAGGTCTGGGGGCAGCGCCTCGTAGGCGTCCTTGTTGATAATCAGCTCCAGCATGGCGCCGGGCTCGTGCCAACCCGGATAGTAGTAGTACTTGGCCACCTCGTGCAGCCCCAGGGCCAGGTCGTTGTAGGGGCCGACCCACTCGGCTGCATCAATCACCCCGGTCTGCAACGACGTGTAGAGCTCGCCACCGGAAATACGGACTGACGTTCCACCGGCCGCGGTAAACACGTCACCGGCAAGGCCGGGGATGCGCATCTTCAGACCCTGCAGGTCTGCCAGGGAGTTGATCTCCTTGCGAAACCAGCCCGCCATCTGCACACCGGAATTGCCGCCGGCGAAGGGAATGATGTTGGCAGGGGCGTAGGCCTCCCGCCACAGTTCCAGGCCGCCGCCGAAGTGCAACCAGGCATTGATCTCCTGCGCCGTCATGCCGAAGGGAATGGCCGTGAAGAACACCGAAGACGGTATCTTGCCCTTCCAGTAATAGGCAGCGCCGTGACCGGCATCGGCCACGCCCTGGCTGACGGCATCGAACACTTCGAATGCCGGCACCATTTCGCCGGCGCCGTAGACGCGCGCGGTGAGGCGCCCGTTACTCATTTCACCCACCATGCGGGCGAAGTTCTCGGCGCCGGCGCCCAGGCCGGGAAAATTCTTCGGCCAGGTCGTGACGATTTTCCAGCTGTAGTGCGCCTGCTCGCCGCCGCTGCCGGCCTGGGTGCCGTCCCGCCCCGCGAGTGCGCTGACACCACCGGCGCGCTCCGCCGCCCACAGCCCCAATACCAGCACCAGCGCCGCCAGTAGCAACAGTATGATAGCGGGCGTAAAGCGTCGTTCGAGGCTGGGCTGTGGCATAGTGTTCTGCTTATCGTTGGAAAATCAGGTGCTTAGGGCACCGGAGCATAGCACTGCCGGGCGCGCGAACAAACCGGCAGTCACAGCGGCTGCAGCTTGGCGTACTGCACCACCAGCCACTTGCTGCCCTCGTCATCAAAATTGACCTGTACCCGCGCATTGCCGCCGCTCCCCTCGAAATTCAGTACCGTGCCCTCACCGAACACCGGGTGATGGACACGCTGACCCAGGCTCAAACCGGTGTCCGGCACGCTGGCCTGGGTGAGGCTGCTCACCGGCCGACTGATGCTGGTATGCAGGCGAACTTCCTGCAGCAACTCAACCGGAATCTCTCGAATGAAGCGCGACGGCGTGTTGTAGCTTTCGCTGCCGTGGATGCGCCGGGACTCGGCGTAGGTAATGACCAGCCGCTGCATGGCCCGGGTGATGCCCACGTAGGCCAGGCGGCGCTCCTCCTCCAGCCGACCCGGCTCCTCCAGAGACATGCGGTGGGGAAACAGGTTTTCCTCCATACCGGCCAGGAACACCAGCGGGAACTCGAGGCCCTTGGCGGAGTGCAGGGTCATCAACTGCACGCTGTCTTCAAAATCATCCGCCTGGGCATCACCGGCATCCAGTGCAGCACTGTCCAGAAACTGCTGCAGGGGTGAGAGCTCGTCGCCCTCGGGGGCAAACTGCTTCGCCGCGCTCACCAGCTCTTCCAGGTTTTCCACCCTGGCCTGTCCCTTCTCGCCTTTCTCGTTGCGGTGGAAGTCCGCCAGGCCCGAGCCCTCGATCACCTGTTCCGCCAGTTCATCCAGGGTGAGCTCATCCGTGCCGGAGTCCAGCTCGTTGATCAGCACCTGGAAGCCCTCCAGGGCGCTGAGGGCGCGCGGCGGCAGACGCTTCTCCGCACGCGCCACATCGATCGCCCGCCACATCGGTATGGCCTGTTCACGGGCGATTTCACGCACCGTTTCCAGCGTTTTACTGCCGATGCCGCGGGGGGGTGTATTGATTACACGCTCAAGCGCGGCGTCGTCTCCCCGGTTAGTAAGTAATCGCATATAGGCCAGGGCGTTGCGGATTTCCAGGCGCTCATAGAAGCGCTGGCCACCGTAAATACGGTACGGGATACCGCTGCGAATCAGGGCTTCTTCCAGCACCCTGGACTGCGCATTGGAGCGATACAGAATCGCTACCGAGGCCCGCTCACGGCCTTCGCTGATCCACGCCTCTGCCTGCTCGACGATGAAACGCGCCTCGTCCTGCTCATTGAAACCCGCGTACAGGGAAATGGGGTCGCCGGGCTCGCCATCCGTCCACAGCTCCTTTCCCAGCCGGCCCGCGTTGTGGGCAATGACGCCATTGGCGGCACGCAGGATGGTCTGTGTCGAACGGTAATTCTGCTCCAGTCGCACGGTATGCGTGTGGGCGAAATCGTCTCCGAAGCGCTGGATGTTCTCGATCTTCGCACCGCGCCAGCCGTAGATGGACTGGTCGTCGTCGCCCACCGCCACCACCGGGATGCGATCGCCTGCCAACACCCGCAGCCAGGCGTACTGGATAGTATTGGTGTCCTGGAACTCATCCACCAGAATCTGGCGGAAGCGCTCGCGATAATGGTTGAGCACCCCGGGATTGTGCAGCCACAGTTCATGCGCCCGCAGCAGCAGCTCGGGAAAGTCCACCAGACCGGCGCGCTCGCAGGCGGTCTCGTAGGCGCGATAGACCTGCAACATGGTCTGCCCGAACAGATCCCCGGCCGGAACATCCACATGCGCGGCGCGCAGCCCCTCGTCCTTCTGGGCATTGATGTACCACTGTGCCTGGCGCGGTGGCCAGCGAGACTCGTCCAGGTTGAGCTCCCGACAGACCCGCTTTACCAGTCGCAGCTGGTCGTCGCTGTCGAGTATCTGGAAGTTCTGTGGCAGGCGCGCCTCCTTCCAGTGCGCCTTGAGCAATCGGTGGGCCAGCCCATGGAAGGTGCCCACCCACATCCCGTGGGCGGGAATCCTGAAAATCTCCTCGATGCGCGAACGCATCTCGCGCGCGGCCTTGTTGGTGAAGGTCACCGCGAGTATCGACCAGGGTGACACGTCCTGCGCCCGGATCAACCAGGCGATGCGGTGCACCAGCACGCGGGTCTTGCCACTACCGGCCCCCGCCAGCACCAGCAGGTTGGGGCTTTCATCGGCGACGGCTTCCCGCTGGGCGGCGTTGAGGGGGGAGAGAATGTCAGATACGTCCATCGACCCATTCTACCCAAATTCGCCCGCGGGCGAACGATCGGATCGGGCGGATTGCGTTGCGAGTGGCGCGGCGAAGCGCAATGCGGACGGCGCTCTGGTACTATTCGCCGAGGCCACAGGGCACACCGGAGTGAACAGATGAACGACAACAGGCGCGATGATCCCAACCAGGAGGACTCCGCAGACCAGGACTGGACCCCCTGGATGGATGATGACGCCAGCGACGACGACCTGCCCAGCTTTTCTCACGACAGCGAGGAAGACGCCCCGCGCGCAGGACGCGACGAGGATGCAGGAGACGACTCACTGGACGCAGGGGTCGACTTCGACGATGAGGAACGCGGTGTGCCGCCGGTACCCCCGGTCCTGCCGGTCACCGGGCGGGCCCCAGCTCAGCAACCCCCGGCCAGCCGGCGCCCCGGCAGCGAGGCGCGGGACGACGCCAGCATCGACAGCGGTGATTATGACGACGGCTGGGAAGACGATGAGTTTGAGGAAGACGTGCGCTATGCCACGGAGCCCGCGCGCTTCACCGACACCTGGCCCATTGGCCTTATCGCGGTGGCGGCACTGGCCCTGGTGTTGCTGGCGGCCGGCGGCTACGGTGTGATGAAACAGCGCGCTGCAATGGAACAGCAGATTCGCGAACTGCAGGCACAGTTGGCGGTGGCTGCGAAACCCGATGACGTCAGCGATGCCCGCGCCAGCCTGGAGACACTGCAGAGCGAAAACCGCCAGCTGTCCGAGAGTCTGGCGAGCCTGCGCGATGAAAACCGCCAGCTCAGTGACACCCTGGCGGGCCTGGAGCAGCAGCTAACCGTCCAGCGCGCCGCCACGGCACGCGCCACACCGCCTGCGGCGAGCAAGCCAGCCAGCGCACCCGCGCCGGCGAAGCCGGCAGCTCCCGCCGCAAGCGGCGAATGGTTCGTCAACTTCGGCAGCTACAGTGAGCGCAGTGTGGCAGAACGCTGGTCCACCCGTCTCAAGCCGGGCGCGGGGAAAGTCACCGTGAGTAGCGCGCAACGCAATGGCGAAACCCTGTACCGGGTGCGGGTGGTGGGGTTGGCTTCCGACAGCAGCGCCCAGGCGGTCGCCCGACAGCTGGAACGGGAATACGACCTGCCGAAACTCTGGGTCGGCAAGGAATGAACCGGGTGCCATCTTGGCAGTCACACGCGGGACTGCTAAGGTTTGCCTACCATCCAATAAGGAGTACAAGCATGAACACTGCAAAATCCCTGCTGGCCCTGCTGGCACTGGGCAGTTCCATGGCCATGGCGGAATGTGTGCAACCGGAATCCCCCACACTGCCCGATGGCAGCTCTGCAACCATGGACGACATGATTGCCGGGCAGCAGGCGGTGAAAGCGTTCCAGGCCGCCAACCTCGAGTACATGGGCTGCCTGGAAACGCAGTTCACTGCAGCCAAGAAAACCATTGAGGAGGGCAAGGCGAGCGATGCCGAGGCACTCAAGGCCGCCTACGAAAAAGACGTGGAAGCCTACAATGAGGCGGTGTCCGCCGAAGAAGCCCTGGCGGGGCAGTTCAACACCGAAATTCGCGAGTTCCGCGCCGCCAATCCAGACTGATCCGCACCCGGGTGCTGCCCGCCGTCACACGGCAGCGCCCTCTTCCCCGCAAGCCTTACCCGGGCATTGACGCTGCATGCGCCATGAGTGCCTTCCGGAACAGAACCCGCAGCGACATGATGTTACTCACGCCACCGAAATTGGGCCGCGCGAGAAACGCAATGCTGCGATGAGGACCGGGCTCCTCCAGCGGAATCGCCGTGAGTTCCGAGCTGTCGGACAACAGCTGATCCAGCGCCATTTCCGGCACCAGTGTGGAGCCCATGTGGCCCGCCACCATTTGAATCAGCGTGTACAGGCTGGCGCCCTCCAGCGTTTCGTCCAGGCTTGAGGCCTGCAGATGACAGGCCGCCAGCGCGTGATCCCGCAGGCAGTGCCCGTCTTTCAACAGCATCAAACGTGCCTCCCGCAGGTCCGCGGCGCGCACCGGTGAGGGCAGTTGCTGGGGGTTGTCGCGGTGGGTGACGACCACCAGATTTTCATCCCAGAATGGAAACTCCAGCAAGCCTTCGTGCGCATAGGGCAGGGCGAGCACGGCCGTATCCAGTTCACCGCTGCGCACCTTGTCGACCAGCACATGGGACTGCTCCTCCGCAATGGTCAGACGAAAGTCCGGATATTCACGGCGCACCGCAGGCAGGACTTTCGGCAGCAGGTAGGGCCCGATGGTGGGAATGACCCCCATGGTCATGGGAAAACTCAGCGGCTCCCTGGCAACGGTGGCCAGCCGGTAGATATCGTCGATCTCCAGGGAAATCGCGGTGGCGCGCGCAAGAATCTGTTCACCCACCGGGGTCAGCAGTACCTTCTTGTTATCGCGCTCAAACAGCTGCACACCGAGCTGTGATTCCAGTTCGGCAATCGCCGTGCTCAGGGCGGACTGCGAGATGGCGCACTGCTCCGCCGCCTTTTTGAAATGCAGCGTGCGGGCAACGGCGAGCGCATAGCGAAGCTGCTTGAAGGAAATCATCGGCGCTGCATGTTCCTCGCGACTAGAACCACTCGGCCGGCATACTCAGCGCTTCATCATACTGCTGCAACAGGATCTGTGTCTCATGCTGATACTTTGGCAGTTCCCAGCGCGCAAAGAATCGCGCGGCCTGCAGCTTGCCGCGGTAAAAGTGCTCCTCTTCTGTTGCCAGGGCGCCTGAGCGCAAGCTGTCGGCGGCCGCCAGTGCCTGCTTCAGCCACATCCAGGCAGCGAATACCCGCCCGAAGAAATCAAGGTACACAGCGGCGTTAGCCAATGCGGCGGTCCGATCCCGGGCAATCTCGGGCAGCAGCGCCTCGGTGACACGGGTCAATGCGGCCACCGCATCCTGCAGCGTCGCCGTGACTTCGCCAACCACCGGATCCGCGTCCTGCGCACCAACCTCCAGGTCGGCCCTGATCGCCACCATCAGGCGATTGAACACGGCGCCACCCTCAGCGCCAACCTTGCGTCCCAGCAGGTCAATGGCCTGTATGCCCTCCGTGCCTTCATGTATCGGGTTCAGCCGGTTATCCCTGTAGTACTGCTCGACCAGATGGTCCCGGGTATAACCCGCCCCGCCGAGCACCTGTATGGCGAGGTCGTTGGCGGCCAGGCAATATTTCGAGGGCCAGGACTTGATCACCGGCGTGACCAGGTCCAGTAGCGACTCAGCGGCCTCGCGGTCAGCGGCAGTGCGTGCGGAGCGACTGTCTTCAAACAGCACGCTGGCGTAGAACGTCATCGCCAGAGAAGCCTCCGCATAGGCCTTCTGGGCCAGCAGCATGCGACGCACATCCGCGTGCTCGATAATCTCGACCTGGGCGCCGCGCGGCTGCGCCTTCGCGGGCCGCGCCGTCCGACCCTGTTTGCGCTGTTTCGCGTAGAGTAGCGAGTAGTTGTAGCCCTGGTAGCCCAGCGCCGTGGCAAACAGGCCCACCGCGATCCGCGCATCGTTCATCATCTGGAACATGTGTGCCAGGCCACGGTTCAGGTCACCCAGCAAGTAGGCGACTGCGCCGTCCTTTTCACCGAAATTCAGCACCGTTGAGGTCGCGTTGCGGAAGCCCATCTTGTGCAGCAGGCCGGCCAGCGCCACGTCGTTGCGCTCGCCCAGCGAGCCATCGGCATTCACCAGCACTTTGGGGCAGATAAACAGGGAGATACCTTCCCTGCCTGTTTCCGGGCACACGGTCTTCGCCAACACCATGTGGATAATATTTTCCGTCAGGTCGTGGTCACCGCCGGAGATATACATCTTCTGCCCGAACAGGCGATAGCTGCCATCCCCCGCCGGTTTCGCCCGCGTGGTAATATCCTGCAGTGAGGACCCCTGCGCCGGTTCGGTGAGGGCCATGGTGCCCGTGAACCGTCCGCAGCGCATATGCGCGAGATAAGCCGCTTTCTGGGCATCACTGCCGAAGGTTTCCAGCAGATCGGCGGCCGCGATACACAGCAGGCAGTAGCCGGCGGTGCCCGGATTGGCGGCGTAGAAATAGGCATTGGCCGCGCGCATCACGATATAGGGCAGCTGCATGCCGCCCTCCTCAAAGTCACAGGTGGCGGCAAAGAACCCCGCGTCGGCGAAAGCAGACCATGCCTGCCGGGTTTCCGCCACCGTGGTTACCGTCTTGCCATCGAACACCGGTTCCTGCGCGTCGCCCTTGGCGTAGTGGTTGAAAAAATATTTCTCCGCTACATTCCTCGCGGTTTGCAGGGTCATGTTGATGGTTTCCCGCGTGTGCTCGCGATAGCGCTCACGCGTCAGGACCTCTGCGGTATCGAATACCTGGAATAACAGGAACTCGATGTCGCGCTCATTCAGTAGAGGGACTTGCATAGTACATCCTTGAATTGAAGCTACAGACTGCTGTTACGTGCCGCGCAGCTCCCGCCGCAGAATCTTGCCCGTGGGCGTCATCGGCAGGCTGTCGGCATACTCGATAATGTGGGGCACCTCGTGCTTCGCCAGTTTCTTTCTCACCAGGTCCTGCAGTGAGGCGGTGAGTTCCTCCGAGGGCTGCACGCCTTCGGCGAGCACCACCACCGCCTTGATGAGTTCGGTGCGGCGCTCATCCGGCACACCGACCACCGCCACAATCTTTACCGCCGGCGAGGACAGCAGTACATCCTCGATTTCAGTGGGGCCGATGCGGTAACCCGAGCTGGTGATGACATCGTCGGAACGGCCGTGGAACCAGAAATAGCCGTCCGCATCGCGGCTGCCGATATCGCCGGTGACCATCCAGTCTCCGCGAAACTTGTTCGCGGTTGCAGCCGGGTCATCGAGATAGTGCAGGAACATGGCCGGGTGAGGCCGCTGAATCGCAATCTCACCGCGCTCCCCGTCGGGCACTTCGTTGCCCTGTTCATCCACAATGGCGCACACCGCTCCGGGTGTCGGCTTGCCGAGAGAGCCGTGGCGCACCGGCATCAGTTTCGGATTGCTGCCTATCATGCCGTTGCACTCGGACTGCCCGAAGCCCTCATTGATCGTCAGGTTGAAGTGTTCATCAGCCCAGTGCGCAAGCTCGGCGCCAACCGCTTCACCTCCGGACAGCACAACGCGCAACTGCACCTGGTCGGTTTCGACACGGGCACTGGCTTCACGCATCAGCTTGAGCATGGTGGGCGTGAGCAGCGACACGGTGACCTTGTGTTCCGAGAGAATGCGGAAGGCCTCCACCGGATCGAACCCCTTCATGCTGGTGGATACGATCCTGCAGCCGTGGAAGGTGCCCACCAGGAAGATATCGGCGAAGCCGGCGACCCAGGCCCAGTCTGCCTGGGACCACAACACATCCCCGGGCTGGGGGTAATAGTCGAACAGGTACTCGAATATGGACACGTTGCCGAGCACCGCGCGGTGTGGCATCACCACCCCTTTGGGCAGGCCTGTGGTGCCCGAGGTGTAGTTGATCCAGGCCGGCTCCTCCGCGCGCGTAGCCACATTCACCCACTGGTCCGACAGCTCGCGTGTGGCAGCGTAGAATTCCAGCGGCGCGGCGGCCTCCACCTCACCCACCACCAGAATGTGTTCCAGGGTCGGGCAGTCGTCAAAAATACCCTCGATTTTGGCGTAGTTTTCCGCATCCACAATGCACAAGCGCGAGCGACTGCCATTGATACGGTGTTTCAGGGCCTCCTCACCAAACAGCACCGACGCCAGGCAGGACACAATACCCGACTTGAAGCAGGCGATGTGCGATATCGCGCATTCAGGGCGCTGCGGCAGACAGACCGTGATCCGGTCCCCGCGCACGATCCCCAGGGACGCAAACAGGTTCGCCAATCGGTTGGCGTGCTGTTGCAGGCTGCGGTAGGTCACCTGTCGCACCTGCCGGTCGGCATCCTCGAATGTGATGGCGACGCGCTGCTCGTCCGCGGCCCAGCGGTCGCAGATCGCATCCGCGATATTGAACATGTCCGGTATCGACCAGGAGAACTGTTCGCAGAGCTCGTCGTAGGTGCTGCATACCGGCAGACTGCCGTTCTTTGCGTGGCTCATAATACCCCCTCAGCTGTACAGGCGCGCGCGTTTGGCAAACGCTTCCCGCACACCCTCTTCTTCCAGGGTTTTGAAGAAGTCGGTGTAGCTGCGGTTCTGGTGATAAATGGCGTCGATGTCGGCACCGGTGCGTATGGATTGCTGCATACCCATATTTTCGAACCAGGTGTTGGAGATGCTCTTCAGGAGAATCGAATTGTCCGAGGGTGCCTTGGCAATCTTCGCGGCAACCGCCTGCACACGCGCTTCCAGCTCGTCGTGGGGCACCACTTCATTGACCAGCCCGATGCTCAGCGCTTCCTGCGCGTCGATCAGCTTGGAGGTCAGCAGCAGCTCCTTGGTCTTGCGCAGGCCAATGAGGATGGGCCAGAACATGATCGAAGGCGGAATGCCCAGGTCACAGGCGGCCGGGTGACCAAACCGCGCCCGTTCGCTGACGATGGCAAGGTCACAGACCGCGAGCAGTTCGCCGGCCCCCGACAGGCAGTCGCCCTGCACCTGCGCCACAATGGGCTTCGGGTAGCGCCAGATCCGCATCCAGTAATCCACCAGATCGTGAATATCGCGGCGATCGGCCTGGATATCGATGTTCTCGGTGTGCCCCGGGTACTGGGATGTGACCCAGTGTTCACTGCCTAGCTCGTAACCCGAGGAAAAGGCCCGGCCCTTTGAGCGGATCACAATCACCGAGACGGCCGGGTCGGAGCGCACGGAATTGAGCGCGTACTCCAGTTCCTCCAGCACCTGTGAGGACAGGGCGTTCAGGTTCTTTTCCCGGTTCAGCGTGATCGTGAATATCTTGTCCGAGGTCTCGGTCAGCAGGGTTTCCAGGGTCTTCATTACGCAGCTCCCGTTCAGGCTAATTAACAGTTGTTAGTTGGCCCGATACATTACCTGCGAGACGCCCGGAAGACCAGCCTTGCCGGCTCTGGAATGGCGCCGGAACGTTCCCCGCTACGGGATGTGACGGTCTCTCAGGCAAATGATCCACAGCTGCGCAATGAGGATGAACATCGCCGCCGCCGACAGCAGAAACGCATCCAGATAGAACGGCTCGTACCAGCTGAACTCGCCCTTGTGGATTCTCACCCAGCCACGGAAATGCTGCATCATTGCCACACCGGCACCAAAAAACCCGATGACCGAGGCAACATACTTGACGATGAAATGGCTGGAAGCCAACAGCATAAGAACGCCGAGCAGGCCAATCACGGTACGCTGCACCTGGCAGAACGGGCAGGCGTAAACCACATCCAGCCAGTCCATGGCCCAGGCACCCAGGCTGACGAGAATGGCGATAACGCCGAGTATGCGAATATTCTTCTGATAAAAGTCGTAGTGAAACATGCCAAGCCCTCCTGCAGAGGGCGCAGTGTAGCCCGCCGCGGGCGCAGGAGTACAACCCGGGCTGCGGGAACCGCGTGTTCCCCGGGCGATTGCATGTGTTAGAAAAGCAGGATCACACTCCACAGCAGGCCCACCGCGATACCGCAGATCAACACAGCCGCGGATCCCATATCCTTCGCTGCCCCACTCAAGGGGTGATACTCCAGACCAATGCGATCAACTACCGCTTCGATCGCGGAATTCAGAAGCTCCACAACGATCCACAACAACAGGCTGGCAAGCAACAGACCGGCCTCCAGCACGGAGACCTGCGACAAAAAAACAATGACCGCACCTACACAGAGCACCACACACTCCTGACGTATCGCAACCTCATGCCGAAAGGCATGGCGCAGCCCTCGAAAGGAATGCTCAAATGCCTTCAGCACTCTTGCGATGCCCGTTCGCGGTAGCGTTTCGGGATTATAGTCCGACATTTCGCAACTCCGGCAGCCAGGGCGCTAGCGCGACCGCTCGACGGTGGGTGGGTAGAGTCCGCGTCGGTACGCGAGGCTGCCCCAGAGGGCGTGCGCCAGGGCTT
This sequence comes from uncultured Haliea sp., assembly GCF_963973825.1. Taxonomy (NCBI): domain Bacteria; kingdom Pseudomonadati; phylum Pseudomonadota; class Gammaproteobacteria; order Cellvibrionales; family Halieaceae; genus Haliea; species uncultured Haliea sp. The sequence continues at coordinate 180,195 of NZ_CAXBAE010000003.1, forward strand.
CACGCTCCAGTGCGGTGTTGGCAATTGGCTGCCCAAAGGTGAACCCCTCTCGCTGGAAGCGAAAGGTTTGCGGTGCCTTATCGGGTTGCAGGACCACCACCTGATCGCCGCGCCAATAAGCCTGGTTGTCACCGTACTGCATGATTGCGCGTCCTTCATAAGCGGGCGGCAACTGTGTGATATCCCGGCCCACCATCGGGTGCTCCGCCGCAATGCCCAGCAGGGAGAGCAGCGTGGGCGGCAGGTCAAGCTGGCTCAGCACTCTTGCATCACGCTGCACTGGAATGTCCTTCCCAATCAGCAAACCGGGAATTCTGAAGTGCTCCACCGGCACCAGCTGTCTGCCGAAAACCCGGTCGTCGTGGTCAGCCACCACCAGGAACAGGGTGTCATCCCAGTAGTCGCTCGCACGTGCGAGGGCAAAGAATTCGCCGAGGGCGTGATCGGCATAGCGGATCGCATTGCGCTTGGTGTTTGGCGGTTGCTCCACAGGAGTTATGGCGTTCAGCGGATAATCATAGGGCGTGTGATTGGACGAGCTGAACACCAGGCTGAAAAAGGGCTCACCGGTTGCGTGCAGACGGCTGAATTCCTCGTGCGCCTTGCGCAGCAGGTCGCCATCAGACACTCCCCAGGAACCCATGAATTCCGGGTTAGCGTAGTGCCGCCGGTCCACCACGCGCTCAAAGCCGTTGCCGAGAAAGAAACTCGCCATATTATCGAAATGGCCCTCACCACCGTAGATGAATGAGGTGTCGTAACCGCGCTCGCGCAACAGCGACGCCAGCGTGAGGAAACCCTGCTGTGACCGTGGCAATTTCACCACGCTGCGCGCCGGGGTTGGCACAAACCCGGTCACCACAGCCTCAATGCCACGGACGGAGCGTGTACCCGTGGCGTACAATTCCTCCAGCAACCAGCCCTGCGCTGCCAGCGCGTCGAACGCCGGCGTCAGGTTGTCGCCGCCCAGGGTGCCGACGTACTGCGCACCCAGACTCTCCTCCAGCACAATGACCAGATTGTGCAGGCGCGGTGCGGTCGCCGACGGTGTTTGCAGATGCCAGGTGGGGTATTCGGAAGAGAGAAATTGCGCATCAGGCAGGCCCATGGCCCGGCGCACCTCGGCAAACACCACCGCATCCGGCAGCGGCGGGTACAGCCTGGACGCATCCACCTCATTGCGCATGGCGCGTACGGCATAGGCCACGGAATACAGCGAATTCAGGGTGAGGTCGTTCAGCAGAGCATCACTGCTGAACGCGGTGAATCCGGGATTGATCGGCCGGTGCCGCAGCGTGCCACGCGCACCGAGTACCAGCAGCGGCAACAACAGTACCAACACCAGCACCCTGAGCCACCAGGTCGAAGCCACGGCGGAGGCCGGCGCAGCGCGGGTTAGTGCGCGCAGGGACAGCCACGGTGCCAGCACCAGCACGGCCAGTCCACAGAGCGTTTCCAGCAAGAACCCACCGAGCAACATCCCGAACACCTCCTGCGGGTACTGGAGGTACTCAACAAACAACCGGTTCGGGCGCAGATCGTACTGGGCTATGAACCCGGGCGTGACCGCTTCCATGAAGGCCAGCAGCGTAAAACCGAGGGCGAGCCAGACAGCAGCGCACATCGCCCGAACGCGCAGGGGCAGGATCAGCAGCATCAGCAGCGCGGGTATCATCCAGTAGCAGAGCATCACGAGATCTATACGCAGGCCGAACCCGAAGACCTTCAGTACACCGGCAGTGCCGTCGAAACGGTCGATCTGCCACAGCACAAGGCCTGCGCGACTGATGGTGGTGAGCAGCAGGCCAGCGAAAAGAAACAGCCACAAAGGCCGTAACAGGCGCTCAACCAGTGTGGGAAGGGCAATGGACATGGCAACAATACTCGGGTGTTGAACGCGACGACGTGGACGCTCAGCCCTTGTGGGCTGCAGCGCCTTCGTGGGGCGCCACGTCGAGAGAGTCATGCGCCAGCAGCCCTGGCACCCGACAGGGACGAAGCATGTCCTGCTGTGGGCGGTAGAGGCTGGTTTCTACCTGCATGAGGCCAAGGACGGCATCAAACACGTTGTCATGGGATAGCGTGTCCTGCTCAGCGCTGCGCGCCACGCAGCGCGCGTCGTAGCCCGGCGATGCCGCAAATTCGGGCGACATCCACAGCAGCATGGGAATATGGGTCTGTTCCTGCGGTGCCAGGGCATAGGGCATGCCGTGCAGGTAGAGGCCGTTTTCGCCCAGGGATTCACCGTGATCCGACACGTACAGCAAGCCTGTCTGCCACTGGGTCTGCTCGCCCAGCAATGCAATGACACGGCTCATGACATAGTCGTCGTAGTACAGGGTGTTGTCGTAGCTGTTGACGATCTGCAGGTCTGAACAGTTCTGTATGTCACTGCGCGGACAGTCGGGCGTGAAGCGCCGGAACGCGTCCGGGTAACGCTGGTTGTAGGTTGGCCCATGGCTGCCAGCCAGGTGCAGCACCACCAGTGCATCCTCGTCGCCCAGTGCCGCCAGTTGCGCCTTGAGGCCGTCGAGCAATACTTCGTCGCGGCAGTATTCCCCCTCACAGAACGGCACGCCGGGGCTGGGCTCAAAGGCCCGGGTTGGCACCCGGGCACAGACGCCCTTGCAACCACCGTCGTTTTCCAGCCAGCGTACGGCGACCCCGGCGTGCTGAATCACGTCGAGCAGATTGTCCTGGGTCTTCGCCACTCCGGGGTCGTAATCCGTGCGGTCGAGTCGTGAAAACAGGCAGGGCACGGACACCGCGGTGGCCGTACCACAGGACGACACGTGCCTGAAGGAGACCAGGCCCAGATCACGGGTGAACTGATTGGTGGGCCGCGGATAACCATTCAGCTCAAAGTTGCGTGCGCGCGCCGTTTCTCCCAGCACGAGCACCAACAGGCGTTTTTCTCGCGCCGGGTGCGCGTCTTCGATGGTGGCATCCTCACCCATCGCCTGATGTGGTCGGGGTGGAGCGAGGTAAGTGCGACTGACAAACTTGCCAGCACTGTACAGGTAGTGTGTGGGGATGATCAGCTTGTTCAGTTCGTGGTTGTTGCGTCCCAGCGAGGCGTAATCCTTGTAGTACAGCGCAGCAATACCGACGATCACCAATAGCGCCATCGACATGGTCACCAGCTTTTGCACCACCTCGCGCACCGGGCTGCGGCTGCGCAGCGGCATGGCGATGAGCAAGCCCGCGGGCACTACTCCGGTGAGCAGCCACCACAGGGCAAGGTTGCGATTGAGATAGGCGTGTACTTCACCCGGATTGGTTTCCACCAGATTGCGGATCATGTCCATATCGAACACGGTGCCGTAGTAGTACATCGCGTAGCTGACCAGCGAGGACGCGAGCAAGATGAAGACGGCAAACGGCTTTGCGAGATAGCGAAAGGTCCACACGCTGAACAGCAGGTAGAACACCGAACCGAAGAACAGCGGCAGCGAGAGCACCATACCCAGGCTCAAACCCTCCGTATGCTGCAGAATCGTGGCCAGACGCGCCGTCAGCGGGATGTTGATAACCAGCACGAAGTAGGTGGCAAGCAGCAGCGTAAACCGGCTCATTCCCAGAGGTTTCAATGTCATGCGTAGGCTCCTTGACCTGCGATCTGCTGCTGGACAGACGCAGCGAGCATCACGGTAATGGCAGGAGACTAGGGGGTGGGAGGTGACAAAAAAGTCACAGCAGCAAAACTGCGCTGCGGGTAAACGTTAAGACACCGTCACGGTGAACGTAGTGCCCCGTGGCTGGTTGGGTTGCACACTGATCTGCCAGCCCTGGTGGTCGCAGATGCGTTTGGAAATGGACAGCCCCAGGCCATAGCGTGACCCCGGACCCTGCGGAGAGCGTACACCGCGTTCAAAAATGTGCGCCGCAACGGCGGGGTCGATACCGCTGCCGGTGTCGCGCACGGCAACCGAGTGCCCGCCCACTTCGAGGGTGATGGCGCCCTGCGCGGTGTGATTGAGGGCGTTATGCAGCAGGTTATTGAGCACGGCGCCGATAAGAAACTGCGGCACGCGGACGGTTGCCCGCTCACATTGCTGATCACAGACTAGCGCAATACCTTTTTCCTCCGCGCGCCCACGCCAGAGCACCAGTGCCTCCTGGGCAGCTTCGGCCAGCGTGCAACTCGCCTCACGCAGGCATTCCTCTGGATCGCGCGCAAGCTGCAGATACAGCGCAATCTGCTGCTGCATATCATTGATCGCCCGCTGGATACGCGCCGCCACTTTCTGCTGTGCGGGGTCTTTCCCGGTGATCTCCTGCAGCAGGTCGCTGGCGGCTTGAATCGACATCATCGGCGTGCGCAGCTCATGGCTGACGTCCCCCGTAAACTGCCGCTCCCGCTCCAGCAGATCCGCCACACGGTCGGCATAGCCCTGCACAGCGCGGGCCAGGGCGCCTACTTCGTCGTTCGGATAGGCCTCCGGCCGGAAAGCCGCCAGACCGCCCTCGGGTGTGGGGTCGTCTTTCACTGCGGCGGCCAGCGTCATTACGGGGAGCAAGACCTGCGTGGCAATATAGCGAGACAGCAGGTAGCCAAGCCCGGATATCAGCAGGAAACCGACAACAATACCCGCAATGGCCAGTACTTCGTAGCGCTCGAACTCGCTCTGGTCCTGCGCCAGCACATACACCCAGGGTGCCTCATGACGCACTATCAGGCTGTAGGCGTGCGAGCCACCGAGCACCTCGAAATTCCCCTCCGGATAGTTGTGGAATGCCTCGGGCAATAATGGGTGATCAGTGCCCGGCAGCTTGTAGAACGTGCTGTCACCGTGCGGCACACTGATCGGGGTTTGCACGGCCTGGTGCTGGACGATATCGCTGTTCAGGTCACCCACCAGATGGTTGTAGAACAGCGTGCGTTCGAACCAGAACACCAGCAGGACCATGCATACCCCGCAGAGCGCGGTGAGCGAGACGATGAGCGCCATGACACTCCACTGCAGGCGCGCGCGAATGGAATAGCGAAATCTACTGGGCATCGGTGACCAGTGTGTAACCGGTGCCCGCCACATTGCGGATCATGGGGCTGTCAAAAGGCCCGTCTACGGCCTGGCGCAGGCGGTAGATATGCGACTTCAACGCGGCACTGTCCGGTGGCTCATCGCCCCACAAGGCATGATTCAGGTCTTCGTGTGACACGACATCGGGCCATTGCTTCATCAGCAGCTCGAGCAAGGCGAAACCCTTGCGATCCAGCTTGATCGGTTGCGCGCTGCGGTGAACCTGCCGCGATGCAGTGTCCAGTGACAGCTCGCCCACCCGCAACACCCGTTCGAAATTGCGCTGGGAACGTTTCAGCACGGCCTTGATGCGCTGGTGCAGCTCGGGGAGGGCAAAGGGTTTTACCAGGTAGTCATCGGCACCGGCCTCAAAACCCAGAAGCCGGTCTTCCACGGCGTCGCGCGCGGTCAACATAATCACAGGCAGCGGGTTGCGGTCACGCTCACGCAGCTCTTTGCACAAGGTAAAACCGTCCATTCCCGGCAGGCCAATATCCAACACCACCAGGTCATACGGGTGCGCCTGGATGAGCGCGCGAGCGGCCTGGCCATTTTCAATGGCATCAACCTCAAAACCCTTGATTTCCAGGTAGTCAACGACGCTGGCGAGGATGTCGCGGTTGTCTTCGACAATCAGGAGCCGGTCGGCCATGCATGCCTCTCAGTGGAGCAAACGTGTCTGCAGCGTTGCTGAAACACGGGACAAGGTCAAGCCGCCGCTCGCGCCCGGTCTGGCGTGCGCGGTCTACTCCACCGTCACCGACTTCGCCAGATTCCGCGGTTTGTCCACATCGGTGCCCTTCTGCACGGCCACATGGTAGGCCAGCAGCTGCAGGGCGACGGTGTACACGATGGGCTTCAGCACCTCCGGGCAACTCGGCAGCGCGATCACATGCACCCGGGGCTCCTCGGCAAAGTGTGCTGCATTGTCGGCGAAGACATACAGCTCTGCGCCCCGAGAGCGCACTTCTTCCAGGTTGGACTTGAGCTTTTCCATCAGGGCATCGCCCGGCGCCACGGCAATCACCGGCATGTCGGCGTCCACCAGCGCCAGGGGGCCGTGCTTGAGCTCTCCAGCCGGGTAGGCTTCCGCGTGTATGTAGGAGATTTCCTTGAGCTTCAGCGCGCCCTCCAGGGCAATCGGGTACTGGATGCCGCGGCCCAGGAACAGCGCGTGGTGCTTCATGATCAGGGCCGTTGCCATGTGCTTGATGACCGGGTCCAGGCGCAGGGTTTGCTCCACATAATCGGGCAGCTTGTGCAGCGCGGACACCAGCTCGCTGGCCGCTTCCGCGGGCAGGCCATGGCGCTTGCCCAGCACCAGCGTCAACATCAGGAAGGCCGCCAGCTGTGTGGTGAAGGCCTTGGTGGACGCCACGCCGATTTCTGCGCCGGCGCGGGTGAGAAACACCAGGTCGGATTCACGCACCAAGGAACTGTGGTCCACATTGGCGATGACCAGGCTCCCGAGATAGGCATCTTCCGTGGCGTCGCGCAGGGCGGCGAGGGTATCCGCCGTTTCGCCGGACTGCGACACGGTCACCAGCAGGGTGCCCGGCAGGGGAACCCGCTTGCGGTAGCGGAACTCGGAGGCCACCTCCACGGTACAGGGAAGCCCGGCGAGCTCTTCCAGCCAGTAGCGGGCAACCATCCCCGCATGGTAGCTGGTACCACAGGCAACAATCTGCACGGCACGCACCTGGTCGAACAGTGCCGCTGCATCCGCCCCGAAAACGCTGTCGTCGATGTCGCGGGTACCCGCCACGGGAATGGTGTTGGCCAGTGCACGCGGTTGCTCATGGATTTCCTTGAGCATGTAGTGCTCGTAGTCACCCAGCCCGGTGCTTTCTTCCAGCGCGGAGATCTGCGTCATGCGGCGCTCGACCGGTTCCCCCGCTGAAGTAAAGATCTGTAGCGAGGTTGGCGTGATGCGCACCACGTCGCCTTCCTCGAGGTAGACGAAGCGGTCGGTCACCTGGCGCAGGGCCAGCTGGTCGGACGCCAGGAAGTACTCACCGATCCCCACGCCCACCACCAGCGGGCTGCCCTCCCGTGTACCCACCACTTCATCCGGGTGTTGCGTGTCCACAGCGGCGAGCGCATAGGCACCCTGCAGCCGCGGTACCACCGCGTGAAAGGCCTCCAGCAAGGTGCTGCCCTGGCTGAGCTGCTGGTGCAGGAGATGGACTATCACTTCGGTGTCGGTACCCGACTGGAAACTGTAGCCCTGCGCCTGCAGTTCCTTGCGCAGGGCTTCGTGGTTCTCGATGATGCCGTTGTGCACCACCGCCACACGCTCCCCGGAAATATGCGGGTGCGCGTTGGCCGCCGAGGGAACCCCGTGCGTTGCCCAGCGCGTGTGGGCGATGCCGACGCAGCCGTACTTCGGGTCCATGGCCTGGGCCTGCTCGAGCTCGGCCACCTTGCCCTGGCGCTTGTGCAGCAACAGATTGTGCTCGTTGTCCACCAACGCCATGCCGGCTGAATCGTAGCCGCGGTACTCCAGCCGCCGCAGCCCCTCGAGCAAGATCTCCGACACTTCACGCCGCGCCGCCGCCGCTACTATTCCACACATGATTCAGTCCTTGTTCACTTTGCCGGGCCGTTTCCAGCCGGAAATATTCCGCTGTTTGCCGCGTGCCACCGCCAGCTCAGCCTCGGGCACCGCGCGGGTAATGGTCGAGCCCGCGGCCACAAAGCCACCGGACCCAATCTCCACAGGTGCTACCAGTGTCGCGTTGGAACCGACAAAGGCGCCATCCCCGATCCGGGTAATATGCTTGTTGACGCCATCGTAATTGCAGGTGATGGTGCCCGCACCGATGTTGGCGCCCTCACCCATCTCACAATCGCCAATATAGGAGAGGTGGTTCACCTTGCTGCCGGCGCCGATGCGCGCTTTCTTGGTTTCCACGAAGTTGCCGACGCGTGCACCCTGCGCCAGCGCGGTGCCCGGGCGCAACCTTGCGTAGGGGCCGACAGTGCAGTCGTCTGCAACCGTGGCTTTTTCCAGATGGCTCATGGCGCGTACTTCGGTGCCGGCCCCGATGCGGCTTGCGGTAATCACGCAGTTGGGGCCGATGTGTACACCGTCCTCCAGAATCACCTCACCGGCAAACACACAGTTCACATCAATAAAGACGTCTCGCCCACAGCGCAGGTTACCGCGGATGTCGATGCGCGCGGGGTCTGCGAGACGCACACCCGCTGTCATCAACGCTTCGGCACGTTGTCGCTGCAGCTCGCGCTCCAGGCGGCTCAGCTGCAGCTGATCGTTGACGCCGAGCACCGCCAGCGGATCGGCGACGGTCGCCGTGCGCACTGCGATGCCCTCTGCAACCGACAGTGACAGCACATCGGGCAGGTAGTATTCCCGTTGCTGGTTGCTGTTACCGACCTGCGGCAGAAAACGCCTGAAGAGGCTCGCCGGTGCGGCCAGGATGCCCGTGTTGACTTCCTGCACTGCGAGCTCGTCGGTGGCGGCATCCTTGTGCTCGACCACGGCACGGAACACACTGTGGCCATCGCGCAGGACACGGCCGTAGCCTGTCGGGTCATCCAGCACCGCGGTCAGCAGCGCGGGAGCGTCCTGCGCGGCCTCCACCAGCGTCTGCAAGACGTCGGGCGCCACCAGCGGCACATCGCCGTACAACACCAGCACCGTGCTCTCATCGCGCACCCCCGGCAAGGCCTGGAGCACCGCGTGCCCGGTACCGAGCTGCTCGGCCTGCTCCACCCAGCGCAAGCCACTGCCGTCCATCGCCGCGCGGACTGCGTCCGCGCCGTGCCCGACTACCACGTGGATTGCGCTGGGCTCGAGGCTGCGCGCGGCGTCCACCACGTGCTGCAACAGCGGCTTGCCCCCCAACGGGTGCAGGACTTTCGGCGTACTGGAGCGCATGCGCGACCCCTGGCCGGCAGCCAGAATGATTACTTCCAGAGTCATAGCGAAATCCCTTTGTTATTGCCGGCGCAAGCAACGTCGGGCGCGGCTGCGCTGTACTGTCAGACAGCTAGCATGTTAACGCGGGGGAAAATGGAAACAACCGGATTGTTCAGGCAGTGGTAAAAAGTGTGACGTGGAACAAAAAGGCCCTGGTGAACAGGGCCCTGGAAGGTGGTTCAGCCGCGCCCGGCGCGGTTACGCATCTTGCGCAGTACGGCCAGCTGGGCGGCGGCTTCCGCAAGCTGCGCGGATGCGCGGCCGTAGTCGAAATCGCCCGACTGGTTGGTGAGGGTGTGCAGGGCTTCGCGACGCGCTTCCTCGGCGGCAGCCTCGTCGACATCGCCGGCACGCAGGGCCGTATCTGCGAGGATGGACACCACGCCCGGCTGCACTTCAATGAAGCCGCCGGAAACGTAATACACTTCCTCGTCACCGCCCTGCTTGACGATGCGGATCGGCCCGGGGATCAGCGAGGACAGCAGCGGCGCGTGGCCGTAGGTCACGCCCATCTCACCCAGCTCGGCGGTCGCCACCAGCATTTCCACCAGCCCGGAGAAAATTTCTTCCTCCGCGCTGACGATGTCGCAGTGAATTGTCATTGCCATCTCCAGCCCCTCGTTCGCAAACCTTACAGCTTGTTCGCTTTCTCAATCGCTTCGTCGATGCTGCCGACCATGTAGAAGGCCTGCTCGGGCAGGTGGTCGTACTCACCCGCCAGAATCCCCTTGAAGCCCGCAATGGTGTCCTTCAGGGAAACGTATTTGCCGGGTGCACCGGTAAACACTTCCGCGACGTGGAAGGGCTGGGACAGGAAGCGCTCGATTTTCCGCGCGCGGGCAACCGTCTGCTTGTCTTCTTCAGACAGCTCGTCCATACCGAGGATGGCGATGATGTCTTTCAGCTCCTTGTAGCGCTGCAGCACCGTCTGCACGCCCCGAGCCACGTCGTAGTGCTCCTGACCGATCACCAGCGGGTCGAGCTGGCGGCTGGTGGAGTCCAGCGGGTCAACCGCCGGGTAAATACCCTTGGCGGCGATATCCCGTGACAATACCACGGTGGAGTCAAGGTGGGCGAAGGTGGTCGCCGGTGACGGGTCGGTCAGGTCGTCCGCAGGCACGTAAACCGCCTGGATTGAGGTAATAGAGCCGGTCTTGGTGGAGGTGATGCGCTCCTGCAACACGCCCATTTCCTCGGCCAGCGTGGGCTGGTAACCCACCGCAGAGGGCATACGGCCAAGCAGTGCCGACACCTCGGTTCCCGCCAGTGTGTAGCGGTAGATGTTGTCGACGAACAGCAGTACGTCACGCCCTTCGTCACGGAATTTTTCCGCCATGGTCAGGCCGGTCAGGGCCACACGCAGACGGTTGCCGGGCGGCTCATTCATCTGGCCGTAGACCATCGCCACCTTGGACTTGGGGAAGTCCTTGACGTTGACCACGCCCGCTTCCTGCATTTCGTGGTAGAAGTCGTTACCTTCCCGGGTACGTTCACCCACACCGGCAAACACGGACAGGCCGGAGTGTTCGGTAGCGATGTTGTTAATCAGCTCCATCATGTTCACGGTCTTGCCCACGCCGGCGCCGCCGAACAGGCCAACCTTGCCGCCTTTCGCGAAGGGGCAGACCAGGTCGATTACCTTGATCCCGGTTTCGAGGAGTTCCTCTGAGGCCGCCAGCTCATCGTAGGCAGGCGCTTTGCGGTGGATGGAGGCGCGCTCCTGTTCACCGATGGGGCCGCATTCGTCGATCGGGTTGCCGAGCACGTCCATGATCCGGCCGAGCGTTTCTACGCCAACCGGCACGGCGATGGGGCCACCGGTGTTTTCCACCGCCAGATCGCGGCTCACACCTTCGGAGGAGCCCATGGCAATGGTGCGCACAACGCCATCGCCCAGCTGCTGCTGGACTTCCAGGGTCAGGCCTTTTTCGGTAACCAACAGTGCATCGTAGACCTTGGGTACGTCTTCACGTGGAAACTCCACGTCGATGACGGCACCGATAATTTGTACGATTCGTCCGCTGCTCATGTCCGGATCCTCTGCATCAAAGTTCAATTCTGGGTGGCAGCGCAGGAACAGCCCGGCGCTACCGAATAGGTTAGGTCCTAGCCGATTGCCGCCGCACCGCTGACGATTTCCGACAGCTCCTGCGTAATCGCCGCCTGTCGTGCCTTGTTGTAGATCAACTGCAGGTCATCGATCAGTTCACCGGCGTTGTCAGTCGCGTTCTTCATGGCCAGCATCCGCGCGGCCTGCTCGCAGGCACCGTTTTCCACCACCGCCTGGTACACCTGCGATTCGATATAGCGCGTCAACAGGCTTTCCAGCAGCTGCATCGCATCGGGCTCGTAGATATAGTCCCAGTGGTGCTTCATTTCTGCGCTGTCTTCCGCCAGCAGGGGCAGCAACTGCTCAACACTGGGGCTCTGGGTCATGGTGTTGACGAACTCGTTGCTGACCAGGAACAGGCGATCGATCTGCCCTTCCTCGTAGGCGTCCAGCATGGTCTTCACACTGCCGATGAGGTCGCCCAGAGTAGGTTCCTCACCGATATCACGCACAGCCGCCTTGACGTTACCGCCGTAGCTTTTGAAGAACGCCGCCGCCTTGGCACCGATCAGGCACAGGTCGATGCCCACGCCCTGGTCCGCCCAGCCTTTCATGGCCTTGACGGTGGCTTTGAACAGGTTGATGTTCAAACCGCCACACAGGCCGCGATCGGTTGACACCACCACAAAACCCACGCGCTTGACCTCGCGCTCGATCATGTAGGCGTGCCGGTACTCCGGCGCGGAGTTGGCAATATGCCCGACCACCGCGCGCATACGACGCGCATAGGGCTTGCCCAGGGCCATACGCTCCTGGGCTTTGCGCATTTTGCTCGCCGCGACCATTTCCATGGCGCTGGTGATCTTCTGCGTACTCCGGATACTGTGGATCTTTGTCCGGATTTCTTTTCCGACTGCCATCTGCTGTCCTCGGGGTTACCAGGTTTGCGTGGCCTTGAACTTTTCGATCGCCGCCTTGAAGGCAGACTCGATCTCGTCGTTGTAATCGCCGGTTTCGACAATCTTCTTCATCAGGTCGCCGTACTCGCTGTGCATGAAGGACAGCAGAGACGCTTCGAAGTCGCGAATCTTGTTCACTTCAACACTGCGCAGGTGACCCTCGTTGGCAGCGTAAAGCACGATACCCATGTCGGCGATGGAGCGCGGCGCGTATTGTCCCTGCTTCATCAGCTCGGTGACCCGCTCACCCTGGTCCAGCTGGGCCTTGGTGGCCTCGTCGAGGTCCGATGCAAACTGGGAGAAGGCCGCGAGTTCGCGGTACTGGGCCAGTGCGGTACGGATACCCCCGGACAGCTTCTTGATGATCTTGGTTTGCGCCGCACCGCCCACACGGGAGACCGAGATACCCGCGTTCATCGCCGGACGTACGCCCGCGTTGAACATGTCGGCCTCAAGGAAGATCTGCCCGTCGGTGATCGAGATCACGTTGGTCGGTACGAACGCAGACACGTCACCCGCCTGGGTTTCAATAACGGGCAGTGCGGTGAGTGAGCCTGTCTTGCCCTTCACTGCACCCTTGGTCATCTGCTCCACGTAGTCGGCATTCACCCGTGCAGCGCGCTCGAGGAGGCGGGAGTGCAGGTAGAACACGTCACCGGGGTACGCTTCACGACCGGGGGGACGGCGCAGCAGCAGTGAAATCTGGCGGTAGGCCCAGGCCTGCTTGGTCAGGTCGTCGTAAATGATCAGTGCGTCTTCACCGCGATCGCGGTAGTACTCGCCCATGGTGCAGCCGGCGAAAGGTGCCAGGAACTGCATCGCCGCCGGGTCGGAGGCTGTCGCGGCGACCACGATGGTGTGCTCCATGGCACCGTGCTCTTCCAGCTTGCGTACCACCGAGGCCACCGAAGAGGCCTTCTGGCCGATCGCCACGTAGATACACTTGATGCCGGTACCCTTCTGGTTGATGATCGCGTCGACGGCGATGGCGGTTTTACCCACCTGGCGGTCGCCGATGATCAGCTCGCGCTGGCCACGGCCGATGGGCACCATGGCATCGATGGCCTTGAGGCCGATCTGCACGGGCTGGTCCACCGACTGGCGGGCGATAACGCCGGGCGCCACCTTTTCCAGGGCGTCGGTCAGCTTGGCGTTGATCGGGCCTTTACCGTCGATCGGGTTACCCAGTGCATCGACCACGCGGCCCTGCAGTTCCGGGCCCACAGGCACTTCGAGAATACGGCCGGTGCAGCGGCAGGACTGGCCCTCGGCCAGATTCTTGTAATCGCCGAGGATCACCGCGCCCACGGAGTCGCGCTCCAGGTTCAGCGCCATCCCGAAGATGCCGCCTTCGAACTCGATCATTTCACCGTACATCACATCGGTGAGACCGTAGATACGAATAATACCGTCGGTCACCGATACCACGGTGCCTTCGTTGCGCGCCTCGGATGACACATCAAGCTGGTCGATGCGCTGCTTGATCATCTCGCTAATTTCTGACGGATTCAGTTGCTGCATGCTCTGTTCCTCAATCCTACAAATTCATTGCCGCGGCGAGCTTGTTCAGCCGACCGCGTACGGAACCATCGATCACCAGATCGCCGGCCCTGATCAACACACCGCCCAACAGCTTGGGATCTGTCGAGGTGTGCACGTTTATTTTCCGCTCCAGGCGCTTGCTCAGGGCGGAGGCCAGCTTTTCAGTCATATCGTCCGCCAGATCAAACGCAGACACGACCTCGACATCCACTGACTTTTCGTGGTTCGCCTTGTAGCCGGCAAACAACACGGTGATCTGCGGCAACAGGAGCAGACGCTTGTTCTGCGCCAGAATGTTCAGGAAGTTGCGCAGGGCAGGACCGAGATCCTCGCCACACACATCAGCCAGCAGAGTTGCCAGCTGCGCACCGTCCTTCTCCGGATCGCGCAACAGCGCCTGCATGCGACTGTCGCGGCTGACGGCAGCGGCAAGCTGCAACTGCGGCAACCACTCGGCCAGGCTCTGGCTGTCGCGGGCGTACTCGAATGCCGCCTTCGCGTAGGGGCGGGCCAGCGTGGTCAGTTCGGCCATAACGTCCTCACCATCAAAGCTCTGCAGCCAGTTTATTCACCAGGTCCGCGTGGGCGTCCTGGTCAATCGTTGCCCCGAGCACTTTCTCTGCACCCGCCAGCGACAGCGCGGCGACCTGCGCGCGCAAAGCTTCGCGGGCGCGGTTGGTTTCCTGCTCGATTTCGGAGCGCGCAGCAGTTTTCACCCGCTCCGCTTCCGTCAGCGCCGCTGTTTTCGCTTCTTCCACAATCTGGCTGGCACGCTTGTTGGCGGAGTCGACTATGCCCGCCGCTTCGTGCTTGGCTTCTTTCAACCGCTCAAGCGCTTTTTCCTGCGCCAGTTCCAGATCGTGACTGGCACGATCAGCGGCTGCCAGGCCATCCGCAATCTTCTTTTCGCGCTCCTGCATGGCCGCAATGATGGGCGGCCAGACAAACTTCATGCAGAACCAGACGAAGCCGAAAAAGGCTATGACCTGTCCGATAAGCGTAAGGTTGATATTCACGCCATACTCCTCACAGATATGGTGGGGCAGCCGGTACGGCCGCCCCGCTCACGGTTGCGTTGTTGGTCGTGCTCAGGCCATACCAGGGGCGACAACGAAGATCAGGTACATCGCCAGACCCACGCCGATAATCGGAATAGCATCCACCAGGCCGGCGCCCAGGAAGAAGGTCACCTGCAGTTTGGGAGCCAGTTCAGGCTGACGCGCAGAACCTTCGATGAGTTTGCCGCCGAGCATGCCAATACCGATAGCCGCACCCAGACCACCGAGGCTGATCATAATTGCAGCAGCAATAAGAACTAATTCCATGATTTTCTCCTAGCGTTAATAACCAAAGTTAAAGGTGAATCAGTGGTCTTCGTGGGCCATGCTGAGATAAACGATCGTCAGCACCATGAAGATGAAAGCCTGCAGGGTGATCACCAGAATGTGGAAGATCGCCCAGCCGATCTGCAGCAGGCCTGCCGGCACCATCCAGGCCAGACCGGCACTGAACAGGGCTGCAATCAGGATAAATATCATTTCACCGGCATACATGTTGCCGAACAGTCGCAGTGCGAGCGAAAACGGCTTGGCCAGCAGACCGACAATCTCCATGAACAGGTTCACGGGGATGAACAGCGGATGATTGAACGGGTTCATGGCCAGTTCCCGGGCAAACCCGAAGCCCTTGACCTTGATGGAGTAATACAGAATCAGGATCAGCACACCGATGGCCATGCCGAACGTGATATTGGGATCGGTAGAAGGCACGATCTTGTGGTATTCAACGCCCAGCGCCATCATCAGTTCGGGTACTACGTCCACGGGCACCAGGTCCATCAGGTTCATCAGGAATATCCAGACGAAGATGGTGAGGGACAGCGGGGCGATGAGCGGGTTACGACCGTGGAAGGTGTCGCGCACGGTGTTGTCAACAAACTGGACGATCATTTCCACCGCACTGGTGAGACCGCTGGGCACATCGGAGGAGGCTTTCTTGGCAACGCGATAAAACAGCCAGCTGAACAGGATACCGAGTCCGATAGACCAGGCCATTGAATCCACGTGGATTGCGGTGAAACCCATGGCAGCGGCCTCGGCACCGCCGTGCGCCATGACCCATGCGCCGCCATCACCCACGATGGAACCGTCGTAGCGCTCATAACCGGCAGGCAGCTTGCCATAGGTCAGGTTGGTCAGGTGGTGGACAATGTACTCTGAAACCGTCTGGTTCTCGCCTGCCATCGATCACAACTCTTGTTTCGGTGTTTCGGTTTGTTTCTGCTGGCGGCGCATCAAAAACCACCAGCTTCCTATCGTTTGTACTATCAGCATCGCCACATATCCGGCGAACACCGCGGCAGCTTCCAGCGGCCGCAACACAACGAACACGGCGGCAAACCCCACCGCGCTCAGGAGGAACTTTCCGATCTCGCCGCTCAGTGCCGACCGCGCTATCTCGGAGGCTGAGCGGGCGCCGCGCGCGCGAAACAGCTTTGCAGCGAACCAGGCCTGTGGCACCACCGCCACCGCACCGCCACATAATGCTGACACCGCCGCCGTTTCATCCAGTGCCAGCCAGACCAGCAGACACGAAGGAACGAGCGTGGCCAACTGCAGCAGCGCTACGCGGTGGATCGGGGGGGAGGGAATGCTGTTCGCGCTCACGCGAAACTCCTGCCGAGCCCCTTGCCAACTGCCACACGATTGTTCCTCGTTTTGGGCGCCCGCATTATAGGGGCATTGGCTGGCGGGTTCAACCAAATCCGGCGCTTCCGGGTACGAAACATCCCTGACGTTGGCAGCATGTTGGCGCCTGTTTGCCCCGTTTTGCCGCGAATACGGGGAGACCTACTTTATCTGGTAGCGTGCGTGTCGGCAGCCACTAGATGCTGTGGTGAAGCCCGCCCCCGCGCCTAGTGGATGTGGCTCAGAATACCGTCCAGTTCGTCCAGGCTGTTATAGGTCAGCACCAGCTTGCCCTTGCCCTTGGCACCGTGCTGGATTTGCACGCGCGCGCCGATTTTCTGCGACAGGTCATCCTGCAGCTGGCGGATGTTCGGGTCCAAACGCGGTGCCTCTTCCCGCGGCGCATCCTTGCGCGCCAACAGCCCGCGCACCAGCGCTTCGGTCTGGCGCACGGAAAGGCCTTTGCCGACCACGGTTCTCGCGGCCTGCGATTGCGCGGCACCCTCGATACCCAGCAGTGCCCGGGCGTGCCCCATTTCCAGGTCGCCACGCTCCAGCAGCAGACGCACATCGCTTTGCAGCGACATGAGACGCAACAGGTTGGTGACGGTTGAACGGGACTTGCCCACCGCATCGGCGACTTCCTGCTGGGTGAGCTGAAATTCCTGCTGCAGGCGCTGCAGCGCGATGGCTTCCTCAATCGGATTGAGGTCCTCGCGCTGGATGTTCTCTATCAACGCCATGGCAATGGCGGCTTCATCGCTGACGTCACGGATAACCGCGGGAACCTGGTCCAGGCCCGCCAGCTGCGCCGCGCGCCAGCGACGCTCGCCGGCGATGATTTCGTATTTGCGGTCGCCTATCGGGCGCACCACAATGGGCTGCATGATGCCCTGGGCACGAATACTGTCCGCCAGTTCCTGCAGGGATTCCGGGTCGATGTCACGACGCGGCTGGTATTTGCCACGCTGTATCAGGTCTACGGGCAAGTCCTTGAGCACCTGCTGCTGGCCCTTGTCATCGCCGGCGGCCGGGGCATCACCGTCTCCCGCGTCACGGGACTGTGTGCCAGCGCCCAGCAGCGCATCCAGGCCGCGCCCCAAACCCCGTTTTCTGGATGACATTGTGCTCTCCTATTCCTTGACCACGGTGCCTGCAGCGGCGGCGCGGCGCTTTTCATCGCGGCGAATGACTTCTCCCGCAAGGGCCATATAGGCCCGGGACCCGCGGGAGTGCCGGTCGTAATACATCACCGGCAGACCGTGGCTGGGCGCCTCGGCGAGGCGCACGTTGCGCGGGATAACCGTACGATAGACTGCCTCGCCGAAGTGTTCGTGCAACTGGTTGGAAACCTGGTTGGTCAGGCTGTTGCGGGGGTCATACAGCGTGCGCAGGATGCCCTCAATGCGCAGCAGCGGATTCACGGACTCCGTAACACGCTGGATGGTATTCACCAGCGCCGATAGCCCCTCCAGGGCGAAGTATTCACACTGCATTGCAATCAGCACACCGTCGGCAGCGACCAGACCGTTGAGCGTGAGCATATTCAGTGACGGGGGACAGTCGATGAGAATGTAGTCGTACACGGAAGAGACTTCGCGCAGCGCCGTGTTCAGTCGGCGTTCACGCTGCTCAACCCCGATCAGCTCCACCTCGGCGGCTGTGAGGTCGTCGTTGGCGGGGAGCACATCGTAGCCACCCTCCGGTACCCGCTGGGTGATGAGGTTCACCGGCGCCCGGTGCACCAGCACGTCATAGATGCTGCGCTCGACGCTGTGCTTGTCCACCCCGCTGCCCATCGTTGCGTTGCCCTGGGGATCCAGATCGACCAGCAACAGGCGCTGTTTCATCGCTGCAAGGGACGCCGCCAGGTTGACGGAGGTGGTGGTTTTGCCCACACCGCCTTTCTGGTTTGCAATTGCAAGAACTCGTGCCAAGGCGCACTCCCGTAATGTTGGCTAGGGCCGATGCTGGTTATCGATGGTCGGCAACAGGGCAAGTTCTACCAAGTGACGCTGCTCGTCAAGCCCCGGTACCTGCAGGGGCCTGATGTGGCGCACAGCGCAGTGTTGCGTAATCGCCTGCAGTTCATCATCGGGGCGTGCGCCCTTCATGGCAAGCAAAACACCACCCGGCGCCAGTAAATGCCGGGTGACGGCCAGCATATCCTGGAGTGAGGCAAACGCCCGGGAGAGCACCACATCGAAGCCCTGTTCTGGTGTGAAGTTTTCAGCCCGGCTGTGATGCACCGTCACGTTGTCCAGCCCCAGCGCGGTTCTGGCCTGGAACAGGAAGCGGGTCTTCTTGCCATTGCTGTCCAGCAGATGAAACTCGCGCCCGGGAAACAGGATCGCCAGGGGAATACCGGGCAATCCGGCGCCGGTGCCCACATCAATGCAGCGGCTGCCGGTGAGCCACGGCGCTACCGCCAGGCTGTCCAGCAGGTGCCGGGTCACCATGGCGGCGGGTTCGCGAATGGCTGTCAGGTTATAGGCGCGGTTCCACTTCACCAACAACGCGAGGTAATCGAGCAACAGTTGTTGTTGCACAGCGCTGCTGGCAACGCCCAGGGCGTTGAGCCCGGCGCTCAGCTGCCGCGCAAGTGCCGCGTCCAACTCAGGCGCTTATGCGTTCGCTGCCACGCTCGAGAGCGCCGCGCTTTTTGAGATAAATCAGCAGCAGGGACACCGCCGCGGGTGTTACCCCGGGAATTCGGCCCGCACGCGCCAGGGTCGACGGGCGCGCCTCACTGAGTTTCTGGCGCACCTCGTGCGACAGGCCATCGACGGTGCTGTAATCCAGTGAGTCGGGTAGCGGGGTCTGCTCGTAGCGGCGCAGGCGGGCAATCTCTTCCTGCTGTCGGTCAATATAGCCGGCATACTTGGCCTGGATTTCCACCTGCTCGGCGGCCTGCTCGTCTGCCAGCGGTTCCCCTTTCAACGCAGCCACGTCGGCATAACCAATGCCGGGCCGCTTCAGCAGGTCGGCGAGGCTGTACTCCCGGGTCAGGGGTCCTTTCAGCCTGGGCTCCAGCGTTGCCGCTGCGGCCGTTCCCGGGTGTATCCAGGTGGTCGCGAGGCGTTGCGTTTCCCTGGCGATGGCATCGCGTTTACGCGCGAACCGGGCCCAGCGCACGTCGTCGATCAACCCCAGGCGGTGAGCGGTTTCCGTGAGACGCAGGTCGGCGTTGTCCTCGCGCAGCAGCAGGCGATACTCCGCGCGGGAGGTAAACATGCGGTAGGGCTCCAGGGTACCCAGGGTTATCAGGTCATCCACCAGCACGCCGATATAGGCTTCGTCGCGCCGCGGACACCAGGGTTCCTTGCCCTGCACCGCCAGCGCTGCGTTGAGACCGGCCAACAGGCCCTGTGCCGCTGCCTCTTCGTAACCCGTGGTGCCGTTGATCTGCCCTGCAAAGTACAGGCCGGGCAGGGCACGGGTCTCCAGCGAATACTGCAGGTCGCGGGGGTCGAAGTAATCATACTCGATGGCGTACCCGGGCCGTGTGATGTGCGCGTTTTCAAACCCTTTGATGGAGCGGACCAGGGCAAGCTGCACATCGAAGGGCAGGCTGGTGGAAATACCATTGGGGTACAGTTCGCTGGTGGTCAGGCCCTCGGGCTCAATGAACACCTGGTGCGATGCCTTGTCGGCAAAGCGGTGAATTTTGTCTTCAATGCTGGGGCAGTAGCGAGGCCCCACGCCCTCGATCACCCCCGAGTACATCGGTGAGCGGTCGAGGCCGCCACGGATAATGTCGTGGGTGCGTTCGTTGGTGTGCGTTATCCAGCAGCAGCGCTGCTGCGGACGCTCGGCAACGCTGCCCAGAAACGACATGGCGGGCGCGTCTGCATCGCCCCACTGCTCTTCGAGAGCGCTGAAGTCCACACTGCGCGCATCAATACGCGGCGGTGTGCCGGTTTTCAGCCGGTCAACACGGAAGGGCATTTCGCGCAGGCGCTGGGCCAGGGCGATGGAGGGCGGGTCGCCGGCGCGCCCTCCGGCACTGTTTTGCAGACCGATGTGAATCTTGCCGCCGAGGAAGGTGCCGGTTGTCAGCACGACGGTGGGGGCACGGAAAATCAGCCCCATCTGCGTGACCGCGCCTGCGACGCGACCCTGTTCCACCAGAAGGTCATCTACGGGCTGCTGAAAAATCGATAACCCGGGCTGCGCCTCGATGATTTCACGAATGGCATTGCGGTAGAGCACACGGTCCGCCTGCGCACGCGTCGCGCGCACCGCTGGACCCTTGCGCGCATTCAACACGCGAAACTGGATACCCGCACGGTCTGTGGCCCGAGCCATGGCGCCGCCAAGGGCATCCACTTCTCGCACCAGATGGCTTTTGCCGATGCCGCCGATAGCCGGGTTGCATGACATCTGGCCCAGGGTGTCGACACTGTGGGTCAGGAGCAGGGTGCGACAGCCCATACGCGCAGCCGCGAGGCAGGCTTCGGTGCCAGCGTGGCCGCCGCCGATCACAATCACATCAAAGCTCTGTTGGTATTCCACGCTGCTGCGCCTCCTGGGCCGGCGGGTCATTGCCGGGCCGGCGATTATACGTCCGGGAGGTCAGTTGTTCAAAAGATGTTCTGTGTTTTCTCGGGCCTCGGTGCATGTTTTGCTGCGACATATCTGTGTGTGTAATGCATTAAATAAATACACATTGAAAGATGAAAGAATAGAACTGATATTGTTATTGAATAGCGGGCCGTTATCGGTGAACAAGCGGATTTTATTTATAAATTTCAATGACTTGCTGCAATGATAAGCAGGCGATGAAGCGCTGTTCCTGGCGTGGTTTGCCTGTGTGTGCACTGGGGATCGAAACCGGGGGTGGCTTCAGCGCGACAGGCGGGTAGGTGTTTGCCCCCAGTTCACTACCGCGTTGCACGTCCGATTGTCCACAGGGTTATCCGTTGCCGGACACTGGCGACAAAACAGCGGCAAAAGCTGTGTACAAACTGTGGCCAGGGTCGCGATTTATTTACCGATGCAGAAACTGGAGAATATCTCGCCCAGCAGTGCGTCACTGGACATTTTTCCAGTGATTTCGCCCAGGGTGTCGTGGCAGAGACGCAGGTCCTCTGCCAGCAGCTCTCCTGCGCCCGCCTCCTCCAACTGTCGACGCCCGTTCTCCAGGTGTTCTGCCGCGATCGAGAGCGCCTGCAAGTGCCGGCGCCGTGCACTGAAGGTATCACCGGCAGCGCCCGCGTAACCGATACACTGTTTGAGGTGTTCGCGCAGCAGTGGTACCCCGGCCCCCGAACGGGCGCAAAGACGCACGATGACGGTGTCGGCCTCCTGAATCACTGCCGGTGCCGCGCCGGCCAGGTCACATTTGTTGTGGATAAGCGTCACCGGCACAGCGCTTGCGGGATAACCGGGCCAGAGGTCGTCGGG
This sequence comes from uncultured Haliea sp., assembly GCF_963973825.1. Lineage (NCBI taxonomy): Bacteria > Pseudomonadati > Pseudomonadota > Gammaproteobacteria > Cellvibrionales > Halieaceae > Haliea > uncultured Haliea sp. Next base: position 201,806 of record NZ_CAXBAE010000003.1, read on the forward strand.
TAGTGGGCTGTCGTCATTCATGTCGACCACCAGGAGTATGCGATCTGCGCTGGCGATTTCGCGTTGTGCGCGGCGGATGCCTTCCCGCTCCACGGCGTCGTCACTGGCGCGCAGCCCCGCTGTATCCACAATGTGCAGGGGCATTCCATCAATCTGGATATGTTCTCGCAGGATGTCCCGTGTGGTTCCCGCAATGTCCGTGACGATGGCACTTTCCTGTCCTGCCAGGGCGTTCAACAGGCTGGATTTGCCGGCGTTGGGGCGCCCGGCAATGACGACCTTCATGCCCTCGCGCAACAGGCTTCCCTGCTGTGCCGCCGTCATCACCGCGTCCAGTTGTGCGGCCAGGGCCTGCAACGAATCTGCCACGTGTCCATCGGCCAGAAAGTCGATCTCCTCCTCCGGGAAGTCGATGGCGGCCTCCACGTACACACGCAAGCGGGTGACCTCCGCGACCAGCCGGTCGATTTCCTGCGAGAAGGCGCCCTGCAGGGAGCGGTGTGCATTGCGTGCCGCCTGCTCGGTGGTGCTGTTGATCAGGTCGGCGATGGCTTCTGCCTGCGCCAGGTCGAGCTTGTCGTTCAGGTAGGCGCGCTCCGAGAATTCCCCTGCCCGTGCCTGTCGCGCGCCCAGCGCAAGGCAGGCGGCGACCAGCAGGTCCAGTACGACCGGCCCGCCGTGCCCCTGTAGCTCGACAACGTCTTCCCCCGTGAACGAATGGGGTGCGGGAAAATAGAGGGCGATACCGCTGTCCAGCGACGCTCCCCGCTCATCCGCAAAGCCGCAGAAATGCGCGTGTCTCGGGGTGAGCCGTTTGCCCGTAATACGTTCGGCGATGGAGGCAGCGGAAGGACCGGACAGGCGTACAATGCCGATGCCACCGCGTCCGGGCGCAGTGGCTATGGCGGCAATCGTGTCTGCGTTGTAGGGAGTAGTTGTCACAGCGGCAGTATACGCCAGCCGCGCAGCGCCCCGCCGGGGGCGATACTAGGCTTTCGCTTTGGCGTCCGACTTTTCGATCTGTCGGGTAATGACGTACTGCTGGGCCATGGAGAGCAGGTTGTTGACCACCCAGTAGAGTACGAGACCCGCCGGAAACCAGAGAAAGAAGAAGGTGAAGATCACGGGCAACCACTGCATGATCTTGGCCTGCATCGGGTCCGGTGGCGGCGGGTTCAGCTTCTGCATGAACCACATGCTGGCACCCATCAACAGCGGCAGCACAAAGTAGGGGTCCATGACCGACAGGTCTTCGATCCACAGGAAGAAGGGCGAATGGCGCAGTTCAACGCTCTCCATCAGCACCCAGTAGAGCGAGATGAACACCGGCATCTGTACCAGCACCGGCAGGCAGCCGCCCATCGGGTTGATCTTTTCCTTGCGGTACAGCTCCATCATCGCCTGGCTTTGCTTGGCCTTGTCCTCGGCGTATTGCTCCCGGATGTCCTGCATTTTCGGCGCTACACGGCGCATATTGGCCATTGAGCGATAACTTGTGGCGGATAGCTTGAAGAAGACGGCCTTGATCAAAACGGTCAGCAGGATGATGGCCACACCCCAGTTGCCCACGAAGGCGTGGATTTTGATCAGCAGCCAGAACAGCGGTTGCGCAATCCACCACAGCCAGCCGTAATCCACGCTGAGGTCGAGGTAGGGGGAAATTTCCGCGAGTCGATACTGGTCCTTGGGTCCCGCGTAGAAGCCGGCGCTGACACTGCCCTGCTGGCCGGGATCCACTACCAGGGCGGGGCTGGTAAAGCCCGCAATGTTGAAGCCGGATGAGGTTACCCGTGTGCTGTAGGTATGGCTCTGGTCTGCTGCCGGGATCCACGCGCTGAGGAAGTAGTGCTGGATCATGGCGATCCAGCCGCCCGGAAGCTGCGCGCGGAAAGGCTCTTCCCGCATGTCCTTGAAGCTGAACTTGGTGAAACGTTCGTCGGGCTGGGTGATGGCGGCGCCCAGGAAGGGCTGCAGGCCCATGCCGCTGGAGTCGACCGTCGAGGGCTTGCTGCTGTCGCGCTTGATCTGGCCGAACAGGTTGCCCTGCCAGCGTTCACTGGTTTTGTTGTCGACGATATAGCTCACGGTCATCAGGTAGTCACCGCGGCGCAGGGTAAAGCGCTTGGTCACGCTCAGGCCCTCCGCATTCTGCCACAGGAGGTCGACGGTCAGTTCATCCGCGTTGGGTGCCAGCTCATAGCGTGATTGTGCCGCGCTGAATTGGGCACGGGATTCACTGTCGATACCATCCGGGCCAATCAGGCCACTCTGCGCGACGTAGATGCGGCGCTCGTTCTGCTCCAGCAGCACGAAGGGCTGGTTGGGCTTGTCGATATCCTCGAGATGTTCCGGCAGAGCCAGCTCTACGATGTCGCCACCGCGCAGGTCAATGGCAACCTGGAGCACATCGGTGTGCACGGTGATGATGTCGCCACTGTTGCTGATCACCTCAGGCGTCGATGCGGCCTGTGTGTCGGCAATGGATTCGGGTGCCTGTGGCAGGTCCTCGTTGCCCGCGTCTGCTGCGGTGGTAGTAGGCGATGCCGCGGCCGGTTCCGGCAGGCTGTCCGGCTCGGCAGCGATCAGACGGCTGGCGACGGGTTGCTCCGCCGTGGTTTTGGCGTCCTTGAAGGCGACCCACTCAGTCAGCAGCATGAATGAGAGAAGGGCGATGGCGCCGATCAGCAGAGTACGTTGGAAATCCATAGCAGGTATCAGCTTCGTCAGTGAATGTGCTTGCAGGGGGGCACCGGATCGAGGCCTCCCTCATGCCAGGGGTGGCATTTGCCAAGCCGGCGCAGGGTGAGGTACGAGCCCCGGACAACGCCGTGCAAATCGATGGCTTCCTGAGCGTAGTGTGAGCAGCTCGGGTAAAATCGGCAGTGATTGCCCAGAAATGGGCTGATGGCGTAGCGGTACACAGCAATCAGGGCGATAAAGAGACGGCGCATCAGCGGTCTCGCGCGCCCGTGTGTGTCGCCTTGTGTCGTGACAGCTTTTGCCATTGTTCTCCCAGCGTGGCGAACAGTGAAGCGTTGTCCATATCGTCCAGGCCGCGGCGCGCCAGGAACACGATATCCAGCGGTACGCCAGTATCGGGCAGTTGCCTGAACGATTCCCTGACGATGCGTTTGATGCGATTGCGCTGCACCGCCTTGCGTACGTTCTTCTTGGCGATAACCAGCCCCAGCCGGCTGTGGCGACCATCCGCAGGCCGCGCCAGCATCAGCAGGTGACGGTGGGAAGCCTTAATGGAGGCGCCATCGAAAACGGCCCGATATTGGGCCGCATTCAACAGGCGCCTGCATTTGCCGAAAGCGCCGGCACCCGGTTCGCACTCAGCAGCTGCGCCCACGAAGGCTCTCCCGCATCAGGCTGTCAGGCGCTTGCGACCCTTCGCGCGACGGCGGCTGAGAACCAGGCGGCCGTTCTTGGTGGCCATACGAGAGCGGAAGCCGTGGGTGCGCTTGCGCTTCAGGACGCTGGGCTGAAATGTTCTTTTCATGACGCTGTTCCAAATAGGAGGTAATAAATAGAAGGCTGATGCTTCACCCGCCCTGTGCTGGGTACAGCGCAGGGCGCACGGTGGAGTACCGGGCCGCAAAAAGGTTGGGTATTCTAGTGAAAGCCTGCGTCGAATTCAATGACGGGCCCCGCCTTTATTTTTGCTCTTTTGCCCGCAATGCCAGAGCATCCTCGCCTCGTATCTTGCGCGCCGGCAATGTCAGGCGTGGCGCGCCTTTCGGTAAACAGCGCACACCTTGCCCCTAATATATGCACAGGTTATGCACAGATCAGGTGTTCACAGGAAGAATGGCACAGGGCCGCTCAAAAAACACCCAGTAAAAGCATAAGTGTATGAAAAACATATAAAAACAACTTTTAAAAAAAACCCGCTGAGGTGTGGATAACTCGCCGCTTCACGGGTATTATCAGCGCACCGGGATCGAAAAGCCCGGAGGTTGTTAAAGCGCGAACTCACCATGCGTGACGGGCGTAATCGTTGTTGTGAAGGTGGGATCAAGGCCTTCAAAGGGGAGAATTTTGCCAGACGTCATATGGCAGCAGTGTATCAGTCGTCTTCAGGACGAGTTGCCAAGCCAGCAGTTCAACACCTGGATTCGTCCGCTGCAGAGTCGCCAGAACGGGGGGCAGTTAACGCTGTTTGCACCCAACCGGTTTATCAAGGACTTCGTCAGCGACAAGTTTGCGCCGCGCATACGCGAGCTGTTGCAGCAGATCGCGCCTGCCGAGGCACCGCAACTCGCTCTGGAAATCGGCCAGGCGCGAGAGCTTGAAACCCTTCAGCCGGTTCGGGAGCCCCTGGGCGTGGTGCACAACGCCGAGGAGTTCAGCCCACCGGCCGTTTCGGGCTATGCGGTTAACGGGGGTGGCGCCGCGCTGCGCAGTGTCGCGGCTCCCAGAATCCAGGCGGTCGCAGCGCCGCCACAGGAGTTCGGCCTGGCGACATCAGCTCTTCGAAGCCGGTCCCCCGGCGAGGATGCACAGCAACCCAATCTTGTTGATTCCTATACCTTCGATAACTTCGTGGAGGGCAAATCGAACCAGTTGGCCCTCGCGGCCGCCCGCCAGGTCGCCGAAAATCCGGGTGAAGCGTACAACCCGCTGTTTCTCTATGGCGGCGTCGGGCTGGGTAAAACCCACCTGATGCATGCTGTCGGTAACGCCCTGAAGCAGCAGAACCCGGAAGCCAAGGTGGTCTACCTGCACTCAGAGCGGTTTGTGGCCGATATGGTAAAGGCGCTGCAGCTCAACGCGATCAGCGATTTCAAGCGCTATTACCGCTCGGTGGATGCACTGCTGATTGACGACATCCAGTTCTTTGCCAAGAAAGATCGCTCGCAGGAGGAATTTTTCCACACCTTCAACGCCCTGCTCGAAGGGGGGCAGCAGATGATCCTCACCTGCGATCGCTATCCGAAGGAAATTGATGGTCTGGAAGAGCGCCTGAAATCCCGCTTCGGCTGGGGGCTGACGGTAGCGGTTGAGCCTCCGGAACTGGAAACCCGGGTGGCGATCCTCATGAACAAGGCGGCGCAATCGCGCATCACGCTGCCGCCGGATGCCGCGTTTTTTATCGCCCAGCGCATTCGCTCCAATGTGAGAGAGTTAGAGGGCGCGCTGAAAAGGGTGATAGCGAGCGCCAACTTCACGGGTAAACCGGTCGATGTGGATCTGGTCAAGGAGAGTCTCAAGGATCTGCTCGCGCTGCAGGACAAGCAGGTCAGCCTGGACAATATCCAGCGCACGGTCGCCGAGTACTACAAGATCAAGATTGCCGACCTGATGTCTCGTCGCCGCAGTCGCTCGGTTGCGAGGCCGCGCCAGGTAGCGATGGCCCTTGCCAAGGAGTTGACGAACCACAGCCTTCCGGAAATTGGCGACAGCTTTGGCGGCAGAGACCACACGACAGTGTTGCACGCATGCCGTAAAATAAAAGAACTTCGCGAAACCAACTCTGACATTCGGGAAGACTACAAAAACTTGCTGCGCTCACTCACAACGTAGGCGCGTTCGGAAGGAACCTGGATTTATGAAGTTCTCGATTTCACGGGATGCGTTGCTCAAGCCCCTCAATCTGGTTGCAGGCGTCGTAGAGCGCAGGCAGACGCTGCCCATTCTGTCCAACGTATTACTCGTGTTGGAAGGCGATCAACTCTCATTAACCGGCACTGACCTGGAGGTTGAGTTGGTCGGGCGCGTGGCGCTACCCGCACCGGTGTCTGCGCCCGGCGAGGTGACAGTGCCGGCGCGCAAACTGGTCGATATCTGCAAGTCGCTGCCGGAAGGCAGTGATATCCAGTTCACCGTGGAGGACGGTAAGGTCACGGTGCGCTCCGGGCGCAGCCGCTTCACGCTTTCGACGCTGCCCGCTCGCGAGTTTCCCGCGGTTGAAGAGGGGGTGGGTACGCATCGCTTTACGGTCAAGCAGGGCCAGTTACGCCGGCTGATTGATCGCACCGCGTTTGCCATGGCTCAGCAGGATGTCCGTTACTATCTGAACGGCATGTTGCTGGAACTCAAGGCGGGTCGCCTGCGGGTGGTCGCGACCGATGGCCACCGTCTGGCCATGTGTACCCTGCCCTCACCGTTGCCTGTCGATGAGGACACCCAGGTGATTCTGCCGCGCAAAGGTGTGCTTGAACTGTCCCGATTGCTGCTGGAAGAAGACGAGGACATTGTGGTTGTTCTGGGTAGCAACCACCTTCGCGCCACGACGGAGGGTTTTACCTTCACCTCCAAGCTGGTGGATGGCAAGTTCCCCGACTACGAGCGTGTGCTGCCCCGTGCAGCCGACAAAATTGTGCTGGGCTCCCGCCTGGAGCTGCGTCAGGCCTTCACCCGCACGGCGATTCTCTCCAATGAAAAGTACCGGGGCGTGCGCCTGAAGGTAGCGACCGACGTTATCGAAATCGTGGCAAACAACCCCGAACAGGAACAGGCTGAAGAGCAGGTACCTGTTGATTACCAGGGCGACCCGGTCGAGATCGGCTTCAATGTCAGCTATCTGCTGGATGTTCTTGGTGTGCTGAGCGGCGAGCAGGTCAAACTCTCCCTGTCTGACCCCAACAGCAGTGCCTTGCTGGAAGAATCGGAAGATGGCGATTCCCTTTACGTTGTCATGCCGATGCGGTTGTAACAGCCGTTTTTGCTAACTCAATTACAGATCCACCACCTCCGTAATCTGTCCCAGGTCGCGCTGCGCGAGCTGGGACAGGTGAATATTTTCTACGGTCCCAATGGCAGCGGCAAAACCAGCATCCTCGAGTCGGTACACATGCTGGGCATGTCGCGCAGTTTTCGTGCGGGGACTCCTCGAACCCTGGTTACCCACGGTGAACAGCGTTGTACCGTATACGGTGTAACTGAGTTTGCGACCGCGGGGCAGCGGGCCTCGGTGGCCGTTCAGCGTGAGCTCAGCGGTGAGCTGCAGATCAAACTCGCGGGCGAGAAGCTGCGCTCGGTGGCCGAACTGGTAGCCCATCTCCCCCTCCAGGTCCTGAATGCGGCATCTTTTGATTTATTGACTGGCAGCCCGGCGGCGCGGCGCCAGTTCCTCAACTGGGGTGTGTTCCACGTGGAACAACGTTTCTTCAGTGAGTGGCAGCGATTCCAGAGGTGCGTAAAACAGCGCAATAAGCTCCTGCGGCGTGGTAAACTGGAGTATTCCGAGTTGTCAGTATGGACGCGGGAGTTGGCGGCTTCAGGAGAACAGATCCACCGGTACCGTCAGGCCTATTTTGAAGTGCTGGCCCCTCGGTTTCGCGCCATTATGGCGGAGCTCTCGCCAGGGCTTAACGGGCTTGAGCTGCGCTACAGAAAGGGCTGGGACAAGTCCCTGGCCTATGGGGATGCGTTGGCGTCCAGTGAGGTCGCTGACAGTGAGCAGGGTTATACCCACGTCGGTCCCCAGCGTGCGGATCTTCGCGTGACGGTGTCCGGATACTCTGCGGCGGAGACGCTCTCGCGAGGACAGCAAAAACTGGTGGTGTGCGGCCTGAAGTTGGCGCAGGGGCAGATAATGGCTGAGTCTCAGCCCCGGGGTTGCGTCTATCTGGTGGATGACCTGCCGTCGGAGCTTGACGTTCAGCACTGCCGACAAGTCTGTGAGGCGTTGACGGCGCTGCAGGCACAGGTGTTTATCACCTGTGTAGACGCCAAGGATCTCGAGGGAATGTGGCCAGAGGGCGTGAACCCCATGATGTTCCACGTGGAACACGGTCGTGTGGTAGAGAGGTCGGCTACGGATCCGACCCAGGAGCAGCCCCCATCGGGCTGTACGTGAGCGATGTCTGGCTGAGCCCGATATCGAGACGCTATAAGCTGGCACCGCAACGGCGGGCCGGTAGTAGAGAGAAAAAGAGAGTTATCCATGAGTGACAACGAGCAAAGCTACGATTCCTCGAGCATCAAGGTCCTGAAGGGCCTTGATGCGGTCCGTAAACGCCCCGGCATGTACATTGGTGACACTGACGACGGCACGGGCTTGCACCATATGGTGTTTGAGCTCGTGGATAACTCCATTGATGAGGCGCTAGCGGGGCACTGTAGCCGGGTCGATATCGTGATACACCCCGATGAATCGGTCACAGTCAGTGATGACGGGCGCGGAATTCCCACGGAAATGCACGAGGAAGGGGTATCTGCGGCGGAAGTCATCATGACCGTGCTGCACGCTGGCGGCAAATTCGATGACAACACCTACAAGGTGTCCGGCGGCTTGCACGGTGTTGGGGTCTCCGTAGTCAACGCCCTGTCGCGGGAGCTGGTGCTGACCATCCGGCGAGAAGGAAAGCGCTACGAACAGGTCTATCATCATGGGGTGCCACAGGCACCCCTGGCGGTGATCGGTGAAACCGAAGGCACCGGCACATCGGTGCGATTCCACCCCTCCCCGGATACGTTCACCAATATCCAGTTCCATTTTGACCAGCTGGCCAAGCGTCTGCGCGAACTCGCGTTCCTGAACTCCGGTGTGAACATTCGATTAAAGGACGAGCGCTCGGGCCGTGAGGAAAATTACTGCTACGACGGTGGCCTCCGCGCTTTTGTCGACTACCTGAACAACAATAAAACCCCGGTAAACAAGCCCTTCCACTTCCAGGTGGATCTGGAGGACGGTATCGGTGTTGAAGTGGCACTGCAGTGGAATGACTCCTTTTCGGAAAACATCTTCTGTTACACCAACAACATTCCCCAGAGAGACGGCGGGACCCACCTCGCGGGCTTCCGTGCGGCGCTGACCCGCAGCCTGAACACCTATATCGAACGCGAGGGTATGGCGAAGAAGGCCAAGGTGTCCACCACCGGCGACGACGCGCGGGAAGGCTTGACGGCCATTATCTCGGTCAAAGTGCCGGATCCGAAGTTTTCTTCGCAGACCAAAGACAAGCTGGTTTCTTCCGAAGTGAAGACCGCAGTTGAACAGGCGATGAATGCCCACTTCAACGACTATCTACTGGAAAACCCCGGTGAAGCGAAGGCCGTTGTCGGCAAGATGCTGGATGCCGCCCGGGCCCGCGAAGCAGCTCGCAAGGCCCGCGAAATGACCCGGCGCAAGGGGGCTCTGGACATCGCCGGCCTGCCGGGCAAACTGGCCGACTGCCAGGAGAAAGATCCTGCGCTGTCGGAAATCTACCTGGTTGAGGGAGACTCTGCTGGCGGCTCTGCCAAGCAGGGCAGAAACCGCAAGTTCCAGGCGATCCTGCCCCTGAAGGGCAAGATTCTCAATGTGGAGAAAGCCCGCTTTGACAAGATGCTGGGTTCGGCCGAGGTGGGCACCATCGTCACCGCGCTGGGTTGCGGCATTGGCAAGGACGAGTTTAATCCGGAAAAGTTGCGTTACCACAGCATCATCATCATGACCGACGCGGATGTCGATGGCTCGCACATTCGCACGCTGTTGCTGACTTTCTTTTTCCGCCAGATGCGCGAGCTGATCGAGCGCGGACACATCTTTATTGCGCAACCGCCGCTGTACAAGATATCCCGCGGCAAACAGGGGCAGTACCTGAAGGATGATGAAGCGCTGAACCGCTATCTGACCCAGGCCGCACTGGAAGGTGCCGCGATTATCGTCAATCCCGAGGCACCGCCGATCTCCGGTGCGGGTCTCGAGGAGCTGGTGGAGAGCTTCCGCAAGGTGGCGGCAACCATAGAACGCCTCGGCAGGCTGTACGCGCCACCGGTGCTCTGGCAGATGGTGTACGGCAGCAGCCTGTTGCCTGAGGACATGCGTGACGAAGCCGCTGTGATCGCCTTCGCGGAGCAGCTTAGTGAGCGCTTACAAACCGTGGCACCCAAGGGTGCCGTGTATACCGTGAGCGTGCGCCGCGATCAGGAACGGCAGACCCACTACCCGGTGGTCAAGCTGCTGGCGCACGGCGTTGAAACAGAAACCGAGTACCGCCACGAATTCTTTTCATCGGGCGAGTACCGCAGCCTGATTGCCCTGGGTGAGACCCTGAACACGCTCATCGACGAAGACGGCTATTTCAAGCGCGGAGATAAGACCTTCCCCACCCGCAGCTTCGAGGAGGGCCTCAGCTGGCTGATGGCGGAGGCGCGCAAGGGCTACAACATCCAGCGCTACAAAGGCCTGGGCGAAATGAACCCGGAGCAGCTCTGGGAAACCACCATGGATCCGGAGGCCCGGCGTATGCTGCAGGTGACGATTGAGGACGCCATCGCCGCAGACCAGATCTTTACCACGCTGATGGGTGATCACGTGGAACCCCGTCGCGAGTTCATCGAGCAGAACGCGCTGTCGGTGGCTAACCTGGACGTGTAGCCTGGCCATGTCCTCCCCTGCGGCTGCGACCCCCATCGAACTCTGCGGCATCGCCATCCGCGAGCGCTCCGCTGCGCCCATGCAGAAGCTGTCCGCCGCGAGGGTGACACGTGGGGCCGGTGTCGAAGGTGATGCGCGCGGTCGTCCCGGCAAACGCCAGGTGACGGTACTCAGCCTTGAAAGCTGGAACACCGCCTGCGCGGAGCTCGGGGTGAACTTGTGCTGGACCCAGCGTCGCGCCAATCTGCTGGTGAGCGGCGTCGAATTCGGGCCGGACTCGGTAGGGCAACAGCTGCAGTTTGGCAGCCTGACTCTGGAGGTCACCCGCGAAACGGATCCCTGCCGGCGCATGGATGCCGCTTATCAGGGCCTGCAGGCGGCATTGGCACCGGACTGGCGCGGCGGCGTCTGTTGCCGGGTGCTCAGCGATGGCGAGCTCACAGTGGGCCTGCGCGGACTGCTTGTGCCCGGGCCCCTGCAGGGCGCACTGCAGCTGACGTGATCATACCGCCAGGGCTGGACCTAGCGACGACCCTCGGCCTGTTGGCCTGCTCCGCACTCACTTCACTGCTCACCGCAAGCCTGGGCGCCGGCGGCGGCGTGCTGCTGCTGTTGCTGCTCGCGCTCTTTTTGCCGCCAGCGGTGATTATTCCCGCCCACGGCCTGATCCAACTGGGCTCGAACGGCGGGCGCGCGGCCCTGACCTGGCGTCATATCGACTGGCGGCTGATGCGAGCCTTTGCCCCTGGTGTCGTTCTTGGCGTTGCGGCGGGCGCCCTGTTGCTGGTCACGTTACCCGCCGCAGTCTGGCAGCTGGCCATTGGTTTCTTCGTGCTTTACCTTTGCTGGGGGCCGCCGCAGCCCCGAGCGGCGCTGGGGGGTGCAGGCCTGTTTATTGCGGCAACACTCAGCAGTTTCGCCAGCCTGTTTGTCGGTGCGACCGGACCGCTGGTGGCTGCCTTTATCAAGCAGACCCAGACAGACCGGTTTCGCACCGTGGCCACCTTCGCCTTCGCCATGGTGCTGCAACACGCTCCCAAGCTGCTGGTGTTCGGGGTCGCCGGGTTCGTCTTTCGCGACTGGCTCGGCTTCGCCATCGCCATGATTGGCGCAGGATTTGTGGGTACCTGGTGTGGTGTGCGTCTGCTGGGCACCGTCAGTGACCAACGCTTCACCCGCTTGCTCAATATTGTGCTGACGGTACTGGCCCTGCGCCTGCTGTGGCTGGCGGCGGTCAGCCTGCTTGGAGACGGCGTCACCCGCTAGCTGCGATCGCGCCAGCACTGTGATTAACTAAACCCACCGTCGACCTGATAATAAAGGCACACACCGTGAAGAATAACGAGCTCCCCGTTTTTACTAACGCCGCTCGAGCAGAGGACATTGCGGCTACACTTCTTGAATCCGGCGCCGTCATCGTGGCTGACTTTCTCGCCAGGGACACGCTCGACGCCTTCAACCGGGAGATGGATGGCCCCCTCAGTCGCGAACGCCCGGACCGCCAATTCATGACGCCCGACTACGATTACTTTTTCGGCACCCGCACCCGTCATCTGACCGGGCTCAGCGGGCGCTCGGAGATCTTTCGGGAGCAGATCATGCGTCATGCGCTGTACTCGGCGCTGTGCGAGACAATCCTGTTGCCACATTGCGCGACGTATCAGTTCAACTACGGGCATGTTTTCGAGATCGCGCCGGGTGCCCGACGCCAGCCCCTGCATCGCGACGGGGACTGCTGGTCCTACTTGCCGGTCGCGTTCGATGTCGAAGTCGCGTCGATTGTGGCGCTGAGCGACTTTACCGCGGACAACGGCGCTACACTGGTGATCCCCGGCAGTCACCGATGGCCCCGGGAAAAAGCGCTGGATTACTCTGAAGCCCTACCCGCGGTGATGCCAGCCGGTGCGGCACTGCTATACCTTGGCGGCACTGCTCACGCGGCAGGTGACAACCGGACGACGCAGGACTTGCGGCGCGGCATGCACGTGAGTTTCTGTTTGGGCTGGTTGCGAACCGAGGAAAACAATTATCTCGTCTCCCCGATCGAGGAAGTGCGCAAGTTTCCCCGCCGCACCCAGGAACTACTGGGCTATCAGGCACATGACGCCTCGCCTGCCGGAGGCTGTCTGGGCGTCTACAACATGCTGGATCCCGTGGAGCTGATGAGCGACGATCAGTTCAGATTTCGAGACCAGTCGTAAACCCCCCGGGCGCCTCAGCCCGCACTAAACAACAGGCGCGTATGCCCCGCTGGGTCGAGCACGTCGAAGACGGGCCGCAGGGGCATGCCAATGCGCATGGCATCCGGCGCGACACCCGTGAGCGCGGTGTTCATGTTGAACCCCTCGCCGAAGGTGACAACAGCGAGGTTCTGCGGTTCGGCGCCCGCAAACCCGGGCAGCGTGGGCACTCGGGCGATGGTGAAGGTGCAGAGGGTTGCTCTGCCGGAGACCTCGGTCCATGCCAGATCCTGCGCGGCGCAGTGGGTGCAGTGCCGCCGGGGATAGAACACCCAGCCGCCGCAGGCCCGGCAGCGGGGGATCAGGATGCGACGCTCGCGCAGACCTTCCCAGAAGGGCCGGGTGATGTCGGTGGGGCGTGGAATCAATGCGTTCATGCTCAGGCTCCCGTCAGGATCAGCGCGCCCTGCTCACTCATCACGCCGCCGGTGCCGGAGACAAACGCGGTATCGTGCCGGTGCAGCTGCCGTTCGCCAGCGCTGCCGCGTATCTGGGTCACCGCCTCGATAAGCTGTGACATGCCGCCGGCTGTGCCTGCCTGGCCAAAGGACAGTTGTCCGCCGTGGGTGTTCAGTGGGAAGTCGCCGCGCCAGGTCAGGTCGTGGTCGCGCACAAAGGCCATGCCCTCGCCCTTGGCACAGAACCCGGCATCCTCCAGGCTGAGCAGGACGGTGATGGTGTAGCAGTCGTAGATTTGCGCCATGTCCATATCGGCGGGCTTCATCCCCGCCATCAGGAAGGCGCGCTGTGCTGCCCGCGCAATGGGGGTAACGGTCATGTCGCGGGCGTAGCTGGGGGACTTGAAGTCCAGCTGTTCACCGCAGCCGCGTATCAGGACCGGTCGATGGCGGCATTCGCGCGCCAGGTCGTCGGCGGCGACGATAAACGCGGCACCACCCGCCACCGGCATCACAATCTCGAGGATGTGCAGGGGGTCCGCTACCATCTTGCTGTTCAGCACGTCCTCCACGCTGATCGGCTGCCCATAGAACAGCGCTTCGGGGTTGGCTTGTGCGTTGCTCCGCTGGGCCACGGCAATGCCCGCCATGGCAGCGGCGTCGTAGCCGTAGCGGTGCGCGTACTGCTGGGCGATCATGGCGTAGCCGGTATTCTGGCCGACATGACCGTAGGGCAGGTCGAACTCGGCTTCCGGGGCGCCAAAGCAGCCGCTGTGTGCGCCGAGCTGCATGGCCGCTGCGACAGCCGCCGGGTCTGCGTCCGGATCTGGCGGGGCGAGGCGGCCGGGTAGCACGCAGAGCACGGCGCGGCACAATCCCAGCTGTATTGCCGCGGCTGCTCGCCACGCCATGGCCACCGCGCTGGTACCACCGAGGTCCACAGTTTCGGCGAAGCCCACCTGCAGTCCCAGGTACTCTGCCACCACCGCCGGTACAAAGGCGGTCGCCTCGTTGAAATGGGCCCCGTTCACGGCCAGCCCGTCGATGTCGCGCAGGGTAAGACCGGCGTCAATCAGCGCCAGCCGCGCCAGGTCGGCAATCTGCTCAAGGTGGAACATCTGTGGTGCGGTTGCGTATTTTTCTGGCCGGTACTGGGCGCAGCCCACAATCGCTGCCTTGCCTGTCAAGCTCACGGGTATACCCCTCATCATGCCGTTTCGTGTGCGTCAGGGATGATGGGACAGAACCGCTCCGCGCCCAAGTGTTGTGGCCAGAATCCGGCGCCGAAACCGCAGCCCGGATTGGCGCAGTAAACCGCGTGCGAGGAAAACCGCACCGAGGGGCACGGTGGCCATTTTATTGACTTCACGCATGGCGTCGCGGGGCGATCTTGTGGACTCTTCCGCGCCAACCATCGCCTTGCAGCCCGCGCGTCGAGGGATTGCAACACTATATCTGGTGCCCGCCCTAAAAAAGTGCCCTGTATATGGGGCTATTGGCTTGCCCTCACCCGCCGCCTTCGCGCACACTAGAGCGGCTGTCAGTCGATACGGGGAAGGGGTCATGGGAGAAGTGGTCAAGGCATTGCACACGGTCGTGGATATCGGGCTTCAGGACGCCTCACTGGATATCTGGGACAAGAAATACCGTCTGCAGGATCGCAATGGCAAACCGGTCGACAAGGACATCGCCGACACCCTGAAACGCATAGCCCGGGCACTCGCCGACGTCGAGGAGACAGACGCGGCGCGCAAGCACTGGTACCAGCGCTTCCTGTGGGCCTTGCAGAACGGTGCACTGCCCGCCGGGCGGATTATTTCCAATGCGGGTGCCGGGGCCTACAAGCCTGCCACCTCGACCATCAACTGCACCGTGTCCGGCAGCATCACCGACTCCATGGACGACATCCTGCAGAAGAACCATGAAGCCGGCATGACGCTGAAGGCCGGCTGTGGCATCGGCTACGAGTTTTCCACCCTGCGTCCCCGCGGGGCCTACGTCAGCGGGGCGGGTGCCTACACCTCCGGCCCGCTGTCCTTTATGGATATCTACGATCGCATGTGCTTCACCGTGTCCTCGGCCGGTGGTCGGCGCGGGGCGCAGATGGGCACGTTCGATATCCACCACCCCGATGTGATGGACTTTATCCGCGCCAAGCGCGAGGACGGCCGCCTGCGCCAGTTCAACCTGAGCCTGCTGATTACCGACGAGTTTATCGAGGCGGTCAAGGCCGAGGCGGACTGGGCGCTGAGTTTCCCGATGACGGTCAAGGAAGTGGAGGAAGCAGGCCTGGACCTGAACAACGACAGCAGCATCGTCTGGCGTCATTTCCCGGTGACCGGGGGCTACGTCAGCAATGACCGGGGCGAGGTCGCCTGCCGCATCTACAAGACGGTGCCCGCGCGCCGTCTGTGGGACATGATCATGGCCTCCACCTACGATTTTGCCGAACCCGGGTTCATTCTGATTGATCGCGTGAACCAGATGAACAACAACTGGTGGCTGGAAGATATCCGCGCGACGAATCCTTGCGGTGAACAACCACTCCCCCCCTACGGCAGCTGCCTGCTGGGCTCTATCAACCTGACCCGCCTGGTGCTGGATCCCTTCACCGATAAAGCGCGTTTCGATTGGGAACGGTATCGCGATGTGGTTGCCGTGTTCACGCGCATGCTGGACAACGTGGTGGAGATCAACGGCCTGCCGCTGGCTCAGCAGCGGCATGAGATTGCCTACAAGCGGCGTCACGGCATGGGCTTCCTCGGCCTGGGGTCGACCATCACCATGCTCGGTATGTCTTACGGCGACGAGGATTCCCTCGCCTTCACCGAAGAGGTTGCCCGCGAGATGGCGCTGGTCGGCTGGGAGCAGGCGGTACAGCTGGCGGAAGAAAAGGGCCCGGCCCCGATCATGGATGACCTGTTCGAGGTCACGCCGGAAATGCTGGCGGCCCGCCCGGAGATGCGCCGCGATGGCATCGCCGTCGGTGAGCGTCTGCCGGGGCGGGTATTGCACGCGCGCTACAGCCGCTACATGCAGCGGGTTGCCGAGGCGGCGCCAGAGCTGGTGGAGCGCATCGCAGAGCGCGGCGCGCGCTTTACCCATCACTCGTCCATTGCGCCAACGGGCACTATCTCCCTCTCGCTGGCGAACAACGCCAGCAACGGCATCGAGCCCAGCTTCGCCCACCACTACGCGCGCAACGTGATCCGCACGGGTCGCAAGAGCAAGGAAAAGGTGGATGTGTTTTCCTTCGAGCTGCTGGCCTATCGCAGCCTGGTCAATCCCCGGGCCATGCCCTACAGCGAGCGTGAGGAGGAAAAACTGCCCGATTACTTTGTCGTTGCCGACAGCGTGACGCCCAAACAGCACGTGGACATCCAGGCCGCAGCGCAAAAGTGGGTGGATTCCTCCATTTCCAAAACCGCCAACGTGCCTACGGACTACCCCTTCGAGGACTTCAAGGACATTTACCTCTACGCCCACGCCCAGGGCCTCAAGGGGTGCACCACGTTCCGCTTCAACCCCGAGGCGTTCCAGGGCGTTCTGGTGAAAGAGCAGGACCTGGAGAACACCCTCTACCAGTTCACCCTGGAGGATGGTTCTACTATAGAACTAAAAGGCAACGAGCAGGTGGAATACGACGGCGAAATGCACACTGCCGCGAATCTCTTCGACGCCCTGAAAGAAGGTTACTACGGCAAGTTCTGAGCCGGGAGACAGCAATGACGGTCAAGATTGGCAGCAAAATAGTCAGTTACAAAGTGGTACCGAAGGGCGCAACGCCGGAGCCGGTAGCGGGCGAGCGCGATGCCGTGCCGGCCAGCAACGTGGTGCACATGCACGAGTCGTTCCAGCGTCCGGAGCGCCTGGTGGGGTCAACCTACAAGGTGAAAACCCCGATGTCGGAACACGCGCTGTACATCACGGTGAACGATGTCATCCTCAATGAGGGCACCGAGCACGAACTGCGGCGCCCTTTCGAGGTGTTCATCAACTCCAAGAACATGGAGCACTTCCAGTGGGTGGTCGCCCTCACCCGGCTGATTTCGGCGGTGTTTCGCAAGGGCGGTGATGCCACGTTCCTGGTCGAGGAGCTGAAGGCGGTGTTCGATCCGCGCGGGGGCTACTTCAAGAAAGGTGGCGTGTTCATGCCGTCGATCGTCGCGGAGATCGGCTACGCTATCGAAGACCACATGAAGCACATCGGGCTGATCGACAGCAAACTGGATGAGCACCAGCAGAAGTTTATCGAAGAGAAGCGCCGGGAGCTGATGGGCGAAAGTGCCAACACGGCAACGGATGAATCGGCGTCACCGGAAGCCACCGGCTTTCCTCCCGGCGCAAGCCTCTGCTACAAGTGCAATACCAAGGCGGTTGTGCTCATGGATGGCTGTATGACCTGCCTGAACTGTGCCGATTCCAAGTGCGGGTAGCGGCGTTTGCCGGCGCGGGGCGACAACCTTGATGGCTATGTCCTCGACAATATGGAGGGCGCGGTCGATCAGGCGGCCTTCCTCGCGCGAACCGATACGCCTGTAGCCATCGTCGGTGCCCGTGGTACGGGCAAAATGTATATCGCCCGCATTTTCCACAGCCGTGCCGGCTGTGGCCCCGATACGCTGGTGGCTATCGACTGCCGCGAGTTCCGCAATCGCGACGATGCCAACCGCCGCATTCGCCACGCCCTGGAGATGGGTGCCGGCAAAACCCTGGTGTTCAAATCGCCCCAGCTGATGAGCGCCGAGGCCCAGCTGCGGCTTGCCCGACAGATCGCCACGCGCCAGTTTGTCGATGTGGAACCCCCGACCTACCTGCCACCGATGCGCTTCGTTGCGTTGTTCCCCGATACGCTGGCGAGGCTGGTGGCCGCTGGCGAACTTCAGCCTCGTCTGGCCAGCGTATTCGCCGCGTATCCGATTCGGGTGCCGCCGATGCGCCATCGGCAACAGGCGATTCTGCGTTGGGCCCACAAGATCCTCGATCAGGAGTGCGCCTTGCGCAACGTGGTGGTAAAGGGGTTCACCCCCGAAGCCGAACAGGCACTGCGCGAACACCCCTGGCACGGCAATATCAGCGAGATTCGCCAGCGTGTGGTGCACGCCCTGGAGCGTCGCCCCGCCGGCGCCTGGCTGACGCCGGTGGAGTTGCAACTGGCTCTCGGCAGTCGTGCGCGCAGTGCCGGCCTGTTGTCACCGCTGCGTCGCGGCGACAGCGAGGCCCCCGGTTATGCGCCAAGTGCGCTGGAGGAGCTGCGGCAGGCACTTGCCGATAGCCTGCAGCACTGCATTGACGGCCGACAGCTGCTGCCGCTCGGCGGCTGGCTGCAGGACGAGGTGGTGCTGGCGGCGCTCGCGCGCTATGCGGGTGATGCGCGCCCTGCCGCACGTTTCCTGCAGGTGCCGCGCCGCAATCTGGCGCGCTGGCTGCCGGGCATCGAGCAGCGTCGTGCCGCACGCGGTGCCTGCTCCGAGTGGGTTGAGCCTGCGCGCCTGGTTACGGACTGGGTGCGCGGGCTTGGCCAGAGTGGCGGCGGGCCGCTGGCGCAGGCCGAAACGCTGCTGCTCGAACTGCTTGAGGCGCGCCGTGAACAGACCACCGTGGCCCAGCGCGCACAGCTGCTGGGTGTATCGCGCCCCACCTACGCCCGTCGGTTGCTGGCGCTGGGTGCGCTGCCGGAGGCGGCTGCCAGTGGCTAGGAAACGGCGCGGTGCAGCGCCACCCGCCGACGGCGGGCTGGTGCCTGCGGCAAATGACCGTCCGACACCGGCGGCGCTGGCCGCAGACTATGCGGCGCTTGCGGAAACGCCGGTACCGCCGCCCCTGGGCTTCTCGGCGCGACTCAATCTGTTACTGGACCTGACGGCGGTGGTGCCGACACGTATTGAAGGCCGGGTGTTGGGGGTGCTGGCCATCAACCCGGGTTGGAAGGAGCTAGACGTGCGCCGCTGGTTACAGCAGGACCAGCTGCCGCCCCGTGACGTGTTGCGCCACCTGGTGACCTTGCTGGTGGCGCAGCTGGGGTCGGAACACGATGTGTTGCGGTGGGAGGCGTTCCTGATCTACGGCGCGCCCACCATCACATCGCCGGTCGAACACCTGCTCTACCGCGAGGATCGCGGACGCCGTGACATCGCCTCCCGCATCTTCGCGCTGCTCACCGAGCAGTACGCCATCCCGCCGTCCAGTTATGATGCAGACCTGGTTTTCCAGCGCTGCCTGAAGCTGATGCAGCAGTTCAACATCTACGAGTGGGAAGACTTCCAGGCCGGGCATATGGAGCCGTTCCGCAGCGTTCTTTTCCCGGAAACCTCCTGAAACGTCCGCTAGCAGCCTGTCGGATCTAGGGCATCGTCGCGAGGCGTGTGGGAATCGAGGACAGAATGTCGATCGTTTGAGGCGAATAGTGGTGACTATTTAACGAGAGCGAGCGGGATTCTGGACCGATTCCCATCAGCCGCAGCAGATGAGCCTAGGTCCGACAGGCTGCTAGCTGCGCCATTTACCGAAAAAAGGCAAATTAGTGCTTGCAGTCCCGGAGTCACTACTAAAATACTGTTACGCAGAGTCACAAGCGAGAAACCTTATGCCTGATCACAACGAGGCCCAGGACGTCAGTGGGGTCCGCGTGGCCATCATCGATGATGCCAAGACCATCCGCATGATGATGTCGCACACCTTGAAGCAGATGGGGTGTGAAGTAGAGACGGCGGAAGACGGTTATCAGGGGCTTGCCCTGCTGCGGCGCTTCAAGCCCGACATCGTCTTTCTGGATATTACCATGCCGGAGCTGGATGGCTACCAGACCTGCAGCCTGATCCGGCACGCTGAGGATACCCGCGATCTGCCGGTGGTGCTGCTGTCGTCCTCCGACGGGATATTCGACATTGCCCGCGGCCAGGCGCGGGGCGCCAACGCGCACGTCAGCAAGATTCCCCCTGACCCGGTTCTGCGCCAGTTGATCCACGAACACACCCGGGCCCACGAGGCAGCCTGACATGGGAGGGGCCTTTTCCGCCCTGCGCGCGCTGCACGAGCGGCATGCCCGCGGCAGCCCGGCACTGCCGTCGCCGCCGGCAGGGGAGCCCACATGGTCGGGCGCGGCGATCGGCATCGCCGGTGTGCCGCTGGTCATCGCGCATCGCGATGTCGAAACCATCACCGCCCTGCCCCCGCTGACCCGCATTCCGGGTACAGGCAACCGGGTGCTGGGGGTGGCCGCCTACCAGGGTGACCTGCTGCCGGTGTTCTGCGGGGATACGCTGTTTGGCCAGCGGCTGTCGCCTGGCCGCAGGCGGGAGTACTGCCTGGTGATCTCCCAGCCCGGGCTGCATGTGGGCCTGACCCTGAGCCAGGTGCGGGGGAACGTGACGCTGCCCCTGTCCCAGCGCAGCGCCGACATACCACTGCAGGGCCTGTTGGCAGAGTGCTGCGACGGTGGATTCCGGCGTGGCGATGAATTCCTGGGCCTGCTGGACAGCGGGCTGTTGATGGCCAGTGGCGTGCTGGGTGATACCAGTGCGCAGCCCGCTGACCCTGTAGAGGACGCCGTACCATGAGCCAGACTGTTCTACTTGTTATCGTTCTCGCCCTGCTTGTCGCCCAGGGTGTGACCGGCTTCCTGTTGTGGAAAGCCCGCCGTGATGGCGGCGCAGCGACGGGTTCCGACAGCGGCGTGCTTCGGGCCCTGCGACGCATGGCCGATGGCGATCTCACCGCCAGTGCAGAGAGCACCGGGCCCGCAACCGCCGCGATCGCCGAGCAACTGAATGCCGCTCTGGCGCGGCAGAGAGAGCTGGTGTCCGACCTGCGGGCGCCGTTTGAAGGCCTGGCGGCGGAGCTGCAGCGGCTCGCCAGGAATAGCCACGGGCACAGTGAAACCAGTGCCGGCATGGGCCGCCAGCTGGAAGAGGTCAAATCAGCACTGGTGCGTGAGCTCCAGGCTGCGGAGGACATGGGCAGTATCAGCAAGCAGGCGCGCGAGGCCATGGGCCGCCATCGGCAGCTGGTAAGCCGTGGCCAGACCCTCGCCGCCGACATGGCGCGCGCCTCTTCGGATGTGCGGGAGTCCATGCAGGAAACCTCGAAATCCGCCAAGCGCCAGGGCGAACTGATACAGTCGGTGACCACGGCCGCGGAATACATCCAGTCGCTGAACACGCGCATCTCGGTGGTGGCGATCAATACGCGTATCGAGGCGGAGCGCGCTGGCGAGCACGGCCGCCCCTTCCTCGGTATCGCCGAGGCTATTGGCGATCTGTTGCGTGAAGCCGAGGAGGAAGGCCGCAAGATCACCTCAGAGGTACGCATGTTGCAGAACCTGTCCGCGGAAAACCTGAACAGCCTCGAGCACACGGTGGGCGCCGTGGTCACCATCCTGGATTTTGTCGAGCGCATCGACGCGGCCCTGGAAGATATCAATCATGGCGCAGCGCACCTCCTTGACCAGGTGGATTCACTGGGCAATACCACGCAGCAGTCGGCTGAAACCGTGCGCCGCCTGAACGGACTGCTGGGCGAAGTGCGCGAGCAGAATCGCGCACTGCGGGAAGGTGCGGAAGCGACCCAGCAGGGCATTAACGCCCTGCAACAAACCCTCTCCAACCTGGGCCGCAACCTCGCCCGGCTGCGGGTCGACCAGTCAGGCAGTGCGCTGAATGTCTGAGTTGCAGCCAAACGCCAGCCCGCGGCAGGGTATCGACCTGATAGACCTGCGACGCCTGCGGCCACGGTTGCAAGGGTCCCTGGACGCCGCCGAGGCGGCACTGATCGACTACAGCCGCGACATACAGCGCCGCGAGCCCCTGCTTCACTGTCTCTGGTCGGTGCACCACATTACCGCTGCGCTGGGTAGCCTGCGGCTGCACAAGGCGGAAATGCTGGCCCTGGAAATGGAGCGCGGTTTCCTGCGCCTGCTGCGCGGTGACGTGGTGGCAGAGCGACGCAACCTTGTTATGGGTGGCCTGATGCGGGCGATCAAGACGCTGCCTGCCTATCTGGATCATGTCGAGCAGCTGCGTCTGGACAGCGGCCGCGGCCTTGAGCCCTGTGTCAATGACCTGCGCCGCTGGGCCGGTGAAGTGCCGCGCCCGGCGGCGCTGTTTTTCCACTACCCTGTGGCAGCCGAGTGTGGTGTGACCCACGCAGCTCAGACCCCCGCGGAGGAGGCTATCCGACGCGGCGCCGATGTGTTGCTGGCGCCTTACCTGCAGGGCGCCAAGGGTGTGTTGGGTTCGCGGCCCGGGGCGGAGAGCGCGCGCACCCTGGCGCGCATCGCGCAGAAGATGCATGGCTTTCTCGCCGGGACGGTGCAGGAGCCATTCTGGTTGTTGCTCATGGCGCTCTGTGAAGCACTCGCGGCGGAGCTGGCGGAGCCGGATGAGTGCATTGCGCAGATCTTCAAAGCCGGTGCTTTCATGGTCAAATACGCGCGAGAGCACGGCAGCGCTGTCGACCCCGACATGGACTATCCGGCGTATGTGCAGCGGCTGTTGTACTACATGGCGGCCTGTCCAGTGCAGCCGCTGTACGTGGCCCACGTGTGGACGGTGTTCGGCATCACCGAAAACACCCTGCGTGATGCGCAGCGCGGCCTGATACACAACGATGCCCTGCTGGCCGCCCTGCGCGGTGCGTCCAGCCGCCTTTCCAGCCTGATCGAGGCCCTGGAGCAGGCTGACCTGGAAGCGGTTGCCACCGGACGCGCGCCGCAGCCCGAAGACAGCATTGCCGAGTTGCAGGCCATTCGCTTGCGCTTGATTGCCGCCGGGGAGGAACTCCTTGCAGAAGATCTGCGGGGTGCAGACGCCATGCTGGAACAGCTGTATGCCGGACGTTTCGCCGAGCAACCCGAGCGCTGCCGCCAGGCGGTATTGTCACTCGCGCAAACCCTGGTGGATACGCAACTTGCCATCGCCAACCGCGTGTTGCTGCGCGGTGAGCAGCCTGCGTCAGCGTCGTCATTCGCTGTGCTGGCGCCCCTGCTGCTGGCCACCGGTGAACGCCTGAACCAGTTACAGGAACAGCTGCAGCAAGGTGCCGATGACGAGCAGCGCAGCGCGGTAGCGGCCGAACTGCTGACCATGGAGGGTGCGTTGTTCCTGCAGGGCCTGCTGCGCGAGGCGGCGGTCGCCGGCCAGCTCGGGCGCTGGCTGGGGGAGGCCCGCGCAGGGTGGACATCGGATGAACCCGCTGCCATGCACTTTGCCCAGGCGCTGGCCTGGCTGTCACTGCACATTGAGCGAGCCAGCCTCGACCCCGCTTCTGCCGGGGATCATGTGCTCTGCACAGCGGAACAGGCCGCGACGTTTCTGCAGCCGGCGCCTGCGAGTGAGACCGAGGGCGCGCGGGCCGCAGACGCTGCAGAGCAGGCGCAGGACGCGTTGCCGAGCGAGCAAACTGAAACCATCCCCGCGGCGTTCCGGGAGGTGTTCCTGGAGGAATCGGAGGAGATCATCGCCCGCCTGCAGAGCGAGCTGCCGGCCTGGGTTGCAGCGCCGGCACGCGACGAGCGCCTGCGGGAAATACGCCGGCACTTCCATACCTTCAAGGGCAACGGCAACGCGGTGGGCCTGTTCTCGCTGGGCGACCTGGGTCGCGATGTGCAGGACCTTCTGGACCGGGTTCTGGAGAGCCAGCAGCCGTTGGATGCGACCCTGCCCCTGTTGCTGCAGGAGGTGCTGGAGGCACTGCCGGATCTGGTCGCCACCTGCGGCGGTGCCGGAGAATTCGATGCAGCCCGCGTGCGGGAACTGCGCAATCGCTGTATGAGCCTTGGCCGGGGGATCGCCGATGGACGGTAATCAGAAGGAGCCCACCGTCGAGGAGTTGCTCCGCGAGCCCTGGGCGCAGCCACTGCTGGAGGAGTGGGGAGAGCACGCGCTGCGCTGGCTGTTGAGTCGTCGCCTCGATGAGCCTGAGGAAAAGCTGTTTGCGGTGGCGGGCGATCGCCTGCGCCGCCCCGCGGCGGACCTCAGCGACCAGGAAGCGCGACTGGGGGCGCGCCATATGATGGGTGGCGCGGTCGCCGATGACCTGTCTGACTTTATCGAGGAAGAGATCGTGCTGACCTCGGTCAGCGATTCCAGCGGCATATACGGCGGGCGCGCGGGGGAGGCCGGATCCGGACGCATGGACGCGCCACGGCACGAGTTTATCGCCGTGCGTCACGCGCGCGGCGCGGCGGACAGCAGCACCCGTGAAGCACTCGCGCACCTCGCTGGCGCCGATGTACTCAATCTCGGTCCGCCACCGGCCCTGCCCAGCACCCTGGAGCGCGACGAGGCCGACTTGTCCGCTGCGCTGGAGGCTTCCGCAGCGCCCGTGGAGCGGGTGGACGATGCCGCGCCTGGGGGAACCGGTGCCGCGCTTCCAGAAGTCCCCGAGACGGCAGTAGATGAAGCGCCGCAGGCGCCCGTGGTGTCCGTTGCACCTGAGGTGTCTCCAGCCGAGACCCCGGTCACCCCGGTCACTACGGAAACTATGGAAACTGCGGACACGCCTGCGCCAGCGCCGACACCCAGCCTGGCGCCGACCCCGGCGGAGCCGCCATCGGCCCCAGCCGTCGCCGCAGCTGCCACCGCCGCATCGCCTACCGCCGCATCGCCCGCCGCCACCGAGCCGGTTGAGCCGGGTGCAGACGAGCTGTCCTGGTGCGTGCCGCGGGATATCACCTTTAACTTCAGTACCCGGGGCGGCAGCGAGCTGTTCCAGGATTTTCTCGACGCCTTTATCGAGGAGGCCGGGACGGAGCTGGAGAAGCTCGAGGACAACCTCGGTGCCTGGGAGCGAGAGGCTGCGGGCGCCGTTGCGTCGGGCGCCGTTGCGTCGGGCGCCGTTGCGTCGGGCGCCGCTGCGTCGGGCGGCGAAGCCTCGAAGCAGGTCTCACGGGTGCTGCATACCCTGAAGGGCATTGCCAAGGGCGTTGGCCTGCAGCGCTACGGCACCCTCATTCACAATTTCGAAACCCTGCTCGACCGGCTGCCCTGCGAGGCAGGCGGCGAAGCGCACTATTTCCGCATCATCAATGCCTGGCTGGACGCAACGGTGCGCGGCTATGAGCATATCCAGCAGACGCGGAACGATGTGGCCAGTGAGCTTCCGCTGCAACAGGACGCGCCTCCCCCCGCCGCCGGTGACGACAGCGCGACGACGGGTGGCACGCCGCAGCTGCAACCGCTGGCACCGGGCCAACGCCAGGAAGATCGCAAGATTGCCGATGCCGGTGCCCAGGCGCTGGGTGCCCAGCAGACCATCCGCATCAGTCCCGATGCCCTGGACTACCTGCTCAACCTGGGCAACGAGGTGCAGAAGCTCGGCGTTCGCGCGTCCCAGAGCACCCTGCAGAGCAAGCGCGCAACGGGCGAACTGCTGAGCAGGATCGGCTCTCTGCGCACCCACATCGGGCGCATTTCCGACCGAGCATTGCTCAGTGCGACGACCCGACGCAGCGGTCCGGATACGGAGCTGGATGCCCTGGAAATGGACCAGTACTCGGATATTCACGAGGCGGCGAGCATCCTGCGTGAGGCGGTGGACGACCTCGACGAGCTGGCGCGGCTGGCGGGACGCCACACGTCCGCAGCGGAAGCGCTGCTGAAGCAGCAGGCTGGTATGGTCGCCTCCCTCGGATCGTCGATCCGCGCGGCGCGTGTGGTACCGGTTTCACGGTTGATGCCCGGGCTGCGCCGCATCGTGCGCACGGTCAGCGCGGAACTGGGCAAGGCGGTGATGTTCCGGGTGATCAGCGAGGCCGGCAAGCTCGACCGCGACAGCCATGCCTGCTGCCAGATCATTCTCGAGCACATGGTGCGCAACGCGCTGGATCACGGCATCGAAGCCCCGGCAGAGCGCATTGCGGCCGGCAAGTCGGACACCGGTGTGATCAGCATCGACGTGCGCAAACAGGGCACGGATTACGTGGTGTCGCTCAGTGACGATGGCCGCGGTATCGATCCCCAGCGCATGCGGGAACAGGCACGCAAAAAGGGGCTGGACGTCGATGTGGATAACCTCACCGACCGCGAGGCCCAGCGCCTGGTGTTCCACCGCGGGTTCTCCACAGCCGAGCGGATCAGCGAAATTTCCGGCCGCGGGGTCGGCATGGACATCGTGATGGGCGAGTTGCAACGCATCGGGGGCGATATCGAGATCGAGTCCAACCTCGGTCGCGGCACCACCTTCCGTATTCGCATCCCCTCCAACATCAGCGTCAACGGTGCCCTGCTGGTGACCGTCGCGGATACCGCTTACGCGATACCCTTCGACGGGCTGATCGGGGTTGAGCATGTGCCCGCGGATGAATTTCTGCAGGCGGTACAGGCGCAGACGGATCTGCCCTTGCTGGGCCGCCGCTGCCAGCCCTCCTACCTGGCGGCCCTGTGTTCCGGGGTGCCGCTGCCCGACCGCGACAACTGGGGCGCTACCGTACCCGTTATCGTGGCCGGATCCGGACAGCACCATATGGCGATTGCCGTGGATCGCGTGGAGGAGGCCCTCGAGCTGGTAATCCGCTCGCTGGGCAGCCAGTTTGCCGGCCTGCCCTGGGTCGTCGGGGGGACCACCAGTTCAGACGGGCGGGCCATTGTCGCCCTCAACCTGAACCTTCTGGTCAGTCGACAGGCACTGGAGCCTGTCCCCGACCTCTCGCTGGAACCCGTGGCGGACGTCAACCTGCTGGTCATGGTGGTCGACGATTCGCGGACCCAGCGCATGGTGGCGACCAGCCAGCTGCAAAGCCTGGGGGTTGAGACGGTCACCGCGGAAAACGGGCTTGCTGCCATGGAGCTCCTGGCAGGCATACATCGCCTTCCGGATGTGATTCTGCTGGACATTGAAATGCCCCTGAAAGACGGGATCCAGACCCTCCGCGAAATTCGCCGATCCCCGCGCCTGCAGTCCATCCCGGTCATCATGGTGACCTCGCGGACGGGCCCCAAGCACCGCGCGCTCGCCGAACAGGCCGGTTGCAGCGGCTACATGGGCAAACCGTTCAACTTCCCGCTGCTGGTTGAGCAGATTGCAGAGTTGACCGGCTACCCACTGCGCCTGTCCTGATATGGAGACGCAGGTGGCAAATGCCGTCCCCGCTGTACTGCTTCCCTGCGCCGATGGCGCCACCTGGCTGGTGCCGCTGAACGGTCTTGCGGAAATCGTCGTGGTGCGTGAGGCGGTAGGCGCTGCGCTGCCCTGGCGAGCCGCCCGGATTCCCGTGCTGCACCCCACACCGGCGGCCCGCACGTTTGCGGTGCTGCTGGGTATCAACGTCCCTTTCTGGGCACTGCCGCTGGCCTCGGAGCCGGTGGTCTACCGCCCGCTGGTGGCAGACGATATTGCGGAGGATGCGGCGCCAGCTGCGGGCGGCACCCCGGCGCGGATAGCGGGCAGGCAATGCCTGATACCTGACCTGCTCGCCGCTGAGTCCGGCCTCTCCCTGACACCCTGATCGGGCCCTGCAGCCGCAGGTGGGCATCGACGGGCGCACAGTCGCCTGTAAAAATATGGCACATAATAGCCAAATTGCAGCCCTAAAAATCGCTTTAAGCGTAAAAATATGGGCGTAAAAAGACACTTTTTTCCAATTGATACCCAATAATGCTTTTCCCGGCATTGTCAGACAGCGGCTGCCTGCCTATAACTGAGCGCGCTGCCATTGTGCAGCGGCGCTGACGGACAGGCTTGGCCAGTCAGGCTCGGGGAGACGGGTGGTTGAACCCGCAGCGTCGGAAAGGATTTCTGTGAATACCAGGGGGCTGCCATGTTCACCATTACACCCACGGCCACGCTGGGGTCCAGCCAGCGGGATGACCTTGAAGTTTTTGCCGTCATCGACGGCCGCAAAGTGTTTCTGCCTGAGGAAGCACGCTACGTCATGCAGGACCGACGCGGGCTCTGGTTCTACAGCAAACGCAAGCCACGCCTGTCGGAAGGTGACTGGACACCCAACAAAACCAGTATTGCCTGTGTCACCGAACGGGGCTGTGTCCGGGTTTTGAAAACGGAACCCGCAACAACCTGGCTGGAAACCTGCCAGCGGACCATCCGCATGGTAGCGCGGGATGGTGAACGTCGCCCGGCCGACGACGCTGCCTGATTACGGCGCGCGCTCGTCGTCGCCGGAGTCTGGTGCGGGTGTCCCGGCTCGCTCGG
The DNA here is from genome assembly GCF_963973825.1 of uncultured Haliea sp. Classification (NCBI taxonomy): domain Bacteria; kingdom Pseudomonadati; phylum Pseudomonadota; class Gammaproteobacteria; order Cellvibrionales; family Halieaceae; genus Haliea; species uncultured Haliea sp. Next base: position 229,903 of record NZ_CAXBAE010000003.1, read on the forward strand.
GGCTGCGGTCCACCGCGCTGAGCCGGTCGACGTCGATATCCAGATGCAGGGGTTCCAGGCTGGGCATCTGCTTGCTGGTTGCCGTGGACAGGTGCTGGAAGCGATCGACCTTGCCCGCCAGACCCTGTCGCCCGCTGAGGCCAAGCACCGTACTGTTGTACTGGTTGGCCGCTGTCTGCAGGGTGTTGCCGAGCCGCTGCAGGCGTTCCGCCACGGTGCACACCTGATTGTAGACATCGCCGGCACTGCGGCTGATTTCCTGTGCTTCGCGATTGCTGCGCTCCACGATCCAGAGGTTGGCGACGGTGCGCAGCACGGGCATCAGCGTCGTGTGTGAGACCAGCACCACGCCGCGCTGGTAACCGTAGGCAAACAGCTCGCGGTCCTGGCGCATCGCTTCGATCCAGGCCGGCTCGATGGGCATGAACATCAGGACGAAGTCGGGGCTGCCCAGCCCCGGCAGATTGGCGTACTCCTTGCCTGCGAGGTCGTCGATATGCTGTCGAATGGCCCGCCCGTGGGCCTCGAGCCGGGCGTCGCGCTGGTCTTCGTTTTCTGCGGCCAGCGCAGCCTCGTAATCCACCAGGGATACCTTGCTGTCGATCACCAGGTGGCGCTTGTCGGGCAGCAGGATCAGCGCGTCGGGCAGGCGTCGGCGGCCCTGTTCGTCCCGCAGCGCCGCCTGCGTCACATAGTGCTCCCCGGGCAGCAGTCCCGCCTGTTCCAGCGTGCGCTCCAGTTGCGCCTCGCCCCAGTTCCCGGTGGTTTTCTTGTCGCCCTTGAGTGCGGCGGCGAGATTGCTCGCCTGTTCACTCATGGCGAGGCCGATCTCCAGCACCTTGCGCAGCTCTGCCCCCAGTGCTGCCTGGCCTTGCAGGGATTCCGAGTGGACGCGGTCGATGCGCTGCTGGAAGCTGCTGATCTGTTCGCGAAACGGCTGCAGCAGTTGACCGAGGGCCTCCTTGCTGCTGTCCGTGAACTGGCGCCCGCGGGCCTCGAAAATGCGCTGTGCGAGGTGCTCGAACTCAAGCTTCAGCTGCGCACGGTTCTCATTCAGCAGTTGCAGCTGGTCGGCGTGCTGGCGCGCCTGCTCGCGCTGCCGGGCAAGCAGGCGATCGTATTCACTGCGCAGGTTCTGGTAGCGGTCGGTGAGCTGTTGCAGCGCCTGCGCCTGGGCTGCCGCCTGTTGCTGGTGCAGGCGCAAGCGCCAGATCAGTGCCGCTATCAACCCGGCGGTAAGCCCGCCCAGAATCCCCAGTGCGGGCAGGAACCAGGGACTTTGCAGGAAGCTGATGGGCACGCGCCGCTAGCTGTTGCGGGGCACGGCCAGCTGCGAGATATCCGCCACCCGCAGGAACCGCTCGCGCAGGCTGTGCAGGAGGCTCAACCGGTTGCCGCGCAGCACGGGATCCTCGGTGTTGACCATGACCTCGTCAAAGAAGGCATCGACCGGTGCCTGCAGGGCCGCCAGGCAGGACAGCGCTTCGCTGTAGGCACCGTCGGCGAGGTGCCCCTCGCTTTCACCGCCAAGCACGGCAAGGCGTTCCGCCAGCGTGTGCTCAGCAGGGTCCTGCAGCAGGTCGCTGCGCACGTCGCCAAAGCGGAAGCCGTCCTCCAGCTTGTCCAGGATATTGCTCACGCGCTTGTTGGCCGCGGCCAGCGCGGCCGCTTCCGGCAGCTGGCTGAACGCATGCACTGCGAGCACCCTGCGCTGCACATCCAGGGGCTTTCCGGGTTTGTTGGCGCTTACTGCCTTGAACACTTCCGCCGGGATATCCAGTTCCTCATACCAGGCGCGGAAGCGTTCCAGCATGTAGTCGAGTACCTGCTCCGCGGTGCCTTCCGCCACGGCATCGGCGCTGTAACCCTGCACTGCCAGCGCGAGGCACTCGCGCAGATCGAGATCCAGTTCCTTCTCGACGAGGATACGCAGTACCGCCAGCGACGCCCGGCGCAGGGCGAAGGGATCCCGTGAGCCAGTCGGGGGCTGGCCGATACCGAAGATGCCCACCAGCGTGTCCAGTCGGTCCGCCACACCCACGGCCGCCGCGGTCAGGCCCTGCGGCAGGCGGTCGCCTGCGTAGCGAGGCCAGTAATGTTCCTCAACCGCCGCCGCCACCTCGGGTGACTCACCGTCGTGCCGTGCGTAATAGGCCCCGGCAATACCCTGCATGTCGGCAAATTCCAGCACCATCTGCGTGCCCAGGTCCGCCTTGCAAAGCAGGCCGGCGCGCTCTGCGTCAGCCACGCTGCCACCGAGCTGTGCCGCCAGTTCCCCGGCCAGCCTCGACACCCGCTGTGACTTGTCGTAGAGCGAGCCCAGCTTTTGTTGGAAGACAATGCTGCGCAAGCCCTCGAGCCGCGAAAACAGGCTGTGCTGTTTGTCGGTTTCGAAAAAGAAGGCGGCGTCGCTGAGCCGCGGGCGGATAACCCGTTCGTTGCCGGCAATCACCTGCGCCGGGTCCTTGCTCTCGATATTGCACAGGGTGATGAAGTGGGGCAGCAGAGCGCCATCGGCATCCACCAGGTGGAAGTACTTCTGGTGCTCCTTCATGGAAGATACCAGTGCCTCAGCAGGTACGCTGAGGAAGCGCGGTTCGAAGTTGCCCGTCAGCGCGACCGGCCATTCGACCAGCCCGGTTACCTCATCCAGCAGATCCGGGTCGATCACCGCCTGCGCCTTCAGTGCGCTGGCCTCGACCTCAACCTGCTCGCGGATCATGGCGCGACGCTCCTCGAAGTCAGCGATGACTTTCGCGCCGGCGAGGGTTTCTGCGTAGTCTTCCGGTCGTTCCAGGCGAATTTCGCCGCTGCTGTGGAAGCGGTGGCCGCGCGTGGTGTTGCCCGTAGGCAGACCGAGCACGGTGCCGAAATCGCTCTCGCCGCCGAGCATGGCCACCACCCAGTGCACCGGGCGCACAAACTCGACACGGCTCGCGCCCCAGCGCATGCGCTTGGGAATCGGCAGCTCGCGGATGCTTTCGTGAATGATGTCGTTGAAGCTGCTGCGCAGCTGTGCGCCGGCCAGCGTGGTGCGCAGGCACAGGCGCGGCCCCTTGGGCGTGTCCACCACAGTCAGCGCTTCAGGTTCCAGCCCCTGCTTGCGCGCAAAGCCCACCGCCGCAGGCGTCCAGTTGCCCTGGTCGTCGCGCGCCCGGTCGGCGGGCGGCCCCTGTATTTCCTGCTCCCGGTCCGGCGCCTGCAGGGCGACGTCCTGAATCAGCACCGCCAGCCGGCGTGGCGCAGCGAACCAGCGCACGGCGCCATGCGTGAGTCCGCGCTGCGCCAGTCCGCCCACGATGCCATCGCGGAATGCGGTACCCAGCGTCTTCAGTGCCTTGGGCGGCAGCTCTTCGGTGCCCAGTTCAACCAGCAGTGTTTCGGTCTGGCTCATGCCTGTGCCTCCTGGCGCATCGTACCCAGAACGTCCTCGCGCAGCGCCTGTTCGGCGAGCGGGAAGCCCAGTGCGGCACGCGCGTCAAAGTAGGCCTGTGCCACGCCCCGCGCCAGCGTGCGTACGCGCAGGATGTAGCGCTGGCGTTCGGTGACCGAAATGGCGTGACGGGCGTCGAGCAGGTTGAAGGTGTGTGAGGCCTTCATCACCATTTCATAGGCCGGCAGGGGCAGGTTGCGCTCGATCAGGCGCTGGGCTTCGCCTTCACAGTGGTCGAACTGGCCAAACAGCCAGTCGGTGTCGGCTTCCTCGAAGTTGTAGCGCGACATTTCCACTTCATTCTGGTGGAACACGTCGCCGTAGGTCACTGTGCCGGAGGGGCCCCGGGTCCACACCAGATCATAGAGGCTGTCCACGCCCTGCAGGTACATGGCAATACGTTCCAGGCCGTAGGTGATCTCACCGCTCACCGGGTAGCACTCCAGGCCGCCGGCCTGCTGGAAATAGGTGAACTGGGTAACCTCCATGCCGTTCAACCAGACCTCCCAGCCCAGCCCCCAGGCGCCCAGCGTGGGCGACTCCCAGTTGTCCTCGACGAAACGAATGTCGTGCACCGCGCTGTCGATTCCCAGTGCCTGCAATGACTGCAGATAGAGCTCCTGGAATTCCGCTGGCGAAGGCTTCATGATCACCTGGAACTGGTAGTAGTGTTGCAGGCGGTTGGGGTTTTCGCCATAGCGCCCGTCGGTGGGCCGGCGACTGGGCTGGACGTAGGCGGCATTCCAGCTCTCCGGGCCGATTGCACGCAGGAAGGTGGCCGGGTGGAAGGTCCCCGCACCCACCTCCATATCCAGCGGCTGCAGGATCACACAACCCTGCTCAGCCCAGAATTGCTGGAGGGTAAGAATCAGGTCCTGAAAGGACAACGGAGCTGGGGACACGGCAACACCTGTTCGCGGTTCGCAAAAAAGCTGGGTAGTATACAGCCACTTCAGCCCGCATTGTATGCGGGGTTCCTTCTTCTCATCACGCCGGCCGGCCGCAGGAGCTGGCAGCAGGAGCAGTATGTTTTACGGCAAAGTGGTCGCGGGCCTGCTGGGCCTCGTGCTCGGTGGCCCTATCGGCCTGGTGATTGGCCTGTTTCTCGGCCACCAGTTTGACCGCGGACTGCGGCGCACGATGGAGGCGCATTCGCCGGAGAACATCGCCCGTATCAAGGAGCGCTTCTTCGAGACGATCTTCCTGCTGCTGGGGCACCTGGCCAAGGCAGATGGCCGTATTTCCCAGGGCGAGGTCGACCATACCGAGATGATCATCCGCCAAATGGGGCTGACCAGCGCCCAGCGGCAGCGCGCCATCGAGTTGTTCAAGCGCGGCGCGGCGCCCGGGTTTGATGTCGCCAGCTGCGTCGCCGACTTTCAGGCGGTGTGCGGCCGGCAGATAGCCCTGCGCCAGACGCTGCTCATGTTCCTCGTGTCCCTGGCCGTGGTGGACCACGGTATCGAGGCCGCTGAGCGCCGCGTGCTCGACAACCTGGCGGGTCTGCTGGGCTTCAACCCGTCACACGTGGAACAGCTGCTGCGTATGGCCCAGGCCCAGGGTCAGTTCCATCACGGTGGTGCCCAGCAGTCCGGCCCGGATCGCCTGCAGGCAGCCTACGCCGCGCTGGGTGTGAGCCCCGAGGTGAACGACCGCGAGCTGAAACGGGCCTACCGCAAGCTGATGAGTGAGCATCACCCGGACAAGTTGATTGCCCAGGGCGTGCCGGAGGACATGCTGAAAGTCGCTACCGAGAAGTCGCAGGAAATCACCGCGGCTTACGAGCTGATCACCCGCGCCCGCAAGTAGCAGTCCGCGCCTGCCGCGGCGCTGCGCTGGCCCTTGTGCTACGCTGGGCGACCCGAGACCGCCACCCTGCCCATGATGATTGTCGTTGCCACCCTGCTGCTGCTCCTGGTTACGCTGCTCCCCCTGTGGCGTCACCCCCATTGGCTGGTGCGCGGTCTGGAGTTTCCGCGCCTGCTGCTGGCAACCGCGGCGCTGTTGCTGCTTGTGGCACAGAGCCTCCTGCTGCAGCCGGACCGTGCGCTGAGCTGGACGCTGCTCTCGGTGACGGGCGCCTGCCTGCTGTGGCAGCTGTGGTGGATTCTGCCCTACACACCGCTCTGGCCGCGGGAGGTGAAGTCGGCACTCAGCGATGCGCCGGAGGAACGTCGGCTGTCCATCCTCACCGCCAACGTGCTCACCACCAACCGCGACGCCCGCACCCTCCTGCAGCTGGTGCAGGACTGTGCACCGGATGTACTGGTCACACTGGAGTCGGACCAGTGGTGGCAGGATCAGCTGGACGCGCTGCAGCCCGCCATGCCCCATGCCCTGAAGTGCCCGCTGGACAACTTCTACGGCATGCACGTGTATTCCCGCCTGCCGCTGGATGAGGCGAGTATCGATTTCCTGGTCGAGGACGATGTGCCCTCGATGCACGCGGTGCTTACGCTGCCCTCGGGTGACCGGGTGCGGGTGCATTTCCTGCACCCCGCGCCGCCCAGTCCCACGGAAAACCCGCAGTCGGCCGAACGCGATGCCGAGCTGGTGATCGTCGCGCGCAGCGTTGCCGGCAGCCAGCTGCCGGTAGTGGTCACCGGAGACCTCAACGATGTGGCCTGGTCGCCGACCACCCGCCTGTTCCGCGCTATCAGCGGCCTGCTGGACCCGCGCGTGGGACGCGGCATGTTCAACACCTTCCACGCACACTATCCGTTCCTGCGCTGGCCCCTGGACCACCTGTTCCACAGTGATGATTTCACCCTGCGCAGCTTGCGTCGCCTGCCGCCCTTCGGCTCGGATCACTTCGCGCTGTTTACCGAACTGGTGTTGGCGCCGGTTCGGGGTGCAGACCAGGACGGTCTGGAGCCCACAGGCGAGGATCACGCACGTGCGCGCTCGATCGCCGCGGCACAACAGGTCAGCGCCGCCTCGGTACCGACACCCGGGGAGCCCGCAGCATGACGCGATCGCAGTGGCTGTTGGTGCTCGCGGTACCGGTGCTCTGTGCAGTGGGCTGGAGCGGTGTTCTCGATCGTCTCTCTACCGAGTATCTGGACGCCGCACTGCTCGGCTCTGGCGCAGTCTACGCCACGGCCCGGGGCATCAATGCGCTGGTATCGGTATTGCAGGGGACGGAGGTCAATGCGTTTCTGCTCACCTTCACCGTCGGTGAACTGCTGGACCCGGTGAATGATCTTGTCGAGCGTTTCTCGGCGGTGATGATGGTTGCGCTGGGTGCTCTCGCCCTGCAGAAAATCCTGCTGGTTGTGGTGTCCCATGTCAGCTTCAACATACTTCTCACGGCGCTGGGCGTCCTGGGCATGCTGGCGGCCGTGTGGGGTACGCGGCGTCAGGCGGCGATTGCCACGCGGCTGTTTCTGGTGATGGTGGTACTGCGTTTCGCCCTGGCGCTGGTGGTGCTGGCCAACAGCTGGGTGGACGCGGTGTTTCTCAAGGACAACGAGGCTGTGCAGTATCAGGCGGTGCAGGGTTTCCACGGCGAGCTGAACGCGGCCAGTGACCTGGCGGATGGCTCTGCCCGCGGCCTGTCTGCGCTGGATATCCGGCAACGCATAGCGGCGCTGGGAGACCAGGTCAGTGACTTCGCCGCGAGCCTCATCAACCTGCTGATGTCCCTGGTGCTGAAGTCGATTCTGCTGCCACTGGGCTTCTTCTACCTGGCCCTGGCGCTGTTGCGGCGCCTGCTCAATTTCCTCGGTTGAGCCGGGCAGCCCGGGCGCCGTATCCGCGCACTATCACAGGCGCCAGAACATGGGCGTAAACAGCACCAGCAGGGTAAAGATTTCCAGGCGGCCGAGCAGCATGGCGAGGCAGAGCAGCCCCTTCGCAAAGGGGCTGATGCTCGCGTAATTGGCGGAGACCTCACCCAGGCCAGGCCCGAGGTTGTTGATCGATGCCGCTACGGCAGAAAACGCGGTCAGGAAGTCCATGCCGGTGCCCAGCAGGGCGAGCATGATGGTGACAAAGACAAACATGTACACCGCGAAGAAGCTCCACACCGCGCTGACCACGGAGGCCTCGACCCGGTGCTTGCCGATTTTCAGCGGGATGATCGCTTTCGGGTGGACCAGCTGCTTCAGTTCACGCACACCCTGTTTCGCGATCAGCATCAGGCGTACGGCCTTGATACCGCCGGCCGTGGAGCCCACGCAGCCACCCATGAAGGAGAACATGATGAGCATGACCGGCAGGAATGTGGGCCAGCCAGCGAAGTCCTGGGTGGCAAAGCCTGTGGTGGTGGTGATGGAGATGGTCTGGAACAGGCCGTGCACCAGGCTCTCGCTGAGCGGCAGGGTATCGGTCAGGATAAGGTAGCTGCAGGTGACCGCGATGCCGATCAGCAACACGCCGAGGAAGAAGCGGGACTCGGAGTCCTGCCGGTAGCCGGCGAGGCTGCGGCGACGCCAGGAGAGGAAGTGCAGGCCGAAATTCATCGCGGAAATCACCATGAACAGGCTGCAGATCAGCAGGATCGTGTTGCTCTCGAAATAGCCCATACTGGCGTCGTGCGTGGAAAAACCGCCAATGGCCACGGTTGAAAAGGCGTGTGCAACGGCGTCAAAACCGGTCATTCCCGCCGCCCAGAACGCCAGCGCGCAGACAGCGGTCAGGCCCAGGTAGACAAAAAACAGCGCCTTGGCGGTTTCCGCGATGCGCGGTGTCAGCTTGCGGTCTTTGGTCGGCCCCGGAATCTCGGCGCGGTACAGCTGCATGCCGCCGATGCCGAGCATGGGCAGTACCGCCACGGCGATCACGATGATCCCGATGCCGCCCAGCCACTGCAGCAGCTGGCGGTAGATGAGAATGGAGCGTGGCAGCACATCCAGGCCGGTAATCACCGTCGCACCGGTCGTGGTCAGCCCGGAGATCGATTCGAAAATCGCATCCATGGCGCTCAGCTCCAGCCCCGCAGTCAACATGAAGGGCAGCGAGCCGGCCAGGCCCAGCACGGTCCAGAACAGCGACGTGACGAGAAAACCGTCGCGGATGCGCAGCTCATGGCGCACATGCTGTACCGGCAGCCAGCTCAGCAGGCCTGCGGTGAAGGTCAGCGCCAGCGCGCTGGCAAAGCTGGTGACAGTGTGGTCGTCATCCAGCAGGGCCACGCCCATGGGGACCAGCAGGGTGCTGCTGAACAGCATCAGCAACAGGCCCAGAATGCGCAGCGTTACGCTCAGGTGCACGCGACAGGCCTAGGAAAAGAAGCCGAAACCGACCGCGAACAGCTTCTCCACGGCGGAGATGCGGCTGCGATCGGTGAGGAACAGCACGACGTGGTCATCCGCTTCCACAAGCACGTGCCTGTGGGCAATCAACACTTCGTCGCCGCGCACAATGGCGCCAATGGTCACGCCCTCCGGCAGATTGATCTCTTCCAGGCGGCGCCCGACGACCCGGGAGGAATAGGCGTCGCCACGTGCCGTGACTTCAATCGCCTCCGCCGCGCCGCGACGCAGGGAATGCACATTGGAAATGTCGCCGCGGCGCACATGGGTCAGCAGGCTGCCAATGGTGATCTGCTGCGGTGAAATGGCGATATCGATCTCGTCCCCGACGAGGTCGGCATAGGCGGGATTGGTGATCAGCGTAATGACTTTCTTCGCCCCCATGCGCTTGGCGAGCATGGACATCATGATGTTTGATTCATCGTTGTTGGTCAGCGCGCAGAACACATCAGTGGACTCGATGTTTTCGCTGGTCAACAACCCGGGCTCGGAAGCGCTGCCGTGCAGCACGATCGCGTGCTTCAAAGACTCCGAGAGCACCCGGCAGCGCGGGTACGACTGTTCGATGACCTTCACCTGGTAGTCGCGCTCGATACTCTGCGCCAGCGTTGCCCCGATGTTGCCGCCGCCCGCGATCATCACCCGCTGGTAGGGCTTGTCGATCTTGCGCAGCTCGGACATGACCTTGCGGATGTCCTTGCGGGCAGCGATGAAAAACACTTCATCGTCCACCTCAACCACCGTATCGCCCTCCGGGATAATGGCCCGGTCGCGGCGGAAGATGGCGGCCACACGGGTATCCACCTTGGGCATGTGCGTGCGAATGTCCTGCAGCTCATGGCCGACGATGGGGCCGCCGTGAAAGGCGCGCACGGCCACCAGCTGGATGCGGCCATCGGCGAAATCGAGTACCTGCAGGGCGCCCGGGTTGGCGATCAGTTCGACAATGTTCTTGGTGACCAGCTGCTCCGGCCCGATGATGACGTCCACCGGGATATTGTCCGGTGTAAACAGTTTTTCCTGGTGTGCGAGGTAGTTGGGTGCGCGCACCCGGGATATCTTGGTGGGCGTGTTGAACAGGGAGTGGGCAATCTGGCAGGCCATCATGTTGATTTCGTCGCTGTTGGTCACGGCGATCAGCATGTCGGCGTCATCGGCGCCCGCCTGGTACAGGGTGTCGGGGTGTGAAGCGCTGCCGCTGACCGTGCCGATGTCCAGCCGGTCCTGCAGTTCGCGCAGGCGGTCGGCATCGGTGTCGACGACGGTGATGTCGTTCTGTTCGTTTGCCAGGTGCTCGGCGAGTGTTCCGCCTACCTGACCCGCACCCAGTATGATGATCTTCATGGTTGGGGCGACCCCCCTGAAATTCCCGCCACCTTAATGAAAAGGCCCGCAAAATGTAAGGGTGCAGGGGTTGTAATACTGCACTCTAGGCCGGGCTTTTCGCGCGCCGCCGCAGCAGGCTGAAAAACAGGCCGTCCGGGCCGCCGGGGCGAGGCAGGATCTGGTTGCCTGCCGCCCTGGGCGTGCCGACGTTCAGTGGCAGCGATTCGGCGTCTTCCCTGCGCGCGAGGAAGGCGGCGATGACACCACTGTTCTCCGCCTCCAGCACCGAGCAGGTGACGTACAGCAGCGTGCCGCCGGGTGCCAGCAGGGGCCACAGACCATCGAGGATCGCACCCTGCTGCGCGGCCAGTGCAGGAATGTCCTCGGGGCGGCGCAGCAGCTTGACATCGGGATGGCGACGGATCACGCCGCTGGCAGAACAGGGCGCATCGACCAGGATGTGGTGAAACTGCTCAGCGGGCAGCAGGGCCGGGGGGCGGGCCGCATCGCCGCAGAGCACCGTGGCGTGCAGCTGCAGCCGCTGCAGGTTATCGCGCACGCGCTGCAAGCGCGCTTCATCGACATCCATGGCGGTGAGCGCGATGTCCGGGTGTCGCTCCAGCAGATGGCAGGCCTTGCCGCCGGGTGCTGCGCAGGCATCCAGCACCCGCGCGCCGGGACCCGGCGCAAGCAGCAGCGCCGCCACCTGTGCGGCCTCATCCTGCACGCTGGCCAGGCCCTCGGCAAAGCCCGGCAGCAGAGCGACGTCCGCGGGGGCCTCGAGGTAGATGGCCTCCGGCGCCAGGGCCCCGGCCTGCGCCGGCATGCCCGCATCGGCCAGACGTTGCAGGTACTGTTCGCGGGAGGCGCGCTGTGCGTTCACCCGCAGCACCATCGGCGGCTGTGCGTTATTGGCCTGCAGCAGGGCCTCGGCGTCTTCCGGCCAGTCGGTCTGCAAGGCGTCGTACAACCATTGAGGGTGCGCGCAGCGCGCTGCCGGACCAAGCGTCTCGGCCAGCGCGGTGCGTTCCCGCAGGAAGCGTCGCAGTACAGCGTTGCAGAGGCCGCGCGCCCAGTCCTTTTTCAGCGCCCGCGTGGCGCCGACACTGGCGGCAACGGCAGCGTGGTCGGGGATTCGCGTGTCTTCCAGTTGGTACAGCCCGAGCAGCAGCAGTGCCTCGATGTCGCTGTCCTTGCTGCGCAGGGGCTTGTCCAGCAGCGCCTGCAGCTGCGGGTAGAGCCGCGGGTACAGTCTCAGGGTGCCGTAGCAGAGCTGTTGCAGCAGGCCCCGGTCGCGGCTGCTGACCGTCTCCAGTGCGGCGGGGAGCAGCGCATTCAGCGACCCGCCCTGCAGTACGCCGGCGATAGCCTGCGCCGCCGCGGCCCGGGTATCTGTGGTCATCAGGACGTCGCCGCTTCCGCTGCCGGCTGGAAACAGGCCCCGGGTGCAAACTGCGCGCTCTGTGCGTTCAGCAGGTCAGCCGCAGGCAGCGCGCGGCCGCCGGGCAGTTGCAGGGTAAGGAGCCGCAGGCTGCCGTTGCCGCAGGCCACCTGTACCCCTTCACGATCGGCGCTGAGTATCGTGCCGGGGGCGGCGTGGGTGGCCTCGGAGACGGCACTGGCCGTCCAGATGCGCACACGCTCGCCGTTGAGCACAGCAAAGCAGACGGGAAAGGGGTTGAAGGCTGCGACCTGGCGCGCCAGCTCGGCTGCGGATTGCCGCCAATCGAGTGCGCCCTCGGCCTTTTCAATTTTACGCGCGTAGGTGGCGAGGCTGTCGTCCTGGGCGACACCCGCCTGCAGATAACCCGGCAGATCGTTGAGCACCTGCAGCAGCAGAGGAGGGCCGAGCTCGGCAAGCCGGTCATGCAGAACGGCAGCGCTGGTGGCACTGTCGATGGGGCAGCGCGCGGTCGCCAGCATGGCACCGGTATCCAGCCCGGCATCCATCTGCATGATGGTGACGCCGCTCTCGGTGTCGCCGGCCTGGATGGCCCGCTGGATGGGCGCCGCGCCGCGCCAGCGCGGCAGCAGTGACGCGTGCACATTGAGGCAGCCCCAGCGGGGCGCATCGAGTATCACCTGCGGCAGGATCAGGCCGTAGGCCACCACCACCATGACGTCGGCGGCAAAAGCGGCCAGCTCGGCCTGCGTTTCAGGTGTGCGCAGGCTGACCGGCTGGCGCAGCGGCAGCCCGGCCTGCAGTGCCAGCTGCTTCACCGGACTGGCCTGCAGCTTCTTGCCGCGGCCCGCCGGCCGATCGGGTTGTGTGTACACGCCGACCACCTGGTGGGGGCTGTCCAGCAGCGCCTGCAGGTGGTGGGCGGCGAAATCCGGTGTGCCGGCGAAGAGGACCCGCAAGGGTGCGTTGGCCATGTCAGGCCTGGCGCCGCTGTTCTTTCTGCAGTTTCTTGCGAATGCGCTGGCGTTTCACCGGCGAGATGTAATCCACGAACAGTTTGCCATCAAGGTGGTCGATCTCGTGCTGCAGGCACACGGCAAGCAGCCCGTCCAGCTCCCGTGAAAAGGCGTCGCCGTTGCGATCCAGGGCCGTCACCGAAATGCGCCGGGGGCGCTGCACCGTCTCATAGAACCCCGGCACCGACAGGCAGCCCTCATCGTATTCGCCCAGTTCGGGATTCAGCACGGTCACTTCCGGATTGATGAACACCAGGGGCTCACTGCGATCCTGGCTGACATCAATGACCAGCACGCGCTGGTGGACATTCACCTGCGTCGCCGCCAGACCGATGCCCGGTGCGGCGTACATGGTCTCAAAAAGGTCATCAACCAGTGCGCGCGTGGCGTCGGTAACCGCCGCGACGGGCTCCGCCCGGGTGCGCAGCCGCGGGTCCGGAAATTCGAGAATGTCGAGTACTGCCATGGAGTTAGCTGCCTTCGGAGCTCAACCGAGCAATGGTGAATTAGTCACATTTGGGCTTGCCACGGACCCATGCCCGCCGCAAACTGTGCCTAGTATATCGCTGCTGGCAAGGCGGTGCCCAGTGTCGTGTAGGGGCGCTTCGCACGCTGGCGGGGGGACATGGGGAAAACCTGCCTGAGGCTGCGGCAGGCAGATGATAACAGGGACGGGCTGGACAAATCATGAGAGCGAAGTCTTTTACAGTGTGCCTCGTATTGCTCGGGAGCCTGTTCTTTGGCGCCCTGGCAGGCGCTGCGGTCGAGCTGAATGAGGATGTGCCCGATGTTTATGTGGTCAAGCGCGGCGACACGCTGTGGGGCATCTCGGGGATGTACCTGCGCCAGCCCTGGCGCTGGCCGGAGCTGTGGGACGTCAATCCGCAGATCGATAACCCGCACCTGATCTACCCCGGTGACGAGCTCTACCTGACCTGGGTGAATGGTGAGCCGCGTCTGCAGTTGCGCCGTGGCCGCGATGTGAAGCTGGATCCGGGCATGCGCGTCAGTCCCCTGGATCTGGCGATTCCTGTGATTCCCCTGGATGAAATCGGTGCGTTCCTGAAGCGCCACCTGATTCTCGATGCGGATGCCCTGAACAACTCGGCCTATGTTGTGGCCGGCGACCAGGGTCGTCTGATTGCGGCGCCCGGTGACCGCGTCTACGGCCGCGGCCCCTTCCCCGACGGTGAGCGCACCTACGGCATATTCCGCGCCGGTGACACCTACAGCGATCCGGTGACGGGTGAGTTGCTGGGTTACCAGGCGGTGGATATCGGCAACGCCCGCCTGGTCAGCAGCAACCTCGACGAGGTGACCGAGCTCACGGTCACCCGCGTTACAGAAGAAGTGCGTATCGCCGACCGGCTGCTGCCGCAACGCGAGCGGGTGCTGGATGCCACCTTCCAGCCGCGCGCTCCGGGTGTGCAGGTCGATGACGGCTTCATGATTGCGGTGGATGGTGGCGTCAGCCAGATTGGCCAGGGCGATATCGTGGTGCTGAACCGCGGTGAGCGCGAGGGCCTCGAGGTCGGCCACGTGCTGGCGATCTACCAGGCCGGTGGCCTGGTGTTCGACGAGGTGGCACGGCAGAACGTTGCCCTGCCCGACACCCGCGCCGGGTTGTTGATGGTCTTCGAAGTGTTCGAGAAAGCGAGCTACGCGTTGGTGCTGCGCGCCAACCGGCCGCTGAAGGTCCTCGACAAGGTGAAAAACCCCTGAAGTAAGCACGGCGGCCACGGATTGGCCGCCGCCAGGCAGTACCCCGTTTAACGGCGATTACGTCAAGGATGATGTATGGATACCGATCACACTCGGCTGTGCCTGTTGCTGCACAGTCTTCCGCGGCTCAAGAGTCGCCAGCTCAGGCACCTCCTCGCGCATTTCAATTCGCCTCAGGCGCTGCTGCAGGCCGGGCCAGAGGATCTGCTGGCGGCCGGCGCCACAGCGGCAGCGGCGCAGGATCTTGCGCTTGCCCGACGCCTTGGTCGTCACCCGCAGGCTGCCGTCGACATAACGGCCCAGCTCGATCGGCTGCGCGCCGCTGGCGCACAGGTTCTGGTGCTGGGTCAGCCGGGTTATCCGCCACTGCTGGCGACGACCAGCGATCCACCCCCCTTCCTTTACGCCCGCGGCCACCCGGCGGCGCTGTGCGCGCCCCAGCTCGCGGTGGTTGGCAGCCGCAGGGCCAGCGCCATCGGCTTGCGTGCCGCGACCGGGTTGGCCGCCGAGGCCGTCGACGCCGGTCTCGTGGTGACCAGCGGTCTTGCGCTGGGTATCGACGCCGCGGCCCACCGCGGCGCCCTGCAGGCCGGGGGCGCATCGGTTGCCGTGATGGCCACAGGTATCGACTCGGTTTATCCGCGGCGCCACGCCGCGCTGGCCTCCGAGCTGCTCGATGCGGGTTGCCTGGTAACCGAGTTCCCGCCCATGACCCCGCCGCTCCCGGGGCACTTCCCGGCCCGCAACCGCATCATCAGCGGCCTGTCCCTCGGCGTGCTGGTGGTAGAGGCAGCCCTGCCCAGTGGCTCCCTGATCACGGCCGGCACCGCTCTGGAGCAGGGGCGGGAAGTGTTCGCCCTGCCCTGGTTCCCCGGTCACGTTGGCGGCCGTGGCTGCCTGCAGCTCTTGCGGGACGGTGCGGTGCTGGTGGAAGCCATTGACGATGTTCTCGACAACCTGGGGCCTCTGTACACCCGCCAGCGGCCGCCGCGCACCGCAGCGCTGGCGGCAGAGACGGCGCCGGCGCACTGGCTGCTGGCCTTGATGGGCGCTACGGCCGTGGATGTCGATACCCTGGTCGCGGCCGCGGGCCGCCCGCTGCCCGAGGTGCTGTCGGCCTTGTCGCTGCTGGAAGCCCGAGGCCTTGTACTGCGCGAAGCGGGCCGCTACCTGTGCACGGAGGCCGGGCTTGCCACGCCCCGGGAGAGTGGTTAAATTCCCCGCTCCGCTGTGTGCTCGGCCGCAGCCGCGACCCGCCAGCCGCGGTGTCGTGGCCGGCTCTGCCCGCGCCCAGCCTCACGAGGAGTGCCCTGCATGCCATCTGCCCTGCAACTGAAAGCCGCCGTGCGTGCCCTGGCCGACGGCGGGGTGATTGCCTGTCCCACGGAGGCGGTCTGGGGCCTCAGTTGTGATCCCGGCGACCCGCAGGCGGTCGCCCGGCTGTTGCAGATCAAGGAGCGCCCGGTGGAAAAGGGGCTGATTCTGGTTGCCGCGAACACCGGGCAGATAGCCGCGCTGCTGGCGGAATTGAGTGAGGCGCAGCGGCAGAAGCTGGCACTGTCCTGGCCGGGCCCCACCACCTGGCTGATTCCGCATCACGGACGGGTGCCAGCCTGGGTGCACGGGGGCCGGGACACGGTGGCGGTGAGGGTTACCGCCCATCCCGGCATGGTTGCCCTGTGTTCCGCCTGGGGAGGGCCGCTGGTGTCGACCTCGGCCAACCCGGGCGGCAGTCGGCCGGCGCAGTCGCTGTTTCAGGTGCACCGCTATTTCCGCGGCATGCTGGACGGGATTCTGCCCGGTCCGCTCGGAGGCGCATTGCGGCCCTCGGTGATTCGCGACCTGCAAACCGACAGGGTGCTGCGCTCCTGATTCGGGTCCCCGCCGGTGCAAGCCTGCCGGCGGCATGCGTATAATGGCCGGCGCTGAATGTGAGGACTCCACTGCCATGCACGCCGAAGACGTCAAAACCTACCTGCTGGCATTACAGCAGCGCATTTGTGAAGCGCTGGCGCTGGAGGACGGAGGCGGAGACTTCATAGTCGATGAGTGGCAGCGCGCCGAAGGGGGTGGTGGCCGCAGCCGCGTACTGGCGGATGGCGCCGTGTTCGAGAAAGCCGGCGTCAACTTTTCCCACGTGATGGGTGAACATCTGCCGCCCTCGGCGACAGCGGCCCGGCCGGAGCTCGCCGGACGCAGCTACCAGGCGATGGGCGTTTCCCTGGTGATCCACCCCCGAAACCCCTACGTGCCGACATCCCACGCCAACGTCCGCATGTTCGTGGCAGAAAAGGACGGCGCGGAGCCGGTCTGGTGGTTCGGCGGCGGCTATGACCTGACACCCTATTACGGCAATCGCGAAGACTGCCGGCACTGGCACCAGGTCGCTGCAGAGGCCTGCGCCCCCTTTGGCGAGGAGGTCTATCCCCGTTACAAGCGCTGGTGTGATGAGTACTTTTACCTGAAACACCGACGTGAGCCCCGAGGCGTGGGGGGGCTGTTCTACGACGACCTCAATGAGGGCGGGTTCGAGCGCTGTTTTGGCTTCATGCGCGCCGTGGGAGATTCCTACCTGCCCGCCTACCTGCCGATCGTGCAGCGCCGCAAGAACCAGCCCTGGGGCGAACGTGAGCGCCAGTTCCAGCTTTATCGGCGCGGCCGCTACGTGGAATTCAACCTGGTGTTCGACCGCGGCACGCTGTTTGGCCTGCAGTCGGACGGGCGCACCGAGGCGATTCTGATGTCGCTGCCCCCGCTGGTGCGCTGGGAGTACAACTACCAGCCCGAGCCCGGTTCTGCGGAAGCGGAGCTGACGGATTATTACCTGCAGCACCGGGACTGGCTGGGTGAATAAGGCCCGGCCGGCTCACCCGCCCCCCTGTTGGACAGACCGCTCATGACTGCGCAGCCAGACAAATACGCCGTTTTTGGCAACCCCATCAAGCACAGCAAGTCGCCGGCAATCCATGCGGCGTTCGCGGAGCAGTGCGGGCAACACCTGCAGTACCGAGCCGTGCGCGTGGAGCTGGACGACTTTGCCCGATCGGCCCGCTGTTTCTTCGCCAGCGGCGGCAAGGGGCTGAATGTCACGGTGCCGTTCAAGCAGGAAGCCTGCGCCTTTGCCGATACCCTCACCGCACGGGCGCGGCGAGCCGGTGCGGTGAACACACTGAGCGCTGGCGCGGATGGCACCATTGCCGGCGACACCACCGATGGCATTGGCCTGGTGCGTGACATGGTGGCGAATCTCGGCTGGCAACTGCAGGGGCGCCGCGTGGCCATCATCGGTGCCGGCGGCGCGGTGCGCGGTGTACTGGAGCCGCTGCTGAGTGAGCGTCCCGCCGCCCTGCTGATCGCCAACCGCACCGCGGCGCGGGCGGAGGAGCTGGCGGAGGCCTTTGCGACCCTTGGCCCGGTGCGTGGTGGCGGCCTTGAGCTGCTGGAGGGGCTGGAGGTGGATGTGCTGATCAATGCGACCAGCGCCGGTCTGTCCGGGGAGATGCCCGCCCTGCCGGAGATTCAGCTCACGGTGCGCAGCTGCTGCTACGACATGCTGTACGGCGCCGAACCCACACCCTTCATGCGCTGGGCGGCACAAAACACGGCCTGGGCCGTCGCGGACGGGCTGGGCATGCTGGTGGAGCAGGCGGCAGAATCGTTTTATCGCTGGCGCCAGGTGCGCCCGGCGACGCAGCCGGTGATTGCGCGGATGAGGCATCTGCTGGCAGCGGCCTGACCTCGCAGCGCGGTCATTACCGCTCCAGCTCGGCCAGATGCTGGTCCTTGAGGCGCACGTAGTTGGCGGCGCTGTAGCTGAAGTAGTCGAGCTCCTTCTCGCTCAGGGGTCGCATCTCGCGCGCCGGGCTGCCCGCATACAGGTAGCCGCTGCGCAGGGTCTTGCCCGGCGTAACCAGCGCGCAGGCGCCGATGACGACCGCGTCCTCAACCACGGCGCCATCCATGATAGTGGCACCCATGCCCACCAGCACCCGGTTGCCCACGGTGCAGCCGTGCAATGTGGCGTTGTGCCCTATGGTCACGTCGCTGCCGATCAGTAGCGGCCAGCCGTCGGGGTTGTAGGGCCCGGCATGGGTGATATGCAGCACGCTGCCATCCTGCACGCTGGTGCGCGCGCCGATGCGAATGCGGTGCATGTCGCCGCGGATTACCGCCTGCGGCCAGACGGAGACGTCGTCACCCAGCTCGACGTCCCCCAGAACCACGGCACTGGGGTCGATCAGCACACGCTGTCCCAGGGAAGGGGTGTGGCCGCCAAAGCTGCGCAGGCTGGTCGCGGTGTAGTGGCGCATAACAGACTCCTTGTTTGATCCTGCTACAATAGCGGCTGTTTCAGCAGCCTGCCAGCCGATGCTGGCCCGGAAGTGTGTATGTCGACACCAGCCCAGAACAGGCGCTTTATTGCCGGAGCCGTGTGCCCGCGGTGCAGCGCAATGGATACCATCGTGGTGGACCGCGAGAGCGATCTGCGGGAATGTGTTGCCTGTGGATTCAGCGACCCGCGGCCCAAAGACGGGCTGGTTGCCGAGCCGCCCACCCGGGTCAGCCGCCCCGCGGCGCGGCGGGTGGAAACACCGGCAGCGGTGGTGCGGATCCTGGAGCCCTCCGGCGGAGGCAAGGGGCAGGAGTGACCCTGCCCCGCGGCGCTTACAGGAAGCGGTAGGAGACCTCAACACCAACGGTGCGCGGGTCGCCCGGGAAGCGGCCTACCGTACCCAGGAAATCGGAGGTCCAGGTTTCCTCATACCCTTCGTCCAGCATATTGCGGCTCCACAGGAACACCGACCAGGTCTCCGCCTCGATACCGATGCGGCCGTTCAGCAGTGAGTAACTGTCGATTTCTCCCCACACCAGGCTGCTGCCCGGGCGTGCGAACGACACGTTGTCCTCGGTAGCATAGAAACTGTCGGTGTAGGTCCAGTCAACGCGGGTCACGAACTCGGCGCCCAGATCAGGCAGGGGCAGGTTGTGCTGAATGGCGAAGGCCGCAGTCAGCTCCGGCGCGTCCGGCAGCTTGTTGCCCGCGAGGTCCGTGCCCAGGCCCGCGGGGTTGCGTACGCTGGCACCGCCCGGGAAGGACTCGAACTCGGCGTCGTTGTAGCCGAGGGCGCCCTGCAACATGAGGCTGTTGCCGGGGAAGTAGGTGAGTTCCGCTTCCACACCCCGTGAGCGCACTTCGGCGGCGTTGCGAATGGTGATCGCCGAGGTATTGTTGTCGAGCTGCACGAACTGGTTCAGCTGGTAGTCCTCGAAATCCATCTGGAAGGCCACCAGGTTGTAGCGCAGGCGGTTTTCCAGCGCGGTGCCCTTCAGGCCGATCTCCCAGGCTTCGACGGTTTCCTGGTCAAAATCGATGCCGTCGGTGAGGGCGCTGGTGGTGACAAAGTCGACGTTGTAGCCGCCGCTCTTGAACGCCTCGGAGTATTTCACATAGAGGTTGGAATCCTCACCGAGCGCATAGCTCAGGCTGATCATCGGCGACAGGTCGTCGTAGTCGTTTTCATCGGTGAAGTTGGCGACGGTCTGGTTGCCGACCACCGGGCCCACCGCGACGCCGAAGATGGCGGCGCCCGGAACCTGCAGGAAGCCGAGGTCCACGATGTCGCCGATCAGGTCGAAGTCTACTTCCCGGGTCTCTTCCGTGTAGCGCAGACCGAAGCCCAGGGTCAGGCGCTCAGTGAGATCGTAGGTGCCGTTCAGGTAGGCCGCATAGCTGCGCGTGTCGACATCGGCGAAGGTGCCCACTCCGGCGCCGTCAAACTGCGCGCCGAACGGCGCCAGCGGCGGCGCCAGGCCCTGGAAAACGATACCGATTTCATCGCCGATAATGGCCCGGCGTGAGGAGCTGGCCTGTTCGTCATACAGGTACAGGCCGGCAACATACTTCAGGCGTCCGCTGTCGGGGGAGAAGATCTGGAACTCCTGCGTGGTTTGCTCATAGGCGTCGGGGTATTCCACCCGCAGCAGGTTGAGGAAGGAGTGGTCGGTGTCCTGCCCGCGATCGACCCAGGTGTCCCGGTAGGCGGTAATGGAGGTCAGGCGATAGTCGCTGCCGAGATCGACGTTGACGGTGGCGGAGACCCCCCAGATTTCCCGCTCCTCATGATTGTCGACATTGTTGTCGATATTGAACGCTCCCGGCGATGCCGTGTTGGGAACGCTGCCGGACCAGTCGGAGATGGCCGTACCCCAGAACGAAACGCGCTCAGACTCCAGGTAGTCGCCGGCAATATTCACGTCGTAGTGCTCGCCGCCGAAGGCGAACTGGCCGCGTACGGCAGTGCCGTCGCGCTCGTTGTGGCGGGTGCCCGTGGTCACGTTGCTGATGAAGCCATCGCGGTTGTGGTCAACCACCGAGAACCGCGCCGCCGCATTCTCGCCCAGCGGCAGGTTGGCGATCGCGGACACGCGGTAGGAGTCGTAGTTGCCCATCTCCCCGGTCACCAGCAGTTCCTGTTCCTGGGTCGGCTTCTTGGTGATCATGCTGATGGCGCCTGCCACCGTGTTTTTGCCGAACAGTGTGCCCTGCGGTCCACGCGCCACCTCCACCCGTTCCAGGTCGAGGATATCGATGTTCTGGGCGGGAGACTGGCCCATGTACACGCCGTCGACATAGACCCCGGCGCGCGTGTCGAAGCCGATGTTGCGGGTGTTTGCACCGACGCCGCGGATGCGCACAGCGGTAGAGCTGTCGTTGCCGCCGGAGATGCTCATGTTGGGGATGAATTCGGCCAGCTCGCGCACCTGTCGAACCCCGGTTTTCTGCAGTGCCTCGCTGCCCATTACGGCAATCGAGATGGGCACATCGGTGAGGCTCTCGGTGCGCTTTTGCGCGGTCACCACGACCTCCTCGAGCATGCCCGCGTTGCCCTGGGCGGCGGCGTTGACCGACAGCACGAGCAGCGCGGCAAGTGTCAGGTGTGATTGCAATATGGGCTGAGACATGCGGGAATCCTGTTATCCGGAAGTGAGAGTCTGTCGAAGTTCTGTTCGCGTTCAAGCGTAGCAGAATGCCGCGGATTGTCACCGCGTGTGCGCCAGAGAAATGGTCATTGGTACAGATAATTCTGCGGCATGGCGGGCGCGCGACAGGCTGGTTATGATCTCCCCCCGTTTCACACAAGGATACCGTCCCCATGCACCTGTCCCGCTTTCCGCGCCTGCATTTCGCGCACCTCCCCACCCCCCTGGAGCCGCTGGAGCGCCTGAGTGCTCACCTGGGAGGGCCGCGCCTGTGGATCAAACGCGATGATTGCACAGGGCTCGCCGGCGGTGGCAACAAGACGCGCAAGCTGGAATTCCTGCTGGCGGACGCCCGTGCCCGGGGCGCGGACACAGTCATTACACAGGGCGCCACCCAGTCCAACCATGCGCGCCAGACGGCGGCGGTCGCTGCCCGGCTGGGCATGGCCTGCCACCTGCTGCTCGAGGATCGCACGGCCAGTGAGGACCCCGATTACAACTACAACGGCAACGTGCTGTTGAACGAGTTGTTTGCCGCGAGGCTTTCCCTGCACCCGGGAGGCACCGACATGAATGCCGCCATGGCCGCCGAGGCGCAGCGCCTGCAGGCGCAGGGAGCACGCCCTTACGTGATACCGGGCGGTGGCTCCAACGCGGTGGGTGCCCTGGGCTACGCCAATGCCGCTCTGGAATTGCTGGTACAGGCCAACGACCGCGGTTTACGGGTGCGTGAGCTGGTGCACGCCACGGGCAGCGCGGGCACCCAGGCGGGACTGGTAGCGGGCATGGTCGCCACCCGCAGCGGCATTCCGGTACTGGGCATTGGCGTGCGGGCGCCGGATGCGGTGCAGCACCGCAACGTGCTGGCTCTCGCCAACGAGACAAGCGCACTGATGGGGTTGGGGGCAATCGCCACGGCGCAGGATGTACAGGTGAATTGCAGCTACGTGGGCGAGGGCTACGGTATTCCCACCCGGGGTACGCTGGAGGCCATCGCGCTGCTCGCCGAGCTGGAGGGCATCCTGCTGGACCCGGTGTACACCGGCAAGGGGATGGCCGGGCTGATCGACCAGGTGCGCCAGGGGCGCTACCACCCGGACGACAACGTGGTATTCCTGCACACCGGCGGCAGCCAGGCGCTGTTCGGTTACCGAGCGGCGTTCGGTTTCGCCAGTTATCGGTGATGCGCCATCAGCCCAGCCTGCTGAAACCGAGGGGCATGCGCTTGAAACCGTCCATGAAGTTGGAGCGAAAATGCGTCGGTGCCTCCAGCAAGCGCAGGTCGCCCATGCGTGACAGTATCTCCCGGGTCATCATCTCCAGGTTCAGCCGCGCCTGATGCTGTCCGGGGCACACGTGGACGCCGAAGCCGAAGGTGCGCATGGCGCGACGCGTCTGCGCCGGGTCGCGGGTGATGTCGAAGCGGTCGGGGTGGTCAAAGAGGGCCGGGTCCCGGTTGACTGAGGCCAGCAGGCAGACCACTTTGCTCCCCCGGGCAATCCGCTGCCCGGCAAGCTCGACATCGCGCATGGCCGTGCGCCGGGTGTATACCACTGTGTTGCGATAGCGCAGGATTTCCTCAACCGCCGACGGTATCAGCACCGGATCCGCCCGCAACAGCGCCAGCTGCTGAGGGTGGCGGATGAGTTCGTGGATCAGCCAGGACAGCGTGTTGCGCGTGGTTTCCGTGCCACCGATCATGAGGCCCTGGAAGATGACGCCGTACTCCTGATCGCTCAGCTTGCGGCCATCGATCTCCGCAGCCAGCAGCTCGCTGGTCATGTCGTTTCCCGGTTGTTCGCGGCGTTTGCCCGCGAAGGCCGCTGCCCAGGCGACCATCTGTGCCGAGGCCGCCCAGCCTTCCTCGCGGCTGCCGGCATAATCCGGGTCATTGGCCAGGGTTACCGCGTTGATGGCCGGCACCAGGTAGGCGTAGTCGTCGTCCGGCACCCCGAGCAGGGTAAACATCACGTGCACGGGCAGGTGCATGGCGACATCGCTGACGAACTCGCAGCTGCCGCGATCGATGATGTTGTCGATGATGGCGCTCACCTTCGCCTGCATCATGTCGCGGCGCGTCTCCAGCGCTGCCGGCCGAAAGGCCTGGTCAACCAGCGCCCGGCGCGACCGGTGTTCAGGCGGGTCGAGGAAAGTCATCGCCTGCCGCTGCAGTGCCAGCAGCTCCTCGGGAAAATCCTCCAGCAGGGGCCCGAAGCTGCTGGAGAACGTGGCCGGGTCGCGCAGTACCGCGTCGATGTCGGTCTTGTGCAGCACCAGCCAGTGCCCTCCTGCCGCACAGTCGTCTTCCTGCCAGACCACGCGGTGTTCGCGCCGCAGGGCCTCGATCGCCTCTCGTGGCGTGCCCTGGGCGAAGTTGTCGAGGTGCAGCAGGCTGCTGGTGAAGGGGCAGGCGGTCATGGCGGCTCACGGGGGCTGGATGAGATCCGGCCGAGACTAGCACAGGGTTGACGCCGGGGCAGCCCTCGCCCTAGCGGGTGACCTTTTCCGGCGGACGAAACCAGCCGTCGCGCGCAGACAGTTGCCGATAGCAGTGGTAGAGGGTCAGGCCCCGGGCCGCGTTGAACAGGGTGAAGGCCAGCCACAGCCCGTGGTTGCCCCAGGGCTGGCTGAGGTACCAGACCGGGAGGTAGACCAGAAAGGCGCTGGCGAGCATGGTCAGCATCATGTCCCGGGTTTCCCCGGTGCCGATGAACACTCCATCGAGCAGGTAGGTCGGCGCGGCGACAAGCGGCAGCAGGACCAGCCAGAAACGGTGCCCATCCAGCACCTCCAGCACCTCCGGCAGGCTGGTCAGTATCCTGAACAGCGGCAGCTGCAGGAGCAGGAAGGCAACGCTGAGCAGCATCGCAGAGCCCGCACACCACAGGCCACAGCGCCGCACCACCCGGTAGAAGCCGGGGGCGTCCCCGGCGCCGGCCCGGTTCCCGGCGAGGCTTTCGACGGCGTAGGCAAAGCCATCCAGCGCGTAGGCCGTCAGCAGCAGCAATTGCATCAACAGGGCGTTGGCCGCGAGGGTTGCCGCACCCAGTTTTTCGCCCATGCTGGTGAAAAAGGCGAAGGCTGCGAGCAGCGTAATCGTACGCACGAACAGGTGGCTGTTGCTGCGCACCAGCGCAAGGTAGGCCCGCGCTTGCAGCAGCTCGGCCAGGTCGGCGGGGAGTGGCGCCGCGCGCCGAACCACGCCGAACACGGCCAGTCCCAGGCCGAGGTATTCAGCGATCACGGTCGCCGTTGCGGCGCCGTCGCTGGCCAGGCCGAGTCCCACCACCAGCACGACGTCCAGTACGATATTGGCCAGATTGGTGACGATCAGTATCCACATCGGCCAGCGCGTGTCGCCGTGCCCGATAAACCACCCGATGATGGCGTAGGTCAGCAGCACCGCCGGTGCGCTGATGATGCGGATGCGCGCGTAGCTGTCCGCCAGCGTCAGCAATGCGGCGTCGGGCGCCATCAGCGCCAGTCCGGCCTGTAGCCACAGGGGATGCAGGAGCCAGACCAGGCTCGCCAGCACCAGTGCCAGTACACCGGCCCGGTACAGTTCAAGGCTGGCCCGAGACGCGCTGCCGGCCCCGAGTGCGCGCGCGACGCGCCCGGTTGTACCCATGCGCAGAAAACTGAAACCCCAGTAGAGGAACGACAACAGGGCGCTGCCGATGGCGACGGCGCCCAGATACCGCGTATCCTCCAGGTGACCCAGTATGCCTGCATCAACCAGGCCGAGAAGTGGAATGGAAATGTTGGACAAAATCGCGGGCCAGGCGATTCGCCATATTTTGTGGTCCAGTGATCCTGCAGTAACCATATCTAGCGCTCTGACGCCCGGTCGTGCGGCCTGAACCGACGGCGGCCAAACCCTCACAAAATCAGCATCTTAGTATTTTTTGCCCAAGAGTTTCGCTATAATCGCCGCGGCCTGCGATGCGACACTTGGTCGCAGGGGCTTGAAAATTGGCTGGAACAAGCATCTATCTCATTCCTCCCTTCCCCTGATGAAGGGCTGCGGCCCCCCGGTGCGAGATGCCCGTGGTCGCAGGAAAGGCGCGCTTTCGAGAGTGCTCTCAGGAACAGTGTAGTGCTCCACCGGCTGGGGGAGAGTTTGTGAAAATGAGGGAGACACGGGAAATGTTGTTGAAGGCGAACAGACTGCGTGAGCTGGCGCTTGGTCCTGTGCTCATGCTGCTTAGCCTGGCCAGTGCCGGTGCTGCAGCGGCGGGTGACAAGGTAAACCAGGTGAATATGGCACCCGGCGCCACCGAAATCGGCCAGAGCATTTACGACCTGCACATGCTGATCTTCTGGATCTGCGTCATTATCGGCGCGCTGGTCTTTGGGGTAATGTTCTACTCCATCTACTACCACCGCAAGTCGCGCGGCGTGACGCCATCCACCTTCCACGAAAGCACCAAGGTGGAAATTGCCTGGACCGTCGTCCCGTTCCTCATCCTTATCGGCATGGCGGTGCCCGCCACGTCGACCCTGCTGGACATCTACGATTTTGACGATGCCGAGATGGACGTCCTGATCACCGGGTACCAGTGGAAGTGGAAGTACGAGTACCTCGACGAAAACGGCGAGAATGTCTCCTTCTTCAGCAACCTGCGCACGCCGCAGGGCGAAATCTACAACACGGCGGAAAAGGGCGAGCACTACCTCCTCGAGGTGGATGAGCCGCTGGTTATCCCCGTGGACACCAAGGTGCGTTTCCTGGTCACTGCCAACGACGTTATCCACTCCTGGTGGGTGCCGGAGCTGGCTGTGAAGAAAGACGCCATTCCCGGTTTCATCAACGAAACCTGGACCAAGGCCAGCGTGGAAGGCATCTACCGTGGCCAGTGCGCCGAGCTCTGTGGCAAGGACCACGGCTTCATGCCGGTGGTGGTGAATGTGGTCAGCAAGGACGAGTACGCCGGCTGGCTGGAGACGAAGAAGGCCGAGGCCGCTGAAATCCGCGAGCTGATGGCGCAAACCTTCACCCTGGACGAGTTGATGACGCGCGGCAAGGCGGTCTACGAGCGCAATTGCCTCGCCTGCCACGGCGCCAATGGTGAGGGCGGTGTGGGCACCGCCATCGCGGGCAGCGCGATCGCCATGGGCGATGTCAGTGGGCACCTGGAAATTGGTATCAACGGTGTGCCGGGTTCTGCCATGCAGGCCTTCGGCGGCCAGATCAACGATGTGGAAATGGCGGCGGTGATCACGTATCAGCGCAATGCTTTTGGCAACAATATGGGTGACCTGGTTCAGCCTATTGATGTGTACAACCACAAAAAAGGCTAATTGGAGGAGTTAACGATGGGCGATCATCATCACGGTCCTGCCAAGGGCCTTAGCCGGTGGCTGTTCACCACCAACCACAAAGATATTGGAACCATGTACCTGTGGTTCTCGTTTTCCATGTTCATTCTGGGTGGCGCGTTCGCCATGATCATTCGCGCCGAGCTGTTCCAGCCCGGCATGCAACTGGTCAATCCCGCATTCTTCAACCAGATGACCACGCTGCACGGCCTGGTGATGGTGTTTGGCGCCATCATGCCGTCCTTCGTGGGTCTCGCCAACTGGATGATACCGATGATGATCGGTGCGCCGGACATGGCGCTGCCGCGGATGAACAACTGGAGCTTCTGGATCCTGCCTCCGGCGTTCCTGATCCTTGCGTCCACGCTGTTCATGGAAGGCGGAGCACCCAACTTCGGCTGGACATTCTATGCGCCGCTGTCGACCACCTACGCGCCGCCGTCAGTCACCTACTTCATCTTCTCCATCCACGTGCTTGGGCTGTCGTCCATCATGGGTTCGATCAACATTATCGCTACCGTGATGAACATGCGTGCCCCCGGCATGACCTACATGAAGATGCCGCTGTTCGTCTGGACCTGGCTGATCACCGCATTCCTGCTGGTAGCGGTTATGCCGGTACTCGCAGGCGCCGTCACCATGATGCTGATGGACATCCACTTCGGCACCAGCTTCTTCTCTGCCGCGGGTGGCGGTGACCCGGTGCTGTTCCAGCATATTTTCTGGTTCTTCGGGCACCCTGAGGTGTACATCATCATTCTGCCGGCGTTCGGTGTGGTCTCCCAGATCATCCCCACCTTCGCGCGCAAGCCCCTGTTTGGCTACGACTCCATGGTCTACGCCACGGCCGCCATTGCCTTCCTGTCCTTTATCGTGTGGGCACACCACATGTACACAGTAGGCATGCCGGTCGCCGGTGAGCTGTTCTTCATGTATGCCACCATGCTGATCGCCGTACCCACCGGGGTGAAGGTCTTCAACTGGGTGACGACCATGTGGCGCGGCGCCATGACCTTCGAGACCCCGATGCTGTTCTGCATGGGTTTCCTGGTGCTCTTTACCATCGGCGGTTTTACCGGCCTGATGCTGTCCATTGCGCCGGCTGACTTCCAGTACCACGACAGCTACTTTGTGGTCGCCCACTTCCACTACGTGATGGTGGCCGGTGCCGTGTTCTCCATGAGCGCCGCGGTGTACTACTGGCTGCCCAAGTGGTGCGGCCGCATGTACAACGAAACCATGGGCAAGACCCACTTCTGGATTTCGTTCGTGGGCTTCAACATCACGTTCTTCCCCCAGCATTTCGTCGGCCTGGCGGGCATGCCGCGGCGGATTCCGGACTATGCGCTGCAGTTTGCTGACTTCAACATGATGTCCAGCATCGGTGCCTTCATTTACGGCGCCTCGCAGATCCTGTTCCTGTACAACGTGATTGCGACGATTGTGGCCGGCAAGCCCACCAGCGAAGCGAAGACCTGGGAAGGTGCCGAAGGCCTGGAGTGGACGGTTGCCACACCGGCGCCCTACCACACCTTTGAAACGCCGCCGCAGGTACGCTAAACGCCTGTCTGGATTGAGGAGCGGAGCATGTTGAGAGTGAGTAGTAACCCGGTTGTCGACACCGTCGTCAAGTTGGCGTCGACCGCTGTAATCATGTTTGCTTTTGTATTCGTGGTCATGGTGCCGCTGTACAACGTGCTCTGCGATGCCCTGGGCATCAATGGCAAGACCAGCGGCGAAGCCTACACATCCGTGCAGGCCGGCGTGGACGAGTCCCGCACGGTGACCATCCAGTTTGTGGCCACCAACAACGAGGGTATGCCCTGGGACTTCGGTCCCTCAGTCACGATGATGAAAGTGCATCCGGGCGCCAGCAACGATACGGTGTTCCACGCTCGGAATCCGCTACCCAGGGCCATGGTGGCCCAGGCCATTCCCAGCGTGTCGCCCTCCCGGGCCGCGGCGTATTTCCACAAAACCGAGTGCTTCTGCTTTAACCAGCAACCGCTGGATGGCGACAGCTCGGCGGAAATGCCGCTGCAGTTCATTATCGACCGCGACCTGCCCAGCGACATCCACACGATCACGCTGTCCTACACAATTTTTGACGTCACAGATATGGTGGGCGGCTCTATTGCTGCACGCTGACACGCGGTCCGGGGGGGCCGCGTGATTACAACGGAGAAAGACAATGACAACCCAGAGTTCTACAGAGTACGAGAAGTATTACGTACCGGAAAAAAGCAAATTGGCGGTGTGCGCAACGATCGGCCTGATCCTCAGCACCTTCGGGGCCGCCAGTGTGATGAACGATATGACCTTTGGCGACGGTGCGACTACCGGCTCCTGGGGCATATTCTGGTTTGGCCTGTTCTTCTTCTCTGCAACGCTGTTCGGCTGGTTCCGCATGGCGATCAAGGAAAACCTGGCGGGTCTGAACAGCGCGCAGCTGAAGAAGTCCTATGTACTGGGCATGTTCTGGTTCATCTTTTCCGAGGTGATGTTCTTCCTCGCCTTTTTCGGTGCGCTGTTCTACGTGCGCACCCTGGTCGGCCCCTGGCTGGCCGGTGAGGGCGAAGGCGGTCGCATGAATCACCTGCTCTGGGAGGGCTTTGAGTACCAGTGGCCCATGCCGCTGACGCCCCAGGAAGCGGTGGGCGGTGTCGCCAACCAACCGATCGCCAACATGGGAACCTTCCAAAGCTACGAGAAGAGCATGGCGTTCAGCGAGGCGGCGGCATGGTATCTCTGGCTGCCGCTGTGGAACACCATCGTCCTGTTGTCTTCCAGCTTCACAGTGCACATTGCGCACATGGGTCTGCTTGACGGCAACAAGCGCAAGTTCAACATCTGGCTGGGTGTCACGGTTGCCCTGGGCATGCTGTTCGTCGCCCTGCAGGCGCTGGAGTACTATGAGGCCTATGCACACTTCGGTCTGACCCTGAACTCCGGGATTTACGGCTCCACGTTCTTCATGCTGACCGGCTTCCACGGCTTCCACGTCATCATGGGCATGACCATGCTGCTGATCCAGTGGCTGCGTTCAGTGCGGGGCGGCCACTTCACCGCTGATGATCACTTTGGTTTCGAGGCATCCAGTTGGTACTGGCACTTTGTGGACGTGGTCTGGGTATTCCTGTTCCTGTTCATCTACATTCTGTAGGGCTTCTACTCCCCGCTCTCCTCCGCCTGGGCGGCCGGACGAGGTCCGGCATCCCAGGGGTTGCGGTGTCCCAGCTTGCCGGTGGCAACGCCAAAGATCACGAGGCCTGCAAGTGCCAGGGCAAGCGTCAGGCGCACACCCAGGGAATGGAAGGTCCGGCGGCTGTTTTTATCGCCCTGATCGACCATCAGGAAGTAGAACCCGCTGCCCAGACTGGCCAGCAGCGCCAGCATCAATCCGATGATCATCAACTTCAACAATGTCCTGCTCCTTTCCGGAAACGCAGCAGTATAAACCAGCGGCCGGTACAGCTGGTGAATACAGCGCTACATTAACTGAACGGGGTTGAGGCATGGCAGCATTGAAACTGGACCTCGAGTGGCGCATCACGCTGTTTACGGCGCTGCTGTTTCCGGCTCTGGTGATACTGGGCTTCTGGCAGCTGGAACGCGCTGAAGAGAAGCGCGCGCTGGAGTCCCGCTGGGCGCAGCGCCAGAGCGAAGCACCGGTCGCGCTCCAGCAACTCGCCGCAGCGCCTGCGGAAACAATGGCCTACCGGCGCGTGTTGCTGCGCGGCGAGTTTCTACCCGACCACTATCTGCTGCTGGACAACCGCATGCATCGGGGTCGCTTCGGCAATGAGGTCCTGGGCCTGTTTCGCCTCGCCGACACCCGGCAGCTGGTACTGGTCAACCGTGGCTGGGTGCCCAGTGACCCGGCCCGCCTGAGCCTGCCTGAGGTACCCGAGCCGCGCGGTGTCACCCGCGTGACCGGGCACCTCTACGTGTCACCCGGTACGCCCTACCTGTTGGCGGAGCAGCAGTTGGCACCGCCCTGGCCGGTGCGCATACAGGCGGTCGATATGCAGGCGCTGCAACCCCTGGTGGCCGAGCTCGGCGACGCCGGGTTGTACCCCTGGATGGTGCGCATTGACCCCAATACTCCGGCGGCTCTTGTCGCCGACTGGCCGGTGGTGAATGCCAGCCCGGAAAAGCATCAGGGCTACGCCCTGCAATGGTTTACCATGGCCGCCGTTTTGTTGGTCTTTTTCCTGCTGCGCAGCTCCAACCTGTGGCGGCTTATCACGCGAAGAGAGGATTGAGTCATGCAGGAGCCCGCGCCGGGAGTGAATAACAGCCGTCTGGTTATCCTGCTCATCGCCGGTATTCCAGTCATCATGGTGCTCGCCGCCACCTGGCTCTGGTGGTTTGTTATCCGTGGCGACCTCGACCTGGTAGAAATCCTCGGTACAGCCAATCGAGGTGACTTGCTGGACCCGCCGCGCCCACTCGCGGAAGCAGGGCTGCTCTCACCCACCGGTGCTGCCCTGCCCTGGAGCAACGTCGACCACCAGTGGACGCTGCTGGTCACCCACCAGGGGGCACGCTGCGGCGCGCCCTGTGAGCAGAAGCTCTACCTGACACGGCAGATTCACCTGGCCTTGGGCAAGGAGTTTCCCCGGGTGCGACGCATGCTGATCAGCGACCGTGCGCCGTCGGATACCGGCATGTCGGTGGCCGAGCTGTCCGACGGCAAGCCGGCCCCCGCGGACTTTTCCGCGCTGTTGGCGTCGGAGCACGGCAGTGTCGCGGTGGCACGTATGGACGTCGCGGCCTGGCCAGCGCTGTTTCCGGAAACCCTGACGACGGAAGACGTCTGGTACCTGGTGGACCCTGCTGGCTGGGTCATGATGACGTATGATAGCGCCGACAGTTACAAAGACGTGATCTCTGATCTGAAATTCCTGCTGAAGAACTCCGGGGACTGAACGAGCCCAATGACTGATATGGCCGCTACAGCCAAAGCCACCTGGCGCGACTACAAGGAGCTGACCAAGCCCAATGTCGTGCTGCTGATGATTCTGACGTCGGTGATCGGCATGTTCATGGCCGTGCCCGGCATGGTGCCACTGGATGCCCTGATTCTCGGCAACCTCGGTATTGCGCTGTGTGCGGGCGCTGCGGCAGCGGTGAATCATCTGGTTGACCAGCGTGTAGACCAGCGCATGGCCCGCACCAGCAAGCGGCCGATTGCCCAGGGTCGCGTCGGCACGCTGCAGGCGGCGGCTTTCGCCACGGT
Organism: uncultured Haliea sp.; assembly: GCF_963973825.1. Taxonomy (NCBI): domain Bacteria; kingdom Pseudomonadati; phylum Pseudomonadota; class Gammaproteobacteria; order Cellvibrionales; family Halieaceae; genus Haliea; species uncultured Haliea sp. Next base: position 261,599 of record NZ_CAXBAE010000003.1, read on the forward strand.
GCTGGGTGGTGCGGGCATGGCCATTCTGCTCATCTGGGTCAACGCGCTCACCGCCTGGCTCACCTTCGCCTCCCTGGTGGGCTACGCGTTCATCTATACCCTGTTTCTCAAGCGCGCCACGCCGCAGAATATTGTCATCGGTGGCCTTGCCGGTGCTGCACCGCCGCTGCTGGGCTGGACCGCGGTGACCGGCGAGATTCACGGCCACGCACTGCTGCTGGTGCTGATCATTTTTGCCTGGACGCCGCCGCACTTCTGGGCGCTGGCGATTCACCGCAAGGAAGAGTACGCGGCGGTGGATATTCCCATGCTCCCCGTGACCCACGGCGACGCCTTCACGCGCCTGCATATCCTGCTCTACACCGTGCTCATGTTCCTGATCACGCTGCTGCCCTTCGTCACCCGTATGAGCGGCCCGCTGTACCTGCTGGGTGCCGTCGTGCTGGGCGGTGGCTTTCTCTACTGGGCCATCGAGCTCATGCGCAACCGCAATCCCGCGGCGCCGATGGAGACGTTCAAGTATTCGATCATCTACCTGATGGCCTTGTTCGTGATCATGTTAATCGATCACTATGTTTTCCCGATGACTGCAGCCTGAGGACCAAGCCACCATGAGCGACAGCAAGACACCCAGCCAGAGCCGCGGCATTCGCTGGACCGTTATCGGGGTTCTGGTGTTTATTCTGGTGATCGTTGCCGGTTTCGTGAACCGTATCAACCAGCCGCGCGTGATGACGGCTGCCGACATGCAGGCGAACGGGGCATTCCTGCTGCAAACCCCCCGCGACATGGGTGACTTTGAGCTGATAGACCACCGCGGCCAGCCCTTTGTACCGGCCAGCCTCGAAGGCCAGTGGACGCTGATCTTCTTCGGTTTCACCTACTGCCCCGACATCTGCCCCACCACCATGGCCTTCCTCGACCAGTTTGTGCAGGCCCTGGAGGGCACCGAAGTCGAAGACACCCGTGTGGTGATGGTTTCCGTCGACCCGGCGCGCGATTCCGTGGAGCAACTGGCCAGCTACGTGCCCTTCTTCAACCCCGAGTTTCTCGGCGTGACCGGCGAATTTCTCGACATTCACCGGTTTGCCACCGCCCTGAACACGCCCTTCCGCAAGGTGCCGGGACAGGACGAGAATTACCTCGTCGACCACAGCGCCAACGTGGTACTGATCAACCCCCGCGGCGACTACCACGCGTTCTTCAAGGCGCCGCTGGATCTGGCAAAAATGAAGCTGACCTACCGGTCAATCCGGGTTCTCTGGGACCATTGATCCGCATCACGGGAGGCCCTCATGGCTGATAGCGTCGCGCCTGTTGTCCTGGTGGACGGTTCCTCGTACTTGTACAGGGCTTTCCACGCACTGCCGCCGCTGAACACCTCGAAAGGCGAACCCACCGGTGCCGTGAAGGGCGTGATCAGCATGCTGCGTCGCCTGCTCAAGGACTATCCGGAAAGTCCGGTGGCGGTGGTCTTTGATGCCAAGGGCAAGACCTTCCGCGATGACCTGTTTGCCGAGTACAAGGCCCAGCGTCCCGCCATGCCGGACGAACTGCGCGCCCAGGTGGAACCGATACACGCCATTGTCCGCGCCATGGGTCTGCCGCTGATCTGCGAGCCCGGGGTCGAGGCGGACGACGTGATAGGCACCCTGGCGCGCCAGGCCACCGAACGCGGCCGCCCGGTGGTTATCTCCACCGGCGACAAGGATATGGCGCAGTTGGTGAACGAGCACACCACACTGGTCAACACGATGACCGATACACGGCTGGACGAGGCCGGTGTCGAAGACAAGTTCGGTATCCCGCCGTCCCGCATCATCGATTTCCTCGCACTGATGGGTGACAAGGTCGACAATATCCCCGGGGTGCCCGGCGTGGGGGAGAAAACCGCACTGGCGCTGCTGCAGGGGCTGGGTGGCCTGGATGATATCTACGCCGGGCTGGATCGGGTGGCCAGCCTGGACTTTCGCGGTGCGAAGAGCATGGCGGCAAAGCTTGAAGCCGAGCGCGAGCGCGCCTACCTGTCCTACCAGCTGGCCACGATCAAACTCGACGTGCCGCTGCAGGAGTCGGTAGAAGACCTGCACAACGGAGAGCCCGACACCGAAGCGCTGCGCGAATGGTATACGCGGTTGGAATTCCGCAGCTGGCTGGACGAACTGCTGCAGGGCGCTGAGCCCGGTGCCGTGGAGGGCGACAGCCCCGCGAGCACTATCGAAACCCACTGGGAGGTGCTGACGGAGGCGCCCGCGCTGGAGCGCTGGCTGGCACGTCTGGAGGCGGCTGAGCTGTTCGCCTTCGACACGGAGACGACCAGCCTCAATTATATGGAGGCACAGGTTGTGGGGGTCTCGTTCGCGGTGCGCCCCGGTGAGGCCGCCTACGTGCCGCTGGCGCACGACTACCTGGGCGCGCCGGCACAGCTGGATCGCGACGCCGTGCTCGCTCGCCTGCGGCCGCTGCTGGAGGATCCGGCGCGGGCAAAGGTGGGGCAGAACCTGAAGTACGATGCCAGCGTCCTGGCCAACCACGGCATCACCCTGCGCGGCATCCGCCATGACACCATGCTGGAATCCTACCTGCTGGATTCCACAGCCACCCGGCACGACATGAACAGCCTCGCGCTGAAGTACCTCGGCTACAAGACCATCCACTTCGAGGATATCGCCGGCAAGGGCGCGAGGCAGCTGACCTTCAACCAGGTCAAGGTGGAGGATGCGGGCCCCTACGCGGCTGAGGATGCCGATATCACCCTGCGCCTGCACGAGGCATTGTGGCCGCGCCTGTCGGCGCTGCCCGGGCCGGCGTCGGTGTACACCGACATCGAGTTGCCGCTGGTGCCCGTGCTGTCCCGAATCGAGCGCACAGGAGCGCTGGTCTCGCGGGAACTGTTGCAGCAGCAGAGTCGAGAGCTGGGTGAACGCCTGCAGCAGCTGGAGGCCGAAGCCCACGACCTTGCCGGCGAAGCCTTCAACCTGGGCTCCCCCAAGCAGCTGGGTGATATCCTGTTCCAACGGTTGGAACTGCCCGTACTGCGCAAGACCCCGACCGGCGCGCCCTCCACCGCCGAGGAGGTGCTGGCCGAGCTCGCCCTGGATTATCCGCTGCCGCGCGTACTGCTGGAGTACCGCGGTCTGAGCAAACTGAAATCCACCTATACCGACAAACTGCCCGACCTGCTGAATCCACAGACGGGGCGTATCCACACCTCCTACCACCAGGCGGTGACGGCGACCGGACGCCTCTCGTCGTCCGACCCCAACCTGCAGAATATTCCCATCCGCACCGAGGAAGGGCGGCGCATCCGCCAGGCGTTCATTGCGCCGCCGGGGTACCGCATTGTGGCGGCGGACTATTCGCAGATCGAGTTGCGGATCATGGCGCACCTGTCCTCCGACGCCGGTCTCCTGCACGCCTTTCGCGAGGGCCTGGATGTACACCGGGCCACGGCTGCCGAGGTCTTCGGGGTGTCCCTGGACGCGGTATCCGCCGAGCAGCGGCGCAAGGCCAAGGCCATCAACTTCGGCCTGATCTACGGCATGTCGGCGTTCGGGCTGGCGCGCCAGCTGCACCTCGGTCGCAACGAGGCTCAGGACTACATCGACCGCTATTTCGAGCGCTACCCGGGCGTGCAGGATTATATGGATCGCACCCGGGCCAGTGCGCGCGAGCAGGGTTACGTGGAAACCCTGTTTGGGCGCCGGCTTTACCTGCCGGAAATCAACGCGCGCAACAAAATGCGCGCCCAGGCCGCCGAGCGCACCGCCATCAATGCGCCCATGCAGGGCACGGCAGCCGACATCATCAAGCGTGCCATGCTGCAGGTGGACCACTGGCTGCAGGCGTCGGATGTGGACGCCCGTACCATCATGCAGGTACACGACGAACTGGTGCTGGAAGTCGCGGAAGATGCGGTCGAACAGGTGTGTGACACGCTTTGCAGCCTGATGAGTGAAGCCGCGGAACTGGCGGTGCCGCTGCTGGTGGAAGCGGGTTCTGGAAAAAATTGGGATGAGGCGCACTGAGGCGCGGAACTTTCGGGAATCTGCCCAGTCATAGAGTTCGTAGCATGCTGCTACTGTTCCGCCGGCTCCCCCCCATGAGCCGCTCGCGGAACAAGTCTCTTCCCCAGAGACCCAAGCTGTCCCGGCTGCCTGTCCCCCTACGGGTAGCCGGGTTTTTTATGCCTCCGTTTCCCCCGTGGTGTCGTCCTCGTACACGCTGATGTCGGTCAGCCAGGCGTTCAGCACCGCTATCAGCTCCTTGTGACCGCTGTGCTTGAGGGCGGAAAACAGCTGAACGCTGACCGTGTCACCGTGCCTCTGCAGCTGCCGCTGTACCTGCAGCAGCGTGGTCCGCGCCGGACCGTTCTTCAGCTTGTCGGCCTTGGTCAGCAGAATGTGTACCGGCATGCCGGCGGTCACCGCCCAGGTGAGCATCTGCTGGTCAAAGGGCTGTAGCGGATGGCGAATATCCATCAGCAGAATGAGGCCGCGCAGGCTCTGGCGTTTTTGCAGGTAATTTTCCAGCTGTTTGGTCCACTCCTGCTTCACCGCGAGGGGGACTTTCGCAAACCCGTAGCCCGGCAGGTCGACCAGTCGCTGGGTATCACTGAGGCTGAAAAAGTTGATCAACTGCGTCCGGCCCGGTGTGCGGGACGTCCGTGCGAGCTTTGGGTTGCCCGTCAAGCTATTGATTGCAGAGGATTTTCCCGCATTTGACCGGCCGGCGAAGGCCACCTCCCAGCCCGTGTCTTCGGGGCATTGTGAGAGCCGGCTGGCGCTGGTCTGGAAACGGGCACTGCGGTAGTCGGGCCGTTCCGGAGCGGGTGCTTGCATGAGATGCGCTTGCCTTTTTTGCAGGGGGTATCTCGTATATAATGCCACAGCTTTCCCGGGACCGAGGGAAAACTCCGTGTCCCGAATTACCCCGCAACAAGCAGCAGAGGTGTAGCATGAAAAAATTGTTGGCAGTTGGCGCCATGGTCTTTGCCGCCGGTGCGATGGCGGAGCCGCCCATGGACAAGTACAACAAGAGTTGTGCTGTGTGCCACAACGCAGGCGTTGCAGGGGCTCCCAAAACCGGTGATGCCGCCGCCTGGGCTCCGAAAATGGAGAAGGGCATGGACGCGCTGGTCGCGTCGGTCAAGAACGGCCTCAACGCCATGCCGCCCAAGGGCATGTGCTTCGATTGCACCGATGAGGACTACGCAGCCCTGATCACGTACATGTCCACGCCGGCGCAGTAAGGCGTCGTAACTCTAGGTTCCAGTCTGGAAGTGTCATGAAGAAAGCCCTTGTTCTTTGCGCAGCCCTGGTGGGTTTTGCACACACTGCAGGTGCGGCGACGCCGTTCCTGCAAGGCGATCCCGCAGCCGGTGAGTCACTCACCATGGTCTGCAGTGCCTGCCACGGTGCCGACGGCAACAGCCCGGCCCCCAACTTTCCCAAGCTGGCGGGCCAGGGGCAGCGCTATCTGCTCAAGCAGCTCATGGACATTCGCGATGGCGCACGTCCCATCCCCACCATGGCCGGCCAGGTCGATAACATGACCGACCAGCAGCTGGCGGACATTGCGGCCTTCTACGCCAGCAAGCAGGTCACCGGCAGCCAGGCAGACCCGGAGCTCGTCGCACTGGGCGAGAAGGTCTACCGCGCTGGCGTTGCGGAGCGCAAGGTTGCCGCCTGCAGCGGCTGTCACTCACCCAACGGCAGGGGCAATGCGCTGGCGGGTTACCCCGCCCTGCACGGCCAGCACCCCGAGTACATTGCGGCGCAGTTGCGTGCCTACCGCAAGGGCTATGAAGACCCGACCGGGCGCACCAACGACGGCGACACCAAGATCATGCGCGCCAACGCGTTTGGCCTCAGCGACATGGAAATCGAAGCCGTTGCCAGCTACGCCGCCGGCTTGAAATAAGCCGCTTCAGCAGTATCGGAAAAGGTGGCCATTGAGCCACCTTTTTTATCCGGGGTAGAACGGTACGCCGGAATCGTGGTCTGATAACGGTAATCTGACAATGGAGAATCTCATGTTCAAGCGTTTTTTCGCCCTTGCCCTGATGCTGCTGACTCCCCTCGCAGCCGTCGCCCAGGACGCCGACACCCCAGACTGGGAAGAGGGCACCCACTACGACCTGATCGTGCCGGCACTGCGCACAGCCGACCCGGACAAGATCGAAGTGGTGGAGTTTTTCTGGTACGGCTGTGGGCACTGCTACACCTTTGACCCCCTGATCAGCCGCTGGAAGGAAACCCTGGCCGATGACGTCGACTTCAAGGGTTCGCCTGCCGTATGGAACAAGCCCATGGAGCTGCATGCCGCCATGTTCTATACCGCCGATGTACTGGGGGTGCTGGATTCCCTGCACACGGTGATGTTTCAGGCCATGAATGTGGATGGCAAGCGGCTGGGTTCGGAAGCGGAAATTCGCCAGCTGTTTACGGCCAATGGCGTCAGCGGTGAAGACTTCGACAAGGCGTTTTCCTCGTTTGGGGTCAGCAGCCAGGTGCGTCAGGCCAACAGCCGCGCCCGCGCAGCGAAGATTACCGGCACGCCGGAAATGATGGTGAACGGCAAGTACCGCATCAGCATCCGCAAGGCGGGCAGCCAGGCGAACATGCTGAAGCTGGCGGATTTCCTTATCGAAAAAGAGCGCGCTGCCGCGCAGACCGCCGCCGCCTCCTGATATCGGAGGTCTGACCGAGCGCGCCGTGGAGGCCATTTACTACTCGCCAATGCTGCTGGGCGTTTGCCTGCTGTTGGCGGTTGCCATTTGCTCCACCGCGCTCTGGTATGTCTCGCGTCCCTACGCTGGCCCCGTGTTCTGGATGGCCGGCAGCTGGACGCTAATTGCGGGTATCGTCCTGTTTTTCGGCTTTATCGCCACCGGCAGCCCGGTGCTCAATGTATTGGGCAACGCGGGTCAGCTGACCGGTGAAGCCCTGTTCCTGATCGGCATCTTCCACTTCATGGGCCGTCCCCTGCCCTGGTGGACAGTCCCCGCCAGCGTCGGAGTCATGGTCGCCTTCAACGTCCACTACTGGGTGGACGACGGCAACTCGGATTTCCTCATGGGGGTGTACTCCACAATCGCGGGTTTACTGCCGTTGCAGGCGATCTGGCTGCTGTTCAAGAGTCGCGAGGATCCTGCCACGCGTCCCGCCCAGCTGCTGGTGGGCGTCAGCTTGCTGATCTACAGCGGCGTGGTGCTGTTGCGGGGCTTCCACGGCTACTCCGACTGGTTGCAGGACGAGCCCTACGTGTTGCCCCTGAATTCCTACAGCTACCTCCTGCCCTATAATTTCGGCATCCCGGCGCTGGTGATGGGCTTCGTCGGCGTGACGCTGATGACCATGCAGCGCATCCTCGCTGTGGGGCGCACGCACCAGCTGCGGGCCGAGCACCTCGCCACCCGCGATGACCTCACCAACCTGCTCAATCGCCGCGCGTTTCGCACGGTCGCCGAGCGCGATCTGGCCCGGGCCCTGCGCCAGGGGCACTCACTGTGCCTGGCCATGATCGACCTCGACCATTTCAAGCGGCTGAACGACAACCACGGGCACAGTTTCGGTGACCGCGCCCTGCGGCATGTCGCCGATGTCTGGCAGCGGCAGCTGCGCGAGACCGACGTGCTGGCGCGCTACGGCGGTGAGGAGTTTGTACTGTTACTGCCGGATACATCGCCGCAGGAGGCGCGGGTGTTGCTTGATCGCGCGCGACTGGCGGTAACGGGCACCGCCCTGCACGTCGATAAACAGCCTGTGAAGGTCACCTTCAGTGCCGGCATTACCGAGGCCAGGCCGGGGGATACCATCGACCTGCTGCTCAGCCGGGCCGACGAGGCGCTGTACCGGGCCAAGGACGCCGGCCGCGACCGTGTGGAAGTCTTCGCGCCAGCCAGCTGACCGGCCCGCTTCACTCACATGCCGCTGGGATACACGTCCAGAGCACCTTTACCGCTGGCTCTCACCTGGCGCAATGCCAGGGCATATTCCCTGAGCAGCTCCAGACAGTAGATCAGTCGATCGCGGTGATAGGTGTGGGGGTCCTGGTCGTTGTCGTTTTCATCCTCGTTGAACGCCCCGTTTACATTGCGCACGATCAGGTGCTCCGGTATGAAGCACAGGCGGTTGTTCTTATACCCGCTCATGCGCAATTCCGCCACCGGATAGGCGCCCCCGATGGAACCCGATACGGTAACGATCAACCCGGGTTTGTGCGCGAGCTCGCCACCGGCGGTCCACAGCAACAGGAAGTTCTTCAGGGCGGCGGGCACCATGCCGTGCCACTCCGGCGCAATCAGGATGAAGCCGTCACAGCCGTGCAGGGCAGTGCGCAGCGGATCTAGGATCGCCTGCCACCGCGCGTCCTCCGCATCCCAGACACCCTCCTCCCAGAGAGGCAGCGGATCTTTGCCGAGGTCGAGGAACCAGACATCGTCGCAGAGCTTGCGCTCCAGCAGGGTGTGCCTGATATAGCGGCCAACCTTGCCACTCTGTGAATCGGGGCGATGACTGCCGCTGATAATGCCCAGTTTCATGGGGGGTCTCCGTAGTGCCAATGAGGGGGTGGGTCAGATGTCCAGCCAGGGGGGTACCGGCAGGCCCTTGTTGTGCAGGAACGCGGGGTTGAACAGCTTGCTCTGGTAGCGATTGCCGTAGTCGCAGAGGATCGTGACGATGGTGTGCCCGGGCCCCAGGTGTTCCGCAAGCTTCACCGCACCGGCGATGTTGACCCCGGCAGAGCCGCCCAGGCAGAGGCCCTCGTACTGCAGCAGATCGAACAGCAGCGGCAGGGCCTCTGCATCCGTCACGGTAAACGCGGTGTCCACTCTGGCCTGCGCCACGTTGCCCGTCACATGGTTGATGCCGATCCCCTCCATGATCGAACTGCCCGCGCTCGGCGCGAGTTCGCCGCAGTTGAAGTAGTGGCTCAACGAGGCGCCCTGCGGATCGGCGAGGCCGATGGTGATGCTCTCGCTGTGCGCCTTGAGTGCCTGGGACACACCCGCCAGGGTGCCCCCGGTACCCACGGCACAGATGAAGCCGTCAATCTCGCCCCCGGTCTGCCGCCAGATCTCCTCGCCCGTCGTGTCGCGGTGGATGTTCATGTTCGCCAGGTTGTCAAACTGCCGCGCCCAGATGGCGCCCGCGGCCTCGGTGGCGGCATACTTCTCTGCCAGTCTCCGTGCGGTGTGCACGTAGTGGCCCGGTTCGCTGTAAGACGTGGCCGGCACCAGGTGCAGGTCGGCGCCGAGCAGTTCCAGGGTGTCGATCTTCTCCCGGCTCTGGCTGATCGGCATGACGACGGTGCTGGTGTAGCCCAGGGCATTGGCCAGCAGTGTCAGCCCGATGCCGGTGTTACCCGCCGTACCTTCCACGATTCTGCCACCCGGGCGCAGTTCACCGCTGGCCTCCGCGGCGCGGATAATGCCGAGCGCAGTGCGATCCTTCACGGAGCCGCCGGGATTCATGAATTCCGCCTTGCCCAGAATACGGCAGCCCGTGCGCTCAGACACCTGGCGCAGGTACAACAGCGGTGTATTGCCGATAAGCTGGGTAACGTCTGCAGCGCTGTCCACGGCGCGATTCTCCGGTAAAAGCGAAGCGGCAGTATGCCACAGCCCGTGCGGCCGGTCAGTGTCCTGCCGCGCACGGACCGGGTTCAGTGCGCCGGCGTGTCCTCGGGGTTGCGGCTGTGCAGTTTGCGGGCCAGCAGTGCGAGCGCAAGCCCCGCCAGGCCGAGCAGCAGAATCCCCGCCAGCATGGGTTGTGGTGAGTCGTGCAGGAACAGACCGATCAGGCCTCCCGCCACCGCCGAGACGGCCATCTGGATAAAGCCGAGCAGCGCGGATGCGGTGCCGGCCATGTGCGGATAGGGCTGGAGTGCGAGGCCCATGGCATGCGGCAGCGTGAGCCCCATACCCGCGGTATACAGCATCATTGGTACCGCCAGCGCCGCGACACTGGTGTCGAACAGGGTCCCCGCGATCGCCATGCCCAGGCTGGCGACGGCAACCACCACCGTGCCGATGAGCAACACGCGGGTGGAGTCCAGGCGTGTGGCGAGTCGTGCGCTCACTGCGCTGCCCGCGATATAGCCCGCCACGGTGGTGAGGAATATCGGGCCGAAGTACTTCACCGGCAGCTGCAGCATCTCGATGTAGACAAAGCCGGATGACGCGAGATAGACCATCATGCCGGCGTAGACCACCGAGCTGCTGACCACGACCGCCATGAAACGCCCGCTGCGCACCAGCACGCTGTAATTGCGCAGGATGGTGCCGGGGTGCAGGCTCTGGCGCACCGGCAGCGACTCGCCCAGGTAGCGGTTGAGTACAATGAGGACCAGTGCACCGTACAGCCCCAGAAACACGAAAATACTGCGCCAGGGGAAGAACAGGGTCAGCAGGCTGCCCAGACTGGGTGCCACGGCAGGTGCCAGCGCCATCAGCATGGCGATCAGGGACAGGGCGCGCGCAGCCCGGCGCGGCCCGAACAGGTCGCGGGTGATAGTGCGTGCCAGTGTCGGCCCGACACAGGCGCCGATGCCCTGCAGAAAGCGGTAGGCCAGAAGCTCGTCGATCGTGGTGGCCAGGCTGCAGCCGACGCAGGCGGCAATGAACAGCAAGGTGCCTGCGGTAATGACCGGCTTGCGGCCGTAACGGTCGGCCAGGGGCCCGCAGAACAGGTGAAACACGGCGAAGCCGGCCAGGTAGGCACTGAGGGTCAGTTGAATGCTGCCCACGTCGGTGTCCAGTGCAAGCCGCATGGCGGGCATGGCGGGCAGGTACATATCCACACTGAGCGGACCCAGCGCAACCAGCGTCGCCAGCAGGGCCAGCAGCCAGGGGGAATCAGCGGTGAGGTGTCGTGAACTCATGGGTCGCGGATGCTATCACGCGCATCGGCTACCCGGTCACTGTTTCTCGAACTTCAACACCGTTTTCCACCACAGTCGCGGCAGCAGCGCGTGCCAGAGCATGAGCAGGCGGGCCTCACCCGGGTAGATAATATCCCGGTTTCTGGCAATGCCTTTCTCGATCGCCGTGACAATTTTTTCCGGGTCGGACAGGCGGCCCGTTTTCTTTGCCTCAATCAGGCTGGCGGGCCCATCTGTCGCCAGCGTCTGGTCGATCAGTGGCGTGTTGACGGGCGGTGGGCACACCAGGTGCACCTGCACCCCGGAGTCCCGCAACTCATTCTGCAGTATCTCCACATAGGTGTTCACAGCGGACTTGGTGGCACAGTAGCCGCCCATGTGGGTGACCAATGCGTACCCGGCCACCGAGCCAAAGGCGATAATGCGGCCGCTGCGCCGGCTGAGCATCGACGGCAGTACGCTGCGGATCATGTAGGTGGTGCCGAAATAGTTGATGCGAAACAGGCGTTCCATACCGTCATGGGTATGGTCGATCAGTTTGTGGCTGGGCATCAGTGCCGCGGCGTGTACCAGCAGATCGATGGGGCCGGTTTCCTGCTCTACCCGCGCGACCTGCCGCTCCACATCGCCCAGGTCGCCGATGTCGCAGCGCTGCGCGCGAATGCGGTCGTCCTCGGCACAGGTTGCCTCGAGCCCGGCCTCGTTGACGTCGAAAATCACCACCCGGGCACCGCGCGAGGCCAGGCGCAGGGCGATGATGCGCCCCATGCCGCTGGCGCCACCGGTTACCAGGGCCACTTTGTTCTGCATATCAAGCATGGCATGACTCCCGTTCTGGCACGCCCATCATGCGTCCAATGGCGAAGTTCGGGCAAGCACTGTGTTGGCCGCGGGCCAGGTGCGCGGTGCCGGCCCGGCACCGAGACCCGTCACACCTCGGTGTCGTTGTCCACATGATCCAGGGGCAGCGCGGTGTTCTGCACTACCCGCCGCAGCTCGAAGCTGGAGTGCACACCGGTTACGCCGGGAATGCGCGTGAGCTTGCCGAGCAGGAAGCGTTCATAGTGCTGCATATCCGGTATAACGGCCTTCAGCAGGTAGTCAGCGCTCTGGCCGGTGACCACCGAGCACTCCATGACCTCGGGAAAGGCCCGTACCTGCTCCTCGAAGGCGTCGAAGCGGTCGGGTGTGTGCCGATCCATGCTGATGCCGATGTAGGCCGTGAGTTTCAGCCCCAGGCGAGACTGGTCGAGCAGGGTAACGGTGCCGAGGATCAGGCCAGAGTCCTCCAGCCTTTTCACCCGGCGCGCGCAGGGCGTGGGCGAGAGGCCAACCCGGTCAGCGAGCTCGAGATTACTGATGCCCCCTTCTTTTTGCAGGATATCCAGGATGCGGCGGTCGATGCGGTCCAGCTTCATGCGCCGGCTGCCAGTTGCAGAATGAGGTTGCGGTGCCCGGGCGCCACCGGCATGACCGACAGGCGGCTGCGCTGCAGCAGCGCAAAGCCCTCGAGTTGCGCGGCGTGCAGCCTGAGTTCGGCGAGCGGCAGCGGGCGCGGCAGGTGGCTGCGGTAGCGGATATCGCGCAGCACCCAGCGCGGGTTGTCGCGGTCGCTGCGCGGGTCGTAATAGGGTGAGTGCGGGTCGAACTGGCTCGGGTCGGGCCGCGCCGGGCCCACCACGTCGGCCAGCCCGACAATGGCCGGCACCGCGCAGCTCGAATGGTAGATAAAGACCTCATCGCCCGGCTGCATGCCGTCGCGCAGGAAGTTGCGCGCCTGGTAGTTGCGCACGCCGTCCCAGGGCTCGGTCTGCGCGGGCCGCGCCGCCAGATCGTCCAGGCTGAAGGTATCCGGCTCGGTTTTCAACAGCCAGCAGGCCATGCCACGCCCTCCTCCGGGTGCGTTTGATACGTTGGTTCAGAATGCGGGAAATAAGGCTAACATAGGCGTAATCACTATTAAAATATAAAAAATTAAGTATAAACACTAATTTTGGCCCGAGGTCGGTGGTTATTTGCAGGAATCCTCCGTCTCACAGGCGTTATACTATGCCTTCGGCTGATGCAGCATCTGTTGCCGCAATGCACCCCGCTTGACCCGGGCGGATGTGCAGCACAGCGGGCTTCACAAGAGCTGGTCAGGCAGGACACAACCCTGCGCGCCCCCAGATGTACAGCCGCATGTATTCGCCGCCCGGGCAGAACCGACAGAGGACAGGGCCATGAGCCAATTTGATCATCGCAAATACCCGCCTTTCGCGCCCGTGCGCATGACGGCGCGCCGCTGGCCGGACAGGCAGATTACCCAGGCGCCGCGCTGGTGTAGCGTCGACCTGCGCGATGGCAACCAGGCCCTGATCGAGCCGATGACGGCGCGGCAGAAATCGCGCCTGTGGGACCAGCTGGTGAAGATTGGCTTCAAGGAAATCGAGGTGGGGTTTCCCTCTGCCTCCAGCCACGACTACAACTTCTGCCGGGAGCTGATCGAGAACAACCGCATTCCTGAGGACGTCACCATCCAGGTGCTCACCCAGGCGCGCCCGGAGCTGATCGAGAAGACCTTCGAGGCCTTGCGCGGGGCTCGCCGCGCCATTGTGCACGTGTACAACTCCACCTCGACGGTGCAGCGCGAGCAGGTGTTTGGCCTCGATCGCGCGGGCATCATTGATATCGCGGTCAAGGGCGCCGAGCTGGTGCGCGATGTGGCGGCCCGCTATCCGGACACGGAATGGGTGTTTGAGTACTCGCCGGAAAGCTTTACCGGTACCGAGCTGGATTTTGCCGTGGAGGTGGTCGACGCAGTGACGGCGGTGTGGCAGCCGACGCCTGCGCATCCGGTGATTATCAACCTGCCGGCAACGGTGGAGATGAGTACGCCCAACGTCTACGCGGACCAGATCGAGTGGTTCTGCGATCACGTCAGGAACCGCGAAGCCCTGCTGATCTCGTTGCATACGCACAACGACCGGGGCTGTGCGGTAGCCGCGGCCGAGCTCGGTGTTCTGGCCGGCGCCGACCGCGTCGAGGGCACGCTGATGGGCAATGGCGAGCGCACCGGCAACATGGACATCGTCACCATGGCCATGAACCTCTACAGCCAGGGCGTCGATCCACAGCTGCAGCTCGCACACATGGACGAAATCATCCAGACGGTGAAAGAGTGCACCCAGTTACCCGTGCATCCCCGCCACCCCTACGCCGGGGAGCTGGTGTTCACGGCGTTCTCCGGCAGCCACCAGGACGCCATCAAGAAGTGTCTGTCCCGGCGCGAGGCGCAGGCGCCCTGGCAGGTCGCCTACCTGCCGATCGACCCGGCAGATATCGGCCGCTCCTACCAGGAGGTGATTCGCATCAACAGCCAGTCGGGCAAGGGCGGTATTGCCTATGTGCTGGAGCGCAATTACGGCTACGAACTGCCGCGTTGGCTGCAGATAGACTTCAGCGCTGCCGTGCAGGCGTTCGCCGAGAAGCAGGAATCTGAAGTGACGCCCGAGGCGATCCACGATCTGTTCCAGCAAACCTACCTGAGCGATGCAGGCCGCTGGCGCCTCGGCGATTACCAGGTGAGTCGCGCCGACAGCATTGATCAACTGCAGGCGGAGATTTTCGACGGCGCGGCGCGCAGCGCCTTGACCGGCACCGGCAACGGGGTTGTCGCGTCGTTTGTCGATGCCATGCAGCGCTTCACCGGTCGCCAGATTGTGTTGGTCGAGTACAGCGAGCACGCCCTTAGCCAGAGCGCCGATGCCGAAGCGGTGTGCTATATCCAGCTGAACATCGACGGCGAGCGCTACTGCGGCGTCGGTCGTAGCTCCGACATCATCCAGGCGTCGCTGGAGGGTATTCTCGGCGCCATCAATCGCGCGGCGCGCCAGGGTCAGACCGCGGCGGCGTAGTCGCCGCGGGCCAGGGCTACGGTCCTCGCCACCAGCAGGTCTGTTGAGGACAGCAGCTCCACGCCGGTGTCCGCGGCCTGCAACAGCAGCGGGATTTCGGTACACCCCGCGATCAGCAGTTCAGCACCGCCGAACGCGAGGCTGGCGGCGAGGGATTGCAGCCCGCTGCGCAGGTCGGCGCTGCGCTCCCCACTCTTGATGCGGTACAGCAGCTCCATGAAGCGCGCCTGCTCACTGTGGTTCCAGAGCAGTGGCTCGCGTCCCGCCGCGCGCAGTGCCTGTTGGTACAGGCCCGCCTGCAGGCAGCCGTCTGCAGCCATCACGCCTACACGTCGGGCCGGGTGCGCAGATACAGTGTCCATCACCACATCGATGATACTGACAAAGGGAATGCCCACTACGGCGCGAATCTCCCCCGTGTAGGCGTGGGCCGTGTTGCAGACCATGACCAGGAAGTCCGCGCCGGCACGTTCCAGCCGCTGGGCCATGGCGGCAAGGGCGGGTCCGGCATCGGGTCCGCTGCCGGCGATGGAGGCATGCCGGTTGGGGATATGCGGGTTGTGGTCCACCAGCATGTGGATATGCTCCTGATCCGTGCTGGCCGGTGTCGCCGCCAGTACCCGCGCCATAAAGTCCACGGTGGCCTCCGGCCCCATCCCACCCAGGATGCCCGCCACTTTGCCCGTCGGATGATCAGCCGCCATGTGCCGTTCCTCTCAGTAGGGATGACGCTGGAAATACTCCCGCGCCGCCATCCGTACCTTGCCCGCCAACAACAGGGTGGACACCATGGTGGGGATGGCCATCAGGCCGTAGGAGCCGGAAATCAGGTTGAACACGACATCGATGCTGACCGTGGCGCCGAAAACGACCGCCAGTACAAAAAACCAGCGGTAATAGGTCTGCAGCCGCGCGCCGAACAGAAAGCCAAAGCACTTGGCCCCGTAATACCACATGGTGAACATGGTGGTGCTGGCCAGAATAAGCGTGACAAAGAGCAGCAGGCCGCTGCCCAGGCTGCCGAGATCCTGACGGAAGGCGTTGGCGGTCAGCGTGATGCCGGACAGCTCTCCCGGGTCCTGCCAGGTGCCCGCAAGCAGAATCACCAGGGCGGTGCAGGTGCAGACAATCAGCGTGTCCGCTACCGGGCCGAGCATTGCCACAAGGCCTTCCCGCACCGGCTCGTTGGTGCGCGCGGCACCGTGCGCCATGACCTCGGTACCCACCCCGGCCTCGTTGGAGAACACGCCGCGGCTGACACCGATCAGGATCACACCGACCAGGCCGCCACCCACCGCCTGGGGATTGAAGGCATCGGTAACAATGCTGGCCAGCAAGCCCGGGACCCGCTCGCTGTGCAGCAGCAGCAGGTACAGGGTCATGGCCATGTAGGTCACCATCATCAGCGGCAAGAGGGTGACCGCAACCCTGGCCACGCGCTGTAGCCCGCCGAAGACCACGGCGGCCACCACGGCGGCCATGACGCAACCAATCAGCAGATTTGCACTGCCCGGGGCCTGCCCGGCGAACAGGTTGTCACGGATGAGTGCGGTGAGCTGGTTGGCCTGGAAAATGGGTAGGGTGCCGATCAGGCCGGCGAGGGAGAAGAGGATTGCCAGCGGGAAAAAAGCGCGCGGCAGGGCTTCGCGAATGATGTACATGGGCCCGCCCTGCAGCTGTCCTGCACTGTCCTTGCCGCGGTACATCACCCCCAGCGTGCAGGTGAAGAACTTGGTCGAAATCCCGACGAGCGCCGACATCCACATCCAGAATACGGCGCCCGGGCCACCGGCCGCGATGGCCAGCGCCACGCCGGAAATATTCCCCATGCCCATGGTGCCCGAGAGTGCTGCGGCCAGCGCCTGCGCGTGGCTCAGCTCGCCCGGTTCACCGGGGGTATCGTGTCGTCCCAGCATGATGCCGATGGCATGGCCGAAGTGGCGATAGGGCAAAAAGCGTGAGTACAGGGCAAAAAACAGTCCCCCGCCCAGCAGCAGCACCACCAGCGGTGTGCCCCAGACCGCGTTGGCAAAGCTGGCCGTGAGCTGTTGCAGTGAGTCCATCGGCGCTGCACCTCCGCTTGGCAAAAAGCGGCAGAATAGCACAGGGTGGTGCTAAACTCCGGGGCATGAATCTGCGTGTCATCGCCCTGCTGGCTGCGGTGTTGCCCTTCGCCGCGGTACATCTCACCTGGTTGCTGGCGGCCAGTTACGGCCATGTTGACTGGTGCAATCCCTACCTTGATAGCTGCACCTCAATCAGTGCCACCGGGCGGCAGCCTCCGGCCAGTTACCTGTTCCGCGCCACCATGTTGCCCGCCGCCGTGATTCTGGCTCTCTACTGGTGGATCAACTATGCCTGGCTGCGGTCTCTTCCCGGTGGCAACGCCTCCGCCCCGGCACTGCGCTGGATGCTGTGGCTGGGCCTGCTGGCCAGCCTGGGGCTGATTCTGTACGTCACGGTGCTGGGTGAGGCGGGCGACGCGTGGCGCTTGCAGCGGCGCGCTGGCACGGTACTGTTCTTTTCCTTCACGTTCCTCGCGCAGTTGCTGTTCGCCGCCCAGCTGCGCGCCCTGGCCGCCCAGTTGCCCGGCGCCCGGCGGCTTGCCGCCGCCATGCTTGTTCTCTGCGGCCTGTTGCTGGCGCTGGGGTTGCTCACGGTCGTGCTGCAGGCCTGGGATGGTGTATTGTACGACTCGGTCGAGGATGCTTTTGAATGGATGTTAAGCCTGCTGCTGCAAACCAATTTCCTGCTTGGCTACCTGCTCTGGCGACGCGCCGGCTGGCGGCTGCAGTTTGTTGCCCCGCGCTAGCTGCCGGGGGCGTGGCATGAGGGACGCCGTTCCGGATTTCTCGGCAATCACCGCGGCGCACACCCGCATTCGCGATCACGTGCATCGCACGCCCGTTATGAGCAGCGTCCTGCTGAACACGCACACCGGCGCCGACCTGCATTTCAAGTGCGAGAACCTGCAGAAAGTGGGCGCTTTCAAGGCCCGCGGTGCCAGCAATGCGGTGTTCGGCTTGACCGACACCGAGGCGGCCGGCGGGGTGGCCACGCATTCCTCGGGAAATCACGGTGCGGCCCTGGCCCAGGCGGCGGCTGCGCGTGGAATAGCCGCGCATATTGTCATGCCCGCCAATGCGCCGGCAGTCAAGAAGGCCGCCGTTGCGGCTTACGGTGGCCTGATTATCGAGTGCGAGCCCACGCTGGCGGCGCGGGAGCGCACCCTGGAGCGGGTGGTGGCGGCAACGGGCGCCCACGTGGTGCATCCCTACGCCGACCCGCGGGTCATTGCCGGCCAGGGCACGCTGGCGCTGGAAGTGCTGGAGCAGGTGCCCGACCTCGAAGTGATCGTGCTGCCGGTCGGTGGGGGTGGCCTGCTGTCCGGTGTCGCCCTGGCGATCAAGCACCTGCGACCGGATGTGGAGGTGGTTGCCGCAGAGCCGGAGGGCGCCGATGATGCGTTCCGCTCTTTCGGCCTCGGCGTCCTGCAGCCTTCCGTGGCCCCGCGCACCATCGCCGATGGACTGCTGGCGGGCCTCGGGGCCATCAACTTCGGTATTATCCAGCGCCATGTGGATACCATTCTGACGGTATCCGATGCGGAGATTGTGCAGGCCATGCGACTGCAGTGGAGCCGTCTGAAAACCGTGGTGGAGCCCTCCGGTGCCGTCAGCTTCGCCGCCCTGCTGGCGCATCCGGAACGGTTTCGCGGGCGCCGCGTGGTCGCTGTGATCAGTGGCGGCAACCTCGACCTCGACAACCTGCCCTGGTGACCGGCATGCCCTCCCCCCCCTTTCATCTCGCACTGCCGGTCGACGACCTGCAGGCTGCCGACCGGTTCTATGCCGGGCTGCTGGGCTGCCCCCGGGGGCGACGCTCGGAGCGCTGGATAGACTACGATTTCTGGGGGCACCAGCTGGTGGCCCACCTCGTACCCGCCGGGGCCATGCCGTCACTGGCCCGCAATCCGGTCGACGGTGAGGACATTCCGGCTTCGCACTTCGGTGTCGTTTTGCCCTGGGAGGAACTCGAGCAGCTGATTGCCAGGCTCACGGCATCCGGCGTCGAGTTTGCGATTGCGCCCACGGTGCGCTTCGCGGCGCGGCGCGGCGAGCAGAAAACCTGTTTCGTCTGCGACCCGGCGGGGAACTACCTCGAGTTCAAGGCTTTTCGCAATATCGACATGCTGTTCGCCAGCGACGGGCTGGATTACCCGTGAGTGCTGTGTCGCTACAACGCGCCGCCGTGCGGTCCGCAGTGGTCGGGTTCCTGCTTCTCTGCCTGGCGGGGTGCAGCAGCACGCGGTTCTTCTACAACCGGCTGGATTTCTTTGTCCCCTGGTATCTGGGTGATTATGTCAGCCTCGATCGCAGCCAGGATGCGCTGCTGCAGAGCGAACTGCAGCCGTTTCTTGCCTGGCACAGGCAGGATGAGTTGCCGCGCTACATTGAACTGCTACAGCGGGCGGAGCGCAGCCTCGACGAACCGCTGACCCGCGACCAGCTGGTCGCGCTCACGGCAGATGCTGAACAGGCTCTGGACCGTTTGCAGGAGCGGGCTCTGGACTGGATGCTGGTACTGGCCGATGCCCTGCGTCAGGATCAGCTGGATGAGTTCATGGGGGAATTGCGCGAGCAGCAGGCCGAGTACGAAGAAAAGTATCTGGAACGTGACGATGCAGATTATCGCGATGATGCCTGCGAGCGCCTGCAGGACAATGCCCGGCGCTACCTCGGCCGCCTGCAGACAGAGCAGAAAACGCGCCTGGCGGTAGGCTGTGCCAGCCTGCGCCGTTCAGACAGTGTCTGGCTGGCCGAGCGCGCGGTCTGGCTGGATCGGCTCGATGCGATACTGCAGCGTGAGCCGGATTGGCAGGCCAGCCTGCGGCAGGCGCTGGCCCAGCGCCGCGACAGCGTGTCCCCGGAATACCGGGCGATCTGGGAGGCCAACACCGAGGTCATCCAGCGTGCGGTGGTCGATGTGCTGAACAGCCGTACCGAGCGACAGGATGCGCACTTGCGCCGGGAGCTTGGCAAATTGCAGGACGACCTGGTGGCCCTGGTGGAGCAGGGTCTGCCGGAAGGCGCACGTCTCGCGACCTCTGCCGACGAAGCCTGAGAGGGGCCCTATGTTGCTGCGACGAATTCTGCTGGCGTTGTTGCTCGCCGCCCTGGTGGCGGGTACTGCGCTCTGGGTTCAGGTGAAGTCTGCCGCCGTACCCGACCAGGATACGGCCCTGACCCTGCCGGGGCTCAGTGCGCCGGTGACGGTGTTGCGCGACGACCTGGGTATTCCCTACATCTTTGCCGAGAGCACGGCTGACCTGCTGCGCGCCCAGGGGTTTGTGACGGCGCAGCACCGCCTGTTCCAGATGGAGTTTTTCCGCGCAACCTGGCAGGGCCGTCTGGCCGCCAGTATCGGCGAAGCAGGTCTCGCCAGCGATATACGCATGCGTGTGCTGGGGATAGAGCACAACAGTCGCCGACACGCGGCGCAGTTGAGTGCGGCCAGCCGGGACTGGCTGCAGCCCTACGTCGACGGGGTCAACGCCTACGTGACCGCACATGCGGGAGACCATCCGCTGGAACTGGGGTTGGTGGGCCTCGAGGCTCGCACCTGGGAGCTGGCCGACCTGGTCGCGCTGGTTCACTTCGTGCACTACACCCATGCCACCAATTACCAGGCGGAGCTGTTGGCGCAACAGCTTGTCGATCAGCTGGGCGCGCAGCGCGCGCAGCAACTGATGCCGCTGTTGCGCAACCTGGATCGCGATGCAGCGCAGCCCGCGCTTGCCGCGAGCGCGCCTGAAGCGGGCGCCGCTGCGGGCCTGGGCAAGGCGAGGCTGCTGTTTGCGCCAGACCCGCCCCGGCACGGTGGTATCGGCTCGAACAACTGGGCGATCAGTGCGGCGCGCAGTGCCTCTGGCCGGGCCATGCTGGCCAATGATCCGCACCTGGACAACCGCATTCTCCCGGGTATGTTTCATCCCGTGGGTCTGTTTGCGCCGGGTATCCAGGCCGTGGGTGCCACCCTGCCCGGCCTGCCCGGCCTGCTGGTGGGGCGCACGCAACACGTGGCCTTCGGCGTTACCAATGCCTACGGCGACGTCCAGGACGTGTATGTCGAAACTGTGGACCCTGCTAACCCGGAGCACTACCTGGAAGGCGGGCGCAGCCTGCCCTTCGAGCGCCGCGAGCAGGTGGTTCAGATCAAGGACAGCAAGGCGCCGGGGGGGATGCGCGAGCAGCCGCTGGTGGTGCATTACACCCGGCGCGGGCCGGTGATCAGCGACCATGCGGGTCCCGAGGGAGACAGGGTGCTGGTACTGCGCACCACGGCCTGGGAAAAACATGCGCCCCAGCTGGGCATCGAGGGGCTGCTCGACGCCGCGAACGCCCGGGAGTTTGACGCGCGGGTGCAGGATATCGACCTGATGATGTTCAATTTCGTCTACGCAGACGACCAGGGCAACATCGGGCACCGCGCATCCGGCGCGCTGCCCCTGCGCGCGGGTGGCGATGGCAGCCTGCCGCGAGCGGTGCCCGCCGATGGCAGCGATGACTGGACAGGCTGGATACCCAAGGCGCAGATGCCCGCAGCGTACAACCCGTCGCGGGGCTGGGTCGGCACGGCAAACCACGATACCCGCCCGGCAGGCTTTCCCTGGTATTACACCAATTACCTCTCACCGGACTACCGCTATTTGCGCATGGGCCAGGTGCTCAACCAGGCCCATGCTATGACCGTGGCGGATCACTGGGCGCTGATGGCCGACAACCGCAACCTGCAAAGCGACACGCTGTTGCCGCATATCCTCGATGCGCTGGCCACCGAGCCCGCGCAGGGGGACCTGCATGCCCTGCTGGCAACCTGGGATGGCGTCGACCGTGCAGACAGTCCTGCACCGCTGATCTACCAGGCGCTGTATCGGGAAATTGCCCTGGGCACCTTTACCGATGAGTTGGGTGAGGCGCTGGCGGCCGAGATGCTGTCCACCTGGTACTTCTGGCAGCAGCGTTTCGAGGCGCTACTGGCGACCCCCGACGCCGCGTGGTTCGACGACACCGCAACACCCCACCGCGAGACACTGGCGGATGTCATTCGGGCCGCGGCACCCCGGGCCCGGGCACTGCTTGAGGGCCTGCAGGGCAAAGACCCCTCGGCCTGGCACTGGGGCGAGGCACACAGCCTGCATTTTGTCAGCCCGCTGCGCCCCAGCGGATTGGGCAGCGGCCTCGCCGGCAGTTTTGCGGTGCCGCGCGGTGGCAGCGGCGAAACGCTGAACCGCGGCATTTACGACTTCGAGCAGCCCTTTGCGGCGGGTTTTTTCGCCTCGCTGAAGCTGGTGGTGGATTTTGCCGACCCGGACAAGGTCGAAGCGATCCTCGCTGGCGGGGTTGTCGAGCGGCATCTGCAGCGCCACCAGAACGACCAGGCGCATCTCTGGGCGGCGGGTGAGCGCAGGCCATGGTGGTTCAGCCCGGAGCAGGCCAGGGCACACGCTCGCACGGAAACACGACTTCTGCCGGAGTAATACGGGGATCCGGTTGCGTTAAGCATGGCTTCAGAAAAGGCGTGCACAATAACGTCAGGCACAATCCTCAGGAGGGATGTCCATGCGTCAATCGTCAGCTTTGCGATCACACCCGGTGTGGGATGCCACGACCCGCTGGTTCCACTGGATCAACGTGCTCTGTGTGCTGGGCCTGCTCGGTGTCGGCCTCGTTATCTTCAACGCGGGCACACTGGGCATCAGCGGCGAGGGCAAGGTGGCACTGAAAACGCTGCATGTGTGGATAGGTTACGTGTTCGCCATCAACCTGCTCTGGCGCATAGTCTGGGGATTTGTCGGGAACCGTTACGCGCGCTGGTCAGCCGCTTTACCGGGAGGACGCGGCTATGGGCAGGCCCTTGTCGGCTACCTGCGTGGGTTGCGCGCGGGCAAACCGCCGCCCTACCGTGGACACAATCCCCTCGGACGATTGATGGTGGCCCTGCTGCTGTTGTTGCTTGTGAACCAGTGCGTTACCGGCCTGGTGCTCGCCGGTACCGACCTGTATCTGCCGCCCTTCGGGCACCTGTTCCTGGACTGGGTGGCGGTGCCGGGTGCCAGTGCAGAGCAGCTGGTCGGCCTGAAGCCCGCGCAGACCCCGCTGCTGGATGCCGACGCTTACGCGGCCATGCGCACCTTTCGCAAGCCGTTTATTGAGCTGCACGAACTCGGTTTCTGGGGCCTGGTGTTGGCCATTCCCCTGCACATCGCCGCCGTGGTGATCACTGAGTTGCGCGAGCGCAACGGTCTGATTTCCGCGATGTTCTCTGGCCGGAAAGTCTTTTCCGAAGAGCCGCGTGACTGACACGTGGGCTGCGCCGTCACTCCTCGCGCACGTAAATGGAGGTATAGCCGGCGCGCGCGAACAGGTGGTAGCCGTGCGCCTGCAGGTGGGTGCATACCCTGCCGCTGGCCAGTGCGGCCAGGTTGGGGCCATACTCTTCCACGGAAATGACTTCCGGCCGAAAACGCTGCAGATCGATATCGCAGGCGATTTTTTCATCATAGCCCTCGATATCGATGTTGATATAGCGGATTTCCTCGCCCTGGTTCTCGGCGAGGATGCGGTTGACGCTGAGGGTCGGGACCGGCACCGCCCGCACCAGTTCCTTCAGTTCCGCCCTGTCGCTGCTGATCGACCCCAGCGCGCTGATGCCATCGCGTGTCTTGGTCACCTGCGGCAGCATCAGGTTCACCTCGGTCAGGCCGTCGCTGATTTCTGCCTCGCTGACGACGGCGGCGCAGATGTTGCGGTCACCGCGCCGCACGCGATCAAACAGGCGGATGCTGTTGGCATTGGCGTCCACATTCACGCCCTGCCATCCGCACATCCACAGGTAGGCAGTGTTGGAAAAACGGAAGGGATGAAACGCGCCGAGATCCAGGTAGCGGCCGGGCGCCCGGTTCGGCTTGACCAGTTTGCGCACGATCACGTCCTCGCCGTACTGGCCGAAGTGGCCCTTGAAGCTGCCTGAGCTGATGGCACTGAGTATTTTGAACGGGTTCATGCCTGCTCCGGCCCTCGCGGGGCGTGTCTGTGCATCAGTCGAGCAGCGACAGGTCGCGTACCGCACCGCGATCGGCGCTGGTCACCATGCTCGCATACACTTTCAGCGCCGCGCTGACCTTGCGTGGTCGAGTCTCTGCAGGCTTCCAGCCGTCCTTGCCCCGGGCGTCCATGGCGGCGCGCCGGGCGGCCAGCTGTTCATCGCTCAGCCGCACATTGATGCTGCGTTCGGGAATGTTGATGTCAATGGTATCACCGTGTTCGACGAGGGCGATGGCGCCACCCGAGGCCGCCTCGGGCGATACGTGGCCGATCGACAGGCCCGAGGTGCCACCGGAAAAGCGGCCGTCCGTCAGCAGTGCGCAGGCCTTGCCCAGCCCCTTCGATTTCAGATAGCTGGTGGGGTAGAGCATTTCCTGCATCCCCGGGCCGCCCCGCGGGCCCTCGTAGCGGATGATCACCACATCCCCGGCCTGCACCCTGCCCTCGAGGATGTCGGCGACGGCGCCCTCCTGGCTCTCACAGATGTAGGCGGGGCCGGAGAACACCAGAATGCTGTCATCGACGCCGGAGGTCTTTACCACACAGCCGTTTTCAGCAATGTTCCCGAACAGGACGGCAAGTCCGCCCTCAAGGGAGAAAGCGTGGTCGATATTGCGAATACAGCCGTTCTCCCGGTCGAGATCCAGGCTGGGCCAGCGGGTGTCCTGGCTGAAGGCCACCTGGGTGGGTATGCCGGCAGGGCCCGATTTGTAGAACTGGTGTACTGCCGCATCGCTGGTGCGCACGATATCCCAGGTATCCAGTGCCGCGCCCAGCGTCGGACTGTGCACGGTGGGGCAGTCCCGGTGCAGCAGTCCGGCGCGATCCAGTTCGCCGAGAATCGCCATGATGCCACCGGCGCGGTGCACGTCTTCCATGTGGTACAGGGGGGTGTTCGGCGCCACCTTGCACAGCTGGGGTACACGGCGCGACAGCCGATCGATGTCCTGCAGGGTGAAGTCGAGTTCGGCCTCTTCGGCCGCTGCGAGCAGGTGCAGAATGGTATTGGTGGAGCCGCCCATGGCGATATCCAGGCTCATCGCATTCTCGAAGGCCTTGAAGCTGGCGATATTGCGCGGCAATACGCTGGCATCCTCCCGCTGGTAGTAGCGCTGGCACAGCTCCACCACCAGGCGGCCGGCGCGGCGGAACAGCTGCTCGCGGTCGGCGTGCGTGGCCAGGGTGGAACCGTTACCGGGCAGGCTGAGCCCCAGGGCTTCGGTCAGGCAGTTCATGGAATTTGCCGTGAACATGCCGGAACAGGAGCCACAGGTAGGGCAGGCGGAGCGCTCGTATTCCGCAACCTGTTCATCGCTGGCGTCGCTGTCGGCGGCGATCACCATGGCGTCAACCAGGTCCAGCTTGTGCTCGGACAGTTTGGTCTTGCCGGCTTCCATTGGCCCGCCGGAGACGAACACTACCGGGATGTTGAGTCGCATGGCGGCATTCAGCATGCCGGGGGTGATCTTGTCGCAGTTGGAAATACACACCATGGCATCCGCACAGTGTGCGTTGACCATGTACTCTACCGAGTCGGAAATGATGTCGCGACTGGGCAGGCTGTAGAGCATGCCGTCATGGCCCATGGCGATACCGTCGTCCACGGCGATGGTATTGAACTCCTTGGCCACTCCGCCCGCGGCCTCGATTTCGCGGGCAACCAGCTGCCCCAGGTCCTTCAGGTGAACGTGACCGGGCACAAACTGGGTAAAGGAGTTCACCACGGCTATGATGGGTTTCCCGAAGTCGCCGTCCTGCATGCCGGTGGCGCGCCACAGCGCGCGCGCGCCCGCCATGTTGCGGCCGTGGGTGGAGGTTTTCGAGCGGTAATCAGGCATGTGGGCCTCGGTGGATCCAGTCAGATGACGTGCCGCCGAAGCAGCGATGGCAAGCGCGTAAGAATAGCAAAGAATCCGCTCTGATGGGCATTGCGTACCGCCTTCGCGGCGCGTTTTCTTGGCCATGCAGCGGGTCGGGCGCCGTTTCCCTGACGCATCGCAAGGACAGGGCACAGGGGACATGGTGTAATGGAGCAAAGGAGACGTAATGTATGAGGCAGGGAGGTATGCGCCAGCCGTTTTTCCGCGCACTCGTTTTCTCGGCGCTGTGCTGCACGGTGCCGGTGCAGGCGCAGCTTGCCAGCGATCTGGCGCTGCACGAGGTACTGAACGCGACGCTTGTCCATCACGGCTATACGGCGGAGGTCTCAGCGGAGTCCGACGGGGGCAACGGTCTGCTGGCTGCGCTGCCCTCGCTGTCCGCCAGCCGATTGCAGAGTGACCAGCGTGCGGGCACCGACGAGACCGAGCTGTCCCTCAACCTGCCCTTCAAGTCGCTGCAGCGTCGTGATCTCGATGAGAACCTGGCCGCCCTGCAGGACAATCTGCGAGAGACGCAGCAGCGCTATCGCGCCTGGTTTTTCTCCGGGCTGATCCGCAATGCCGTCTGGGAACACCGCCTTGCGACGCTGGAGCTTGCGCAGTCGCGGGCACGAGCGGAGCTGCTGCGGGAGCTGGAGCAGCGGGCGGTGTTGCAGGCCGATGCCGGCGCCATACCGGGCTATGCAGCGCTGCTGCTGACCCAGGAGCGGCTCGATGCCGAACTCGCCGTGGCCGATGGGCTGGCCCGGCAGCGCGCTGCCCAGGCCGGCTTTGTCGCGCTCACCGGTCTGCCGGCGGTGCCGGCGCGGATCGTGGAGGCCACGCCGCAACCCGAAGCGCCCGATTACAGTGGGCACCCGCAGCTGGCGCTGCTGGCCCTGGCTCGCGAGCAACAGCAGGCGCTGATTGCGCTGAATGACCCGGCAGCGGTGGACTGGAACCTGGCCCTGACAGCGCGCAGCCTGGATGGTCCCGGTCCCGCAGAGCACCAGTACGGCCTTGCCGTAGAAGTGCCTTTGGGGTTCTTCGAGGTGGACAACCGCGCCGGACAGGCGCAGCGCGCGGCGCTGGGCCGCGACTTTTCCCGCCAGCACGACACCTTGCGCACCAGTATCCGGCAGGAGTGGATTGCCCTCTCCACTGAAGCACAGCGCTTGCGTGAGCGGCGTGAGCTGCTGCAGGCATCGGCGCAGGTCGGCGAGCGCATCGAAGCGCAACTGCTGGCGCTGCGTTCGGGCAGTGAGGTGGAGGTGGAGCTGGTGATCCGGCGCCTGCTGGAGGTGCTGGAGCGGCGCAGCGAAGCGTCGCTGATCGACGCGCACATCGAGTATAACGCCGCGCGGTTGCGGCAGACAGCGGGACTACCCTTATGAAACACGCGGTATGGATGCTGCTGGCCCTGTGCTGGCCGGCGCTGGGGTTCGGGTCGGATGTGCCCCTTGCGGCGCTGGGTGACTTGCGGCTTGACTATACGGCGGTACAGCCCATTGCGGAGGTCCCGGGGCCCACGGTGCGGGCGCAGGTCACCCATCGCACCGGCAGCCAGTACAGCATTCAGTTGCCGCGTGATGTGCGGCGGGCGCATTACCTGGTACGCAATGGCGCCCAGGTGGTGGCCGGGCAGCCTTTCGTTGTGCTGGAAGGGCCGGAGATTCATCATTTTCTGCTTGAGTTCAGTGCCATGGAAAGGCGCTATCGCAGTGCCGAGGCTCGCTACCAGCGCAGCCGCGCCTCCTATGAGCAGCAGGCGCTCGCGGAAGATCGGTGGGTCGCCATCGTGGACAACTACCTTGCGCTGCAGCTGGAGTATGAACACATGCGGCATTTTATGGAGCTGGTAGACCCACCGCAGGACGACGTGGAATCCATCACCCTGCACGCTCCCATCGATGGCTATATCGAGTTCGAGAGCCGCCAGACGGCCCTGGTGGCGGGTGATGAGGTGGCGGCCTTCCTGGCGCCGGGTGAGCTGCGCGTGCAGCTCCTGGTCCCGGCGCAGGATGCGGACAGGCTGACCGGCGTGCAGCTGGCGGGTTGTCGGCTGGATGTGGAGGAGCTGGAGGGCGTTGCCCGTGGCTTTTCCTTGGTCGCCTGGAGTGCGCCCGTAACGGCGGCCTGCCGGGCGCCGCTCAACGGTGTTCTGGGGGCAACGCCGCTGTATCGCCACGCGGCGCATCGGGTGCCGCGCTCGGCGGTGTTTACCTGGGAAGAACAGGCGCATGTGCTGCTCCGCGGCGACGGGGTGCTGCAGCTGGTGCCGGTGGCGCTGCTGCAGCCGGTCGGCGAGGATTACGCGGTGACCTCCGCGGTCGACCTTGCGGGGCGCGACGTGTTGAGCAGTTCGGTGTCCGCTGTTCAGGGTGTCCTCATGGGCCTGGGTGGCGAGTGACATGCTGAAAGCGTTGCTGCGTTTCTCCCTGACCCAGCGCCTGTTTGTGTGCGTGGCAGCCCTCGCGCTGGCGGGCCTCGGCCTGCGAGCCTGGCTCGCGCTGCCCATTGATGCCTATCCCGACATCGCCCCGACACAGGTCAAGCTCATCCTCAAGGTGCCGGGCATGACGGCGGAGGAAATCGAACAGCGGGTCACCTACCCGCTGGAAACCGAGCTGCTGGGCATTCCCCGGCAGTCGATGCTGCGTTCCACGACCAAATATGCCATTACCGACATCACGCTGGATTTCGTCGATGGCACGGACATCTACTGGGCGCGGCAACAGGTGAATGAGCGCCTGGCGGGCATTCTTGATGGCCTGCCTTTCCCGGTGGAGGGCGGCCTGGCACCCATGAGCACGCCGCTCAGCGAGATGTTCATGTTTACCATCGAGAATCCCCGACTCTCGCTGCAGGACAAGCGCCAGCTGCTGGAGTGGGAGATCCGCCCGGCACTGCGCACGGTGGCGGGTGTGGCTGATGTGAACGTGCTCGGCGGCTACGCCAGGACCTACCAGGTCACCCCGCACCCGGTGGTGCTCTCCGAGCTGGGCCTGGGCATCGATGCGCTGGAGGCCGCCATCGTCGAGCAGAACCTGAATGCCGGTGTCGGCCGCATCCTGCTCGGCAATGATGTGCTGGTGGTGCGGGTCGAGGGTCAGGTGCACTCCCTGGAAGCGCTGCAGGACATTGTGGTGCATTCGGGGCCCGCCGGTGTGTATCGCCTGCGCGACGTCGCCGATGTCGAAATCGGTCACCTGGCGCGTTACGGCGCCGTGACGCGCAACGGCGAGGAAGCGGTGCAGGGCCTGGTGATTGCGCTGCGTGACAGCAACACCGGAGCTGTCGTGGACGGGGTCAAGGCGCGCCTGGCCGAACTGGAAAAGACCCTGCCTGCCGGCACCGAGATCAACGTGTTCTATGACCGCGCGCGCTTGATCAGCACGGCCATTGGCACCATTTCCAGCGCCCTGTTCCAGGCCATCCTGCTGGTGATTGCGGTGCTTACGGTATTTCTGGGCAATCTGCGCGCCGCGTTGGTGGTATCCATTTCACTGCCACTGGCGGCACTGGCGACCTTCCTGCTGATGTCCGGCACCGGCCTGACGGCCAACCTCATGAGCCTGGGCGGCCTGGTGATTGCCATCGGCATGCTGGTGGACTCCTCCGTGGTGGTGGTGGAGAACGCCCTGAGTCGCCTCGACAACAACCCCGGCCTGCCGCGCCTGCACGTGGTGTACCGCGCGGCGCAGGAGGTCGCGCTGCCGGTGGTCGCAGGCACGCTCATCGTGATCATTGTGTTTTCGCCGCTGCTGACCCTGAGTGGCCTCGAGGGGAAGCTGTTCACCCCGGTGGCGCTGACCATTGTGTACGCCATGCTGGCCGCGCTGGTGCTGTCGCTGACCCTGATACCGGTCGCAGCGTCGCTGATGCTCGGCAGGCACAAGGCGGGAATGCCGCGCTTTATGCTGCGCCTGCAGGCGGCCTATGTCGCGGCACTGGAACGGGTTCTGCGGCGGCCGCGTGCCCTGCTGCTCGGCATTGGCGCCCTGCTGGTGGTGAGCGTGGTGTTCCTGTTGCTGATGGGCAAGACCTTCATGCCCGTGCTCGATGAGGGCGATCTGATTGTGCAGCTGGAAAAATCCCCGAGTATTTCCCTGCAGGCGTCGGTAGAACTCGACCGCCAGGTGGGTGCGGCGCTGCTCGCCGGGGTGCCCGAAATACGCCAGATCGTGACCCGTACCGGTTCCGATGAACTGGGGCTGGATCCCATGGGCCTGAATGAAACAGACGTGTTCATGGAGCTGGCACCGACGGATGAGTGGCGCTTTGCCAGTAAAACGGCGCTGGAAGCCGCCGTGCGTGAGGTGCTCGAGGGCTTCCCCGGCATGAACGTCGGCTTTACGCAGCCCATCCAGATGCGGGTGTCGGAGATGCTGACTGGCAGCACCGGCGACGTAACCGTCAAGGTTTACGGTGAGGAACTCGAGCGCATTGCGGCCCTGATGCACGACATTGCCCGGGTGATTCCCCGCGTGCAGGGCGCGGTTGACGTGCAGGCCTCGGTCACCGAGGGCGGCAAGTTCCTGAATGTGGAAGTGAAGCCGGCGTTGGCGGCGGCCCACGGGCTTACCGTGGAGGGTCTGTCCCGGTATCTGCGCAGCCAGATCGAGGGTGCCGTGATCTCGGAAGTGCGTCAGGGCAACCGGCGCATTCCGGTCACCCTGGCGGCCGGTTCACAGTCGGTAGCGGTGCCGGCCACGGTCGCGGACCTCGCTGCGCGCAGCGTGGCCCTGCCCGATGGCAGCCTGGCCACGCTGGGCGATGTAGCCAGCCTCAGCTACGCCGAAGGCCCGCTGTTGATAGAGCGGGAGCGCGGCAGCCGCTTTGGGGCGGTGACGGTTAACGTGGAGGGCCGCGATGTGGTGGGTTTCGTGGAGGAACTGCGTGAGGTGTTGTCCCGCGAGGTCGCTCTGCCAGCCGGCTACCGCCTGGAGTACGGCGGCGAATTCGAGAACCAGCAGCGTGCCACGCACAACCTGTTGCTGGTGGTGCCGGTGGCGCTGGTACTGATTCTGTTGATCCTGTTCGCCACCTTCGGTTCCATGGCGCTGGCCGGCATCATTCTCGGCAACATCCCGTTCGCCCTGATGGGCGGGGTGATCTCCCTGTACCTCAGCGGCGAGTACCTGTCCGTGCCCGCCTCCGTGGGGCTCATTGCCCTGCTCGGTGTGGCGGTGCTGAACGGCGTGGTGATGGTCAGCCATTTCCAGCAGCAGGCGCATTTGCCGGGAGCACTGCCGGCACGCATCTGCGCGGGCGCCAGCCAGCGCCTGCGCCCGGTGCTGATGACCGCCACCACGGCGATTTTCGGCCTCCTGCCGCTGGTGTTCGCCACAGGCCCGGGCGCCGAGGTGCAGCGCCCCCTGGCCATTGTGGTGGTCGGCGGCCTGCTCACATCCACCGTGACAACGCTGTTCCTGTTGCCCGTGTTGTATCAGTACAGGGAGAAACGTGCCCATGGATGAACTGCTGGTGATCATGGTGCCGCGTGAGCTGCACGATGAGATGGTGGATGCCCTGATGTCGCTGCCGGATGTCAGTGGATTTACGGTGGCTGCAGTGAGCGGCTTCAGCCGCGAGCACAGTCGCCTGAGCCTCGCCGAGCAGGTGGAGGGGTCGCGCCGTATCAGCCGCTTTGAAGTTCTGCACGCCCCCACCCAGCGTCCGTCGTTACTGATGGCGCTGGCGTCCGTTGCAGGTCGCGACCGGCTGCGCTACTGGGTGCAGCCGGTGCTGGAGAGCGGCTACATAGGCAGCGATGCCGCAAAGCCAACGCTAGAGTGACTTGAAGAACACCTTGGAATTGCGCTGCAGGTTGTAGAGCGCCTGCTTCTGCGCCGGCAGTGCATCCCGCGAACGCTCCTCAAACCCCTGCTCCAGAAACCAGTGGGCGGTCTGCGTTGTGAGCACAAACACCCGGTCCAGACCCAGCGACCGCGCCTCGCGTTCGATCTCCTGCAGCAGGCGCTGGCCGCGTTGCCCACCCCGGTAGTCGGGATGGGAGACAATGCAGGCCACTTCCCCGCAGTTTTCCTCGGGAAACGGGTAGAGTGCGGCGCAGGCGATGATGCGCCCGTCGCGTTCAATGATGCGGAACTGGCGGATCTCGTTTTCGAGCAGCTCACGCGAGCGCTTGACCAGGATGCCTTCGCGCTCCAACGGTTCGATCAGCTCCAGGATACCGCCGACGTCATCAATGCTGGCACTGCGTGTCTGCTCGTAGTCGTCTTTGGCGACCAGCGTGCCGTTGCCGTCGTGGGTGAACAGCTCTTCCAGCAGCGCACAGTCGTCCCGGTAACTGATGATATGGCAGCGCGACACGCCGGCCATGCAGGCACGTCGCGCCGTTGCCAGCAGTTTTGCCTGCTCGGCGTCCTGCCCCTGAATGCCCGCTATGCTGGCCACCGTAAGCTGGCGCAGCAGGGCGCCATCGCTGCCGGCAATGCCGGCGGCGCTGCCGAACAGTACCAGCTTGTCGGCACCGATGCCCGCGGCGCAGTGTACGGCAATGTCCTCCAGCATGAGGTTGAAAATCTCTCCGGTCGGCGAATAGCCGAGGGGCGACAGGAGCACAATGGAGCCGGCGGCGAGTTGCTGCTGGATGCCGGCGCTGTCGATGCGCCGCACCCGCCCGGTGTGCTGGTAGTCGACCCCGTCCACCACCCCCAGCGGCCGTGCGGTGACGAAATTGCCGGAACAGACGCGCATGCGCGCACCCTGCATCGGCGAGTTGGGCAGGCCCATCGAGAGCAGCGCCTCGATCTGTGCCCGCAGTGACGCCGCGGCATCTGTCACATGGTGCATGCTGTCACTGTCGGTAATGCGCATGTCATCGTGGAAGCGGCTCTCGATTCCCGCCGCGGCCAGTCGGCTGTCGATCTGCGGGCGATTGCCGTGCACCAGCACCAGCCGCAC
Source organism: uncultured Haliea sp. (assembly GCF_963973825.1). NCBI lineage: Bacteria > Pseudomonadati > Pseudomonadota > Gammaproteobacteria > Cellvibrionales > Halieaceae > Haliea > uncultured Haliea sp. The sequence goes on from NZ_CAXBAE010000003.1 coordinate 294,278, forward strand.
ACCGAGGCTGTGCAGCAGCGCCAGGTCGTGGAGGATGGTGGGAAAATTGGGATCTTGTGCAGCATCGCCCCCCAGCATCAGGACAAAGGTCCGGTTCCGGTGGGTGTTGATGTAGGGCGCCGTATTCCTGAACCAGCGAATATGGCTGCGGCCTGGGGTGGTCACGTGGCGGTTTCCGTTTATCAGTAATGATCCTGCGCCAAGAGTACCCAATGCGGGCGGTGGCGACTAATGCAAATTTTCACGGCGGGGCCGCCCACGCCCGCTAGCAGCCTGTCGGACTTAGGGCATCAGCCGCAGCAGATGAGCCTGGATCTGACAGGCTGCTACAGGCAGTAGTGCGCGATGCAGGACTGCAGCAGGTCCACGCAGGGCCGTATCTGGCTGAGTTCCAGGTATTCGTCGGGCTGGTGGGCCCGGTCGATGGATCCCGGCCCCATGATGATGGTCTCCATGCCCATGGCTTGCAGGAAGGGGGCCTCGGTGGCGAAACCCACGGCCATCGCGCTGTGGCCGGTAAGTTTCTCCGCCAGCCTCACGAGGTCGCTGTGTGCGGCCTGTTCGAAGGGCGGTACGGGCTGCACCAGCGAGCGCAGCGCAATGCCGGCCCCGTGCGCCTGTGCCAGGCCTTGCAGGCGCTGCTGTAGCTGTTCCCGAACCCCGGCGGCGGCCGCGGAGGGGGTCAGGCGCAGGTCGAAGTGCAGTTCACAGCGTCCGCAGATGCGATTCGGGCTATCGCCGCCGTGTATGCAGCCCAGGTTCAGGGTGGGAAAGGCCACGTCGAAGGCGCTGTTGGCGTGCTTCGCAGCCAGCTCCTGCCGGAACTGCATCAGTTCACCCACCAGTTCATGCATCACATCGATGGCGTTGACGCCCAGCGCCGGGTTGGAGGAGTGGCCCGCGAGACCGGTGATCTCGACGGCCTCCATCATGATGCCCTTGTGCAAACGTACCGGCTGCAGCGAGGTGGGCTCGCCGATGATGGCGGCGCGGGCCCGGGGGCGTCCCGCAGCGGCGAGCGCCCGGGCCCCGTCCATCGAGCTTTCCTCGTCGGCTGTGGCGAGTATGATCAGTGGCTGCTGCAGCGTCTTGCCTGCAAACGCGCTGGCAGCCGCGATGGCGATGGGGAAAAAGCCTTTCATGTCGGTACTGCCCAGGCCGTAGAGACGCTGGTCGCGTTCCGTGAGCTGCAGCGGGTCCGAGCGCCAGCGCCCCTCATCAAAGGGTACGGTGTCGGTGTGGCCGGCCAGTACCAGGCCGCCCGGGCCGCTGCCGAGTGTGGCAATCAGGTTGGCTTTACGCCCATCGGCTGACACAGCCATGATTTCTGTACGAAACCCCAGCGCCTCCAGCCAGCCGGCCAGCAACTCGATGACCGCCCGATTGCCCTGGTCCCAGGACGGATCGGTTGAGCTCACTGAGGGCGTGCCGACAAGCGCGCGCAGCTGGCTGATGATCTGTTTGTCTGGCTGTGACATGGCGCGGCTGCCTGCTGTTGCCCGGAGTGGACCGGCTGACGGTAGCGGCGGGCGCTGACGGAGTCAATCAGTGCCCGGGGAAATGCCTCAGCCGAAGATGCCCTTGAAGGTGAAGAAGAAGATGATGGACAACCCGGCACCCGCGGGCAGGGTGATGATCCAGGACATGAAGATGGTGCCGATGGTGCGCAGGTTCAGCGCTGCGATGCCGCGCGCGAAGCCTACCCCGAGGATGGCACCCACCAGGGTATGCGTCGTGGAGATCGGCAGCCCGGTGCCGGAAGCCAGCACCACGGTGGAGGCCGCGCCCAGTTCCGCGGCAAAGCCGCGGCTCGGCGTGAGTTCGGTGATTTTGCGCCCTACGGTCATGATCACTTTCCAGCCGTAGGTCGCGAGGCCCACCACGATACCCAGCGCGCCCACCAGCAGAATCCACCAGGGCAGCGGTGCCTGGGAGGCGATCATGCCGCCGGACAGCACGGTATTCGCAACCGCGGCCAGTGGCCCTACCGCGTTGGCGACATCGTTGGAACCGTGGGCGAAGGCCATCGCGCAGGCGGTGAAAATCATCAGGATGCCGAATACACGCTCCACGCTGGCGAAACGATGCTGGCTGTTGGGCACGTACTTCACCCGGCTGACCAGGAAGCCGCCCAGCGCTGCGACGAGCAGGCCGACCAGGAATGACAGGGGCACGGCGTTGGCGAACTTGGAGCCCAGTCCCAGGTCCATTTCCACGCCGATGTGCTTCAGGCCCTTGAGCAGGGTGACCATGGAGATCATGAAGCCGACCATCCACATGTAAATGGGGATGAAGCGCTTGGCGCGCTGAAAGGGGTCTTCGGTGTCGAGAATGAGGATTTTGACGCTCATGAACAGGGCAAAGGATATCGTGCCGGCGAGCAGCGGCGACACCAGCCAGCTGGCGGCAATGGTGCCGACCTTTTCCCAGTGCACGGCGTCCACGCCGATACCCACCGCGGCGAAGCCGACAATGGCGCCGACGATCGAGTGGGTCGTGGAGACCGGCCAGCCCTTGATGCTGGCGATCATCAGCCAGGTGCCGGCCGCAAGCAGTGCGGACAGCATGCCGTAGACCATCAACTCCGGCCTGCCGGACATCGACTCGGCATCGATAATGCCCTGGCGAATGGTGGCGGTGACCTCACCTCCAGCCAGATAGGCGCCTAGGAATTCGAACACCATGGCGACGAGAATGGCCTGCTTGATGGTCAGGGCCTTTGATCCCACCGAGGTGCCCATGGCGTTGGCAACATCGTTGGCGCCGACACCCCAGGCCATGAAGAACCCGAACATGCAGGCCAGTATCAGCAGCAGCGTGCCGTGTTCCGCGATGATTTCCATGCGCTTGTCCTATTTCGCCATCAGTATCTGCAGCCTGTGTCCCACCCGTTCGGCGGAGTCGGCCAGGCCTGCGAGCAGTTCGATCACCTTGTAATAGAACATCACATCCACCGCGTAGAGTTTTCGCTCCAGCTTGAACAGCTTGGCGCGCAGCGCCTTGGACTGCTTGTCGGTGCGCCCCTCAAGCTTGTCCAGCTCCTTGATCAGGCCCTCTACCCGCACGACTTCGCGACCGGTGAAGCCTACTTCCAGCAGTTCGTCCAGCTCGCGAATTGCCACCAGGGCCTGATCACAGGTTGCCGTACAGGCGCGGACAAATTCCAGCAGGTGTTTTTCCAGTTTGTCCGGAAAGCGCATTTCGCGCCCCAGCATCAGGCCGGCAACGTCTTTTGCCGTATTTGCCACGTGGTCCTGAATGGTGACCAGCTCCAGCAGATCAGTGCGCGGGACCGGCAGGAACAGGCTGTTGGGCAGGTGTCGGCGCACAGAACGTTTGAGCTTGTCGGCGGCCTCTTCGGCCTCCCCGATGCGCCTGAAAATATCCTCCGCCAGTTTCCAGTCATCGTTCTGTGCGGCTTCGACAAAGGCCGGGAGCAGTTGGGCGGCATCGTTCGCTACCTGCATATGCTCCTGGATCGGCCCGATCGGGGACCGGCCAAAGAGGCTGCTGAGCGGATTCGAGCTGGGCATCGGGTGCTCTCCTGTGGGGAAGGCGCGAAGTATAGGTGAGGCTGCCTCTTCTGTCACACCGGCCGGCGCGCAGCGCTCACCGCCTGTGCTAGCATGCGTGCAGTATGCATACCGTCAGCAGAGAGTTGCAGCACCATGACCGCCAACATTGGCCCTGAATACGCAGAGAGATCGCTCGAGCTGCATGTTCTGGCCGGAGAACTGTGCACTGCGGGCCGTATCTCGGCGGCGGATCGCGATCGGCTGCTCAAGGTCAACGTGGGCAGTATTCACCCGCTGGTTTACCTCGCCGAGCAGAAACTGGTGGACGCCGCGTCCCCCGGACAGGTTCTGGATATGGCGGCGCTGCTGGCCTGGCTCAGTCAGCGCACCGGGCAGGCCGTGTACGACATCGATCCCCTGAAAATCAATGTCGGCGCCGTGGCGGAGGTGATGTCCCGCGAGTTTGCCCGCCGGCACCGGATTCTGGCGGTGGAGGTGAACGCCGACGATGTGGTGATTGCCAGCGCAGAGCCCTGGATCCACGGCTGGGAGCGCAACCTCGAGCACGTCCTGCGCAAGCCCATCCGGCGCGTGCTGGCAGACCCGCGCGACATCACCCGGCACACCGCCGAGTTCTACAGCATGGCCCGTTCGGTGCGCGGCGCGCGGCACAGCGGGGCAACCCACGGCACCGCGCCGGGGGTGACCAATCTGGAGCAGATGCTGGAACTGGGCGCCCTGCACGAGCTCGACGCCAACGACCAGCATGTCGTCACCATTGTCGACTGGCTGCTGCAGTACGCCTTTGAACAGCGGGCGTCGGATATTCACATCGAGCCGCGGCGCGAGGTGGGCCATGTGCGCTTTCGTATCGACGGCGTGCTGCACAACGTGTACGAGTTGCCGGCACAGGTGTGCGCGGCGGTCACCAGCCGTATCAAGATTCTCGGTCGCATGGATGTGGCAGAGAAACGCCGTCCGCAGGATGGCCGTCTGAAAACCCGCTCGCCACAGACGGGCGGCGAGGTGGAGCTGCGCCTGTCGACCTTGCCCACGGCGTTTGGCGAGAAGCTGGTCATGCGGATTTTCGATCCGGAGCTGCTGCAGAAGAGCTTTGCCCAGCTGGGTCTTGAGGATGAGGATCTGCAGCGCTGGCAGCTGATGACCTCACACGGAAATGGCATTGTGCTGGTCACCGGCCCGACCGGTTCGGGCAAGACCACCACGCTGTATTCCACGCTGCGCCGCCTCGCCACCCCGGATGTCAACGTCTGCACCATCGAAGACCCCATCGAAATGGTGGAGGACAGCTTCAACCAGATGCAGGTGAACCACGGCATCAAGCTGGATTTTTCCACCGGGGTGCGTGCGCTGATGCGCCAGGACCCGGACATCATCATGGTTGGCGAGATTCGCGACCTGGAGACCGCGCATATGGCGGTGCAGGCTGCGCTCACCGGCCACCTGGTCTTGTCGACGCTGCACACCAACGACTCCCCCGGCTCGGTGGCGCGCCTGCTTGAGCTGGGTCTGCCCGCCTATCTGATCAAGGCCACGCTGCGCGGCATCATGTCGCAGCGCCTGGTCCGCGTGCTCTGCACGGAGTGCAAGGTGCTGGAACCGGTGGACAAGGACGCCTGGGAGCAGCTGGTGCACCCCTTTCCGCTGGCCCCGCCTTCGCAGGTGGCACGCCCCGTAGGGTGCCGTGCCTGCCGGGAGACGGGCTACAGCGGGCGCCAGGGTATTTACGAATTACTGGTCAACAGTCCCGCACTGGCAGCCTGCATTGTCCCCGACATGGAAGCGCGCAAGGTGCGCGAAGTGGCCATGTCCGAAGGCATGCGCACGCTGCGGCTGGCCGGTGCCGCGCGGGTGGCCTCGGGCCAGACCACGATAGAGGAAGTGATGCGCGTCGCCCCGCTGTTCGACGCCTGAACCGCCAACGGAAGCTTGTTACGGATGATCGATACCCACGCCTTGACCCCGGGACTGGCAGCAGCGGCAACAACCGCCTGGCAGCGCATACAGGACCACCCCGACACGGAGGCCGCTGGGCGCCTGCAGGCTGCGGTCACAGAGCGGCAGGCAGAGCTCGCGGCGCCCCTCGCCCGGGTGCTGGCCTGCAGCCCCTTCGTTGCGGAGACCGTGCGCCGCCGGCCGGCGGTGCTGACCGACCTCATCGAGTCCGGGCTCCTGCAGCGCGCCCTGCAGCCGGGGGAGTTGCGGGGGGAGCTGCGCCAGTGGCTGGCGGCGCCCGGGGCGGAATTGAATCCCGTACTGCGGCGCTTCCGTCAGCGGCATATGCTGCGCATCGTCTGGCGCGATTTTTGTCGCAGCGCCGACACCCTGGAAACCGTCGGTGACACCTCGTCGCTGGCGGAGTCCTGCATTGTGCTGGCGCAGGAACACCTGGCGGCGCAGCTGCAGGCGCGGTTTGGCACGCCCAGAAGCGCCCGCGATGGCGAGCCGCAGGAGCTTATTGTGATTGCGATGGGCAAACTGGGGGCCCGCGAGCTCAACGTCTCATCGGATATCGATCTCATTTTCGCCTTTCCGGAGGCGGGCGAGACCGATGGCGAACGCCGATCCATCAGCAATGCGGAGTTCTTTACCAAACTCGGCCAGGGCCTGATCAACGCGCTTGACCAGGTGACCGCAGAGGGCTTCGTGTTCCGTGTCGACATGCGCCTGCGGCCCTACGGTGAGAGCGGGTCCCTGGCAGTGAATTTTGCCGCGCTGGAAGAGTATTACCAGGATCAGGGGCGCGACTGGGAGCGCTACGCCCTGATCAAGGCGCGGCCCATCAGCGGCAACCCGCAACGGGGCGCGGAGCTGATGGATATGCTGCGGCCTTTCGTGTTCCGCCGCTACGTGGATTTCGGCGTGATCGAAAGCCTGCGCGGCATGAAGCAGATGATCAACAGCGAAGTGCGCCGCCGCGGCCTGCAGGACGACGTCAAGCTGGGCCACGGCGGCATCCGCGAGGTGGAGTTCATCGCCCAGTGTTTCCAGCTGATTCGCGGCGGCCGTGATCTGGCGTTGCAGCAGCGCGAGCTGCTGCTGATTCTGGAAGAACTGTGTACGCTGGGTTGCCTGCCGGCTGAGGCGGTGTTCGAGCTGCGCACTGCCTACCTGTTCCTGCGCGACAGCGAGCATGCCATCCAGGGATACCTGGACCAGCAGACGCAGGCCCTGCCGACCGACGCACTGCAGCAGCAGGCCATGGCAACGGTAATGGGCTGCGCGGACTGGGGGGCCTACCTCGCGGCGCTGGCGGCGCACCGCAGCCGCGTCGCAGAACACTTCCGCGACCTGATTGCCGAGCCCGAAGACGAGGCAGGTTCCGCCGCCGACGACCTGCCCGCCTGGGGCGCGGACCTGACCGCTGAGATGCTGGCGGAGCTGGGTTACCGCGCGGCGACCGACAGCCTGGCGCAGCTGCAGGCACTGCACGCCAGCAGCCGCGTCGCGACGCTGCAGGCCGAGGGGCGTGAGCGCCTGCAACAGTTCATGCCACGCCTTTTGCTGGCCTGTGCCGAGGCCGCAGACCCGGATCGCGCCCTGCAGCGAATTTTGCCGCTGGTCAATGCGGTGCTGCGCCGCAGCGCCTATCTGGCGCTGCTGCTGGAGAATCCCCCTGCGCTTGCCGACCTGGTGTTGCTCTGCGATGCCAGCCCCTGGATTGCCGAGCAGTTGCAGCGGCACCCGGTATTGCTGGATGAACTGCTGGACAGGGCCAGCCTGTATACCGCACCCGACAAGTCACGCCTTGCGGACGCCCTGCGCCAGCAGGTTGCGCGTCTGCAGCCGGATGACCTCGAAGGGCAGATGGACGCACTGCGCTATTTCAAGGCCGCACATGTGTTGCGTGTGGCGGCCAGTGAGGTGGTTGGGCGCCTGCCGCTGATGCAGGTGAGCGACAAACTGACGTGGATCGCGGAAGTGATTCTGGAGCAGGTGCTGGCGGTAGCCTGGAGCGACCTTACTGCGCGGTTTGGCGAACCGTCGCGCAACAGCACGGGCACCGGCTTTGCGGTGTTCGGCTACGGCAAGCTGGGCGGCATCGAGCTCAGTTACAGCTCCGACCTCGACCTGGTCTTCATCTTCGATGCCGACTCGCAGGGTGTCACCAACGGCGAGCGCAGTATTGATAACGTGCGTTTCTACACCCGACTCGGGCAGCGCATCATTCATATTCTGGAAACACGCATGGCCATGGGCCAGCTGTACGAAACGGATATGCGCCTGCGGCCCTCCGGTGCGTCGGGCCTGCTGGCAACGTCCCTGAAAGGCTTCCGCAGCTACCAGGAAGACAGCGCCTGGACCTGGGAACACCAGGCGCTGGTGCGCGCACGGCATGTTGCGGGCGATCCGGCGGTGGCCGCCGGGGTGGATGCCGTGCGCCGGGCAATCCTGGAGCGGGAGCGCGACACCCAGGCGCTGGCGGCGGAAGTGGTGGCGATGCGCACGCGCATGCGCCGCGAACTTTTGCCCGCGCAGCTCCCCGAGGGCGAGGATTTCGACCTGAAACAGAGCGCCGGAGGTATCGTTGATATTGAATTTATGGTGCAATATGCGGTTCTGGCGTGGTCTCACCGCGTGCCTGAACTGGTGCGCTGGTCGGACAACATTCGCATTCTGGAAACCCTGGCACGTGCCGGCCTGCTCAGCGAGGAAGAGAGCAGCACCCTGGTGCAGGCGTATCTGGCGTTCCGGTCTGCCGCCCACCAGCTGGCCCTGCAACAATTGCCCGGCCGGGTCGATGGCGCGCAGTACCGCGAACAGCGGGCCAGCGTGGAAGCCGTGTGGCAGCGCCTTTTTCCGGCGCAGTCAGGATCAACCGAGCAGCAGGACTGAACATGAGCGCAGTACCCAATTTTGCAGACCGCGACGGGGTCATCTGGATGGACGGCGAACTGGTGCCGTGGCGTGAAGCCAAGGTCCACGTGCTGACCCATACCTTTCACTACGGCCTTGGCGTGTTCGAGGGTGTGCGTGCCTACCACACCCCCGACCGCGGCACCTGCATCTTCCGGCTTGAAGAACACACCAACCGGCTGTTCCGCTCGGCGCACATCCTGGGCATGGACATGCCCTACGACAAGGCCACGCTGAACGAAGCCCAGCGCACCGTGGTGCGGGAAAACAAGCTCACCGAAGGCTACCTGCGGCCCATGTGCTTCCTGGGCTCGGAGGGCATGGGTCTGCGCGCCGACAAGCTGCGCACGCATGTCATGGTGGCCGCCTGGGAGTGGCCCTCCTACATGGATCCGGAAGCCCGTGATCGCGGCATCAAGGTGCGGACCTCCTCGTTCACACGCCATCACGTCAATATCACCATGTGCAAGGCCAAGGCCAACGGCAACTACATCAATTCGATGCTGGCGCTGCGTGAAGCACTGGACAGTGGCGCCGAAGAAGCCTTGATGCTCGACAATGAAGGCTACGTGGCGGAAGGCAGCGGCGAGAACGTATTCGTTGTCCGCGACAACCAGATCTTTACCCCGGACCTCACCTCCTGCCTCGACGGTATCACGCGCAACACCGTGTTTGCCCTTGCCGCTGAGCTCGGTTACCAGATTCGTGAGCGACGCATCACGCGCGATGAGGTGTACATCGCGGACGAGGCCTTTTTTACGGGCACGGCGGCGGAAGTTGTTCCTATCCGCATGCTCGACGGGCGCAAGATCGGCAGCGGCGTGCGTGGCCCGGTGACCGAAAAGCTGCAGGCCATGTATTTTGACTCGGTGCGCGGCAACCGCCCGCAACATCCCGAATGGTTGACGCCGGTCGCCTAGGCGACTGGCTGCGAACCCGTGCCGGAGCATACGCCACAGCCTCCCGCCGTGACCGAGGGCCAGCTGGACGATGGCATTTTCTATCGTCACTGGCCCGCCAGCGGTCCCGCAAGGGGCGTTATTCTGCTGGCCCATGGCCTCGGCGAGCACAGCGGGCGCTACGAGCACTTTGCGGCCTTCTTCACCCGCAGCGGCTATGCGGTGGTCGCCCCGGACCATGTGGGCCATGGGCGCTCTCCGGGCCGCCGGGCGCATGTGCAGCAATTCGCCGATTACCTGCAGCCGCTCCTGACCCTGCGCAGCCGCATTGATGACTGGTATACGGGTCTTCCCTGTTTCCTGCTCGGGCACAGCCTGGGTGGCCTGATCGCCTCGCGCCTGCTGCTCGACGCACAGTCGCGATTTGCCGGCGCTGCGCTCTCCGGGCCGGCACTGGCCGTGGACGAGCCCCCGCCCGCTCCGCTGTTGCTGCTGAACCGCCTGCTGGCCTGGCTCTGGCCGACTCTGGGCATGCTCAAGCTTGATGCCAGCCAGGTGAGCCGGGATCCGCAGGTGGTGGCGGCCTACGAAGCAGACCCCCTGGTGCATCACGGCAAAGTGAGTGCTCGCCTGGTGCGGGAGCTGTTTGCGACCATGGCTGTGGTCAACGCCCGCGCGGCTGAAATCACCCTGCCGCTGTTGGTCATGCACGGCGAAGCCGACGTGATGACAGCGCCCGCCGGCTCCCGCGATTTCAGCGCCCGGGTGGGGTCCAGCGATGTCACGCTGCGCCTCTATCCCGATCTTTACCATGAAATCTTCAACGAGCCGGAGCAGGAGCAGGTGTTTGCCGAGCTGGCCGCCTGGATGCAAGCCCGGGCGTGACAGCGACGGCCCTGATCACCGGCGCTGCGGGCCAGCTGGGCCGCGAACTGCGGGCCACTGCACCGCCGGGGCTGCGTATCGTGGCGCTGGATCGCAGCGGGCTGGACATTGCCGACCCCGAGGCGGTGCGCCGCGTATTTGCCGAGCAGCGTCCCGATGTGGTGCTGAATGCCGCTGCCTATACCGCGGTAGACCGGGCCGAGGAAGAAGAGGCGCTGGCCCTGGCCATCAACGCCGACGGACCGGGCCACCTCGCCGCGGCCTGCGCCAGTACCGGCACCGCGCTGATTCACGTGTCCACCGACTTCGTATTCGCCGGGGACTCCGGCCACCCCTACCTGCCGGACTCCCCCACGGGCCCGCTGGGCGCCTACGGGCGCAGCAAGCTGGCCGGCGAGCGCTCCGTGCAACGCGCGCATCCGCGCGCCCTGATTGTGCGCACAGGCTGGGTCTACTCCTGTTTTGGCGGCAACTTCGTGAAGACCATGCTGCGCCTGATGCGTGAGCGCGACACCCTGTCCGTGGTCTGCGACCAGGTGGGCACGCCGACCTGGGCACGGGGCCTGGCCGAAGCCCTCTGGGCGGCGGTCGAGCAGCCCCTGTTGCAGGGTGTCTACCACTGGAGTGATGCCGGTGTCTGCAGCTGGTATGACTTCGCCGTGGCGATTGCCGAGGAAGCGCAGGCCCTGGGGCTGCTACAGCAGCTGCCGGAGGTGCGGCCTATTCCGGCCAGCGACTACCCGACGCCGGCACAGCGCCCGGCCTGCAGCGTGCTCGACAAGCAGTCCAGCTGGGCCGCGCTGCAGCGTGTGCCGCCGCACTGGCGGGTGCAGCTGCGCGCCATGTTGCAGGCGTTGAAGGAGACCCCGGATGCCTAGGTCACTGCTGGTTACCGGTGGTGCCGGCTTTATCGGTGCCAATTTCCTGCACTACTGGCGCCGCCGGTACCCCGAGGATGCGCTGGTGGTGCTGGACGCCCTGACCTACGCCGGCAACCGCGCCAATCTCGCTGCACTGGAGGGGCAGGCCCGGTTTCATTTTGTGCACGGCACTATTTGCGACCAGCCGCTGGTGGAGAGCCTGCTGCGCGAGCACCGGGTGGACACGCTGGTGCATTTCGCCGCCGAGAGCCACGTGGACCGGTCCATCAGCGGCCCGGACGCGTTTATCGAAACCAATGTCATTGGCACCCACAGCTTGCTGAAGGCCGCGCGTGCCGTATGGCTGGACGGCCCGGGTGGCGCGGAACACCGTTTTCACCATGTGTCGACGGATGAAGTGTATGGCTCCCTTGCCCCGGACGCTCCGGGGTTTCACGAGGCGCAGCAGTACCAGCCGAATTCGCCCTATTCGGCGAGCAAGGCCGCGTCCGATCATCTGGTGCGCGCCTACCACCACACCTATGGCCTGCAGGTGACCACCAGCAACTGCTCGAACAATTACGGTCCCTGGCATTTCCCGGAAAAGCTGATCCCGCTGTGCCTCACCAATGTGCTGCGCGGTCGCCCGCTACCGGTGTACGGCGACGGCAGCAATATCCGCGACTGGCTGTATGTGGAAGACCACTGCCGAGGCATTGAGCTGGTGCTGCACGGGGGCGCGGTGGGCGAAAGCTACAACATTGGCGGCAACAACGAATGGCACAACCTGGCCATCGTGGAACTGCTCTGCGACCAGCTCGACCGGCGTTTTGCCGCCGATGCCACGCTGGCTGAGCGCTTTCCGGATGCGCCCGCAGCGCAGGGTGCCAGCGCGCGCAGCCTGATCCACTTCGTCGCAGATCGTGCAGGCCACGACTGGCGCTATGCCATTGACGCCAGCCGCATCACCGCCGAGCTGGGGTATGTGCCGCAGGAGACCTTCGAGACCGGTATTGCGCGCACGATTGACTGGTTTCTGGGCAACGAACCCTGGTGGCGCCCGCTGCTCTCCACCTGAGTTGTCTACACCGGGCTTTCCACCATACCGCCGTCCACGGTGAGCACGGCACCGTTCATGTAGCCCCCCGCCGCCCGACTGGCAAGCAACAGCAGGGGAACGCTGAGTTCCTCGAGTTCGCCCATGCGCCGTGCCGGAATGGTTTTGATGTAGCGCTCGCCGCTTTCGGTGTGGAAATAGTCGCTGTTGATGTCGGTGAGAAACCAGCCCGGGCACAGGGCATTGACCCGGATGTTCTGGCGGCACAGCTCCATGGCCATCGATTTTGTCAGCTGCACCACGCCGGTCTTGGAGACGTTGTAGGCGGCTTTCAGCACGCCGGTGTGCAGCCCGTAGATGGAGCCGATATTGACAATGCTGCCCCCGGCGCCGCTGCGCGCCATCTGCTGCGCCCCCGCCTGTGCCACGCGCCAGGCGCCGTTCAGGTTGGTTTCGATGATGTGATACCAGTCCGGTTCGGTGGTATCGAGGAATTTGATCGGGTCGCTGGCGACCCCGGCGTTGTTGATCAGGATGTCCAGTTGCCCCCAGTCCTGCTCGAGCTCGGCAAAGGCAGCCGCAACGCTGTCCGGGCTGGTGACGTCGAGGGTGATGGCGCCCGCCTCGGCACCCGCCGCGCGCAGGGCATCGACCTGCTCGGCCAGCTTGTCGCGGCGTCGGGCGGCCAGCACCACGCGTGCGCCTGCCGCGCTCAATACCCGCGCAAAATGCGCTCCCAGGCCGCTGGACGCCCCGGTAACCAGGGCAGTCTGGCCCTGCAGCTGAAAATAATCCTGTGCCATATCGCCAACTCCTTTCCTGCGGCTAATCGAACAGGGGCACGCTGCCCCAGGGCTGGCCCGCGGCATCCTTGGCGGACAGCGTGGGTTGCTCGCCCGGGGCAAGCGGCCATTGAATGTTGAGTTGTGGGTCATCCCAGGCCAGTGCAACCTCGCTGGCGGGATGGTAGTAGTCGCTGCATTTGTACTGGAAGTCGGCGAACTCGGAGAGCACGTAAAAACCGTGCGCAAAGCCCGGGGGTACCCACAGCATGCGGTGGTTGCTGGCACTCAGCTCAAGGCCGAACCACTGGCCCAGCGTCGGCGAGCTGCGGCGCAGGTCCACCGCCACATCAAACACCGCGCCGGAGGTCACCCGCACCAGTTTTCCCTGCGGCTGGGTGGTCTGGTAGTGCAGGCCGCGCAGGATGCCCCTGGCGGAGCGGCTGTGGTTGTCCTGTACGAAGCTGACGTCGAGCCCGGCGTCGCGAAACGTTGCTGCGTTCCAGCTTTCAAGGAAAAAGCCCCGTTCGTCGCCGAAAACGCGCGGTTGCAGTACACACAGGCCGGCCAGCGGCGTAGGCTCAAATGTCATTGCTCAGCACCCCGTCCTGGTCCAGCAGCTGTCGCAGGTAGAGGCCGTAGCCACTTTTCTCCAGCGGCGCGGCCAGCGCCAGCAATTTCTCGGCATCGATATACCCCATACGGTAGGCCACTTCTTCGGGACAGGCGATCTTCAGGCCCTGGCGCTCTTCAACCACGCGAATGAAATTGGCCGCGTCCAGCAGCGAATTGTGTGTGCCGGTGTCCAGCCAGGCGGTGCCACGGCTCATCACCTCCACCCGCAGGTCACCGCGCGCCAGATACGCCTTGTTGACATCGGTGATCTCGAGCTCGCCGCGGGCGGACGGGCGGATCCCCCGGGCAATGTCCACGACGTCATTGTCGTAAAAATAGAGGCCGGTCACGGCGTAGTGGGAGCGGGGGCGCGCCGGCTTCTCCTCAATGTCCACGGCAACGCCCTGGGCGTTGAAGCTCACCACCCCGTACCGTTCCGGGTCCTGCACGTAGTAGGCAAACACCGAAGCGCCGGACTGGCTCTGGGCGGCGTTGCGCAGGCTCTGGGTGAAGCCGCCGCCGTAGAAAATGTTGTCGCCCAGCACCAGGGCACAGGGGCTGTCGCCGATGAATTCAGCACCCAGCAGGAAGGCCTGGGCCAGCCCGTCCGGACTGGGCTGCACGGTGTACTGGATATTGATGCCCCACTGCCCACCGTCCGCCAGCAGGTCGCTGAAGGCCGCCTGGTCGCGGGGTGTGGTGATCACCAGGATGTCCCGGATACCGGCGAGCATCAGCGTTGCCAGCGGGTAGTAGATCATGGGTTTGTCATACACCGGCATCAATTGCTTGCTCACCGTGCTGGTGAGGGGGTGCAGGCGGGTGCCCGAACCGCCGGCAAGAATAATGCCCTTGTAGTGGGTAGCGGCCATACCTGATCCGGTTTTATGAAAAGCCGCGATTATACGGGAAAACGCGGTCAATTGACGATAAGGCGCGGCGATCAGAGCCGTTCGCGAGCGCCGGGACTGGTCTCCTGCCCCGCGAGACTGCTAGAATCGGCACGTTGCCAGCCACGTCTGCGGCGACAGTGATGGGCCCCTGGCCCGCCCCCTAACGGTACAGGAAGAGGCGCCGTCATCAGGCAGCTTGATACAGTAGTGAGCGATTCCGCCGCAGCCGCGAGGGTTGGCAGCGCCTACCCGCCAGCGCCTGTGGGGAAAGCCCTGCGTCCGCTGCGCATCGCGCTGCTCGGTTACCGCAGCAAGCCCCATGCCGGGGGGCAGGGGGTCTACATCAAATACCTGAGCAAGGCGCTGGTCGACATGGGCCACACCGTCGACGTGATTTCCGGCCCGCCCTACCCCGAGCTCGACCCGCGCGTCCGCCTGATCCAACTGCCCAGCCTGGACCTGTTCGAGAACGGGCTCGGCTCGCTGCGCCCACGGCACCTGCGCTCGCTGAGCAACATCATCGAGTGGCTGAGCAAGCTGACCGGTGGCTTTGCCGAGCCCTACACCTTCGGTCGCCGCGCCGTGAAGTACCTGCGCCGCCATCGCGGCGATTACGACCTGATTCACGACAACCAGAGCCTCAGCTACGGCATGCTGCAGCTGCAGGATATGGGCCTGCCGCTGGTGACCACGGTGCACCACCCCATCACCAGCGACCTGCGCATCGCCCTGGCCGCCGCGCCGCGCCTCTACCAGCGCCTGCTGATTCGTCGCTGGCACTCGTTCCTGCACATGCAGCAGAAAGTCATCACGCGTCTGCACCATGTGGTGACGGTGTCGGACTGCTCGCGGCAGGACATTGCCCGGGATTTTGGTTTGCAGCCCGCGGGCATTGCGCTCGTGCACAACGGGATAGACACGGCGGAGTTCCGCCCCCTGCCGGAGGTCGAGCGTCGTCCGCTGCGGCTGATGGCGACGTCCTCCGCTGATGCGCCCCTCAAGGGGCTGCGCTACCTGCTGCTGGCCTGCGCGCGCCTGCTGCCGCGTTACCCCGAGCTGGAACTGCTGCTGGTGAGCAAGCCTGAGCCCGGTGGTCGCACCGAGCGGCTGATCGAGCGTCTGGGAATCGGCCCCCACATCCGCTTCGTCAACGGCATCAGTACCAGCGACATGGTGCGCTACTACGCCGAGGCGAGCATCGCGGTTGTGCCCTCCATCTACGAGGGGTTCGGTCTGCCCGCTGGCGAGGCCATGGCCTGTGGCGTGCCGGTGATCTCCACCAACGGCGGTGCACTGCCGGAAGTGGTGGGCGATGCCGGTGTGCTGGTGCCGGTGCGGGATGCCGAGGCTCTCGCCGAAGCCATCGACAGCCTGCTGCAGGACCCGCAGCGTCGGGCCCGGCTGGGCGCCGCCGGGCGCCAGCGTATCCTCGAAGCGTTCAGCTGGGAGGTATGCGCCCGCGACATGGACGCCTACTACCGCAAAGTGATCGCCAATGCAGACCGTTGATTTTCGCTACTTTCCGCTGCAGCCGGGCGATCGCGTACTCGACCTGGGCTGTGGTGAGGGGCGTCATGTGATTGCCGCGTATGCCGCTGCACCGGTGCAGGCGGTGGGTGTCGATCTGTCCCATCGCGACCTGTGTACGGCTCAGGCCCGGGCCGTGGATTTCCTGCAGCCGGGCGAATCCGGTAAACAGCTGCATCTCACCCAGGCCTCCGCGCTCTGCCTGCCCTTCCCGGATGCCAGCTTCGACAAGGTGATCTGCTCCGAGGTGCTGGAGCATATCCCGGACTACCGCGCCGCCCTGGTGGAGATCCGCCGGGTGCTGAAGCCCGGCGGGCTGCTCTGTGTAAGCGTGCCCCGGCGCTGGCCGGAGCGGCTCTGCTGGCTGCTGAGCAAGCGCTATCACCAGACCCCGGGCGGCCACCTGCGCATTTTTCGCGCCGACGCCCTGCGGGCGGAAATCGAGCACGGGGGCTTTATCGGGTTTCATCGTCACGGTGCCCACGCGCTGCACGCGCCCTACTGGTGGCTGCGCTGCCTGTTCTGGCGCGAGGGCGAGCAGCAGTGGCTGGTGCGCCAGTACCACCGCCTGCTGGTCTGGGATCTGCTGCAGGCGCCGCGGTTGACCCGCACACTGGAGCGCTGGCTGAACCCGGTACTGGGCAAGAGTGTGGTGCTGTATTTCCGTGCGGAGGCCGGCCAGTGAGCGGCCTCTACCTCAGCCGAGGCCTGTTTCCGCAGGAGTTCCTGCGACCCACGGTCGAGTACCTGCTGAACAGCCAGCGGCCCAGCGGCGAAATCCCCTGGTTCGATGGCGGCTACACGGATCCCTGGGATCACGTTGAAGCGGCCATGGGGCTGTCCATTGGCGGTGAATACGGGGCCGCCGTGAGCGCCTATCGCTGGCTCGCCGCGCGCCAGCTGGCGGATGGCAGCTGGTGGGCGTCCTACCGCGGCGATGTCGTGGACAATGACCACCGGCGGGAAACCAATTTCGTCGCCTACGTCGCGACCGGTGTCTGGCATCACTTCCTGATTACCGAAGATCGGGACTTCCTGCAGGACATGTGGCCCACGGTGGAGCGCGCCGTGCGCTTTGTGCTGGCACTGCAGGGGCCCCAGGGCGAGATTGACTGGGCGGTCAACAGCGCCGGGGAGCCGCTGCGCGATGCCCTGGTCACCGGTTGCAGTTCCATCTACAAAAGCCTGGAGTGCGCAATCAACATCGCCGTGACGCTGGGCGAGCCGCAGCCTGCCTGGGTTGCCGCTCGCGCCGCGCTGGGCACCGCGCTGCGCCAGCGGCCGGAGCGCTTCGATCGCAGCTGGGAGAGCAAGGCCCGCTTTTCCATGGACTGGTTCTACCCCGTATTGTCCGGTGCCATCAGTGGGTCCGCCGCTCGCGCGCGGCTGGCGGGGCGCTGGGAGGAGTTCGTACACCCGGGGCTGGGTTGTCGCTGTGTGTCGGATGAGCCCTGGGTGACCGTGGCCGAGTCCTGCGAACTGGTGATGGCGCTGCTGGCCGCGGGCGATCACGCGCGCGCGGTCGAGCTGTATAGCTGGTTGCACCAGTGGCGTTCCGATGACGGTGCCTACTGGACGGGGTATCAGTTCGTGGAGGATCTGCTGTGGCCGGACGAACAGCCGACCTGGACCGCCGCCGCGGTTCTGCTTGCGGCGGACGCCCTCACCGGGCATACCGCCGCCGCCAGGCTGTTCACGTCAGTGCAGTTGCTGCCAGATGCAGAGGGTGTGGCGACCCGGGCGCGTCGCGATCAGTAGTCGCGGTCTACAGGCGGCGCAATACCGCCAGGCTCTCGACCTGTTCACAGAGCACAAATAAACCGGATTGCAGGGCCAGTCGGTAGACGGCACGCGGGGCCTGGCCGCCTTTGGCTGCGTCGGCGTACACATCGTGAATCGCCAGGATACCGCCGCGCCGGATGTGGCCTGCCCAGCAGCGGTAGTCGGTGAGTGCCGCATCAAGGCTGTGTCCGCCGTCAATAAACACCATGGCGAGCGGTGTTTGCCAGTGGCGGGCAGCGGCGGCGGACCCCGCAACCACCGGCACCACGGTGTCGTCCAGGCCGGCCCGCTCGATGTTGCGGCGGAATTCCCGGAAGGTATCCACCCGGGCGATGTCAGCGTCATACAGCGCCGGGTCGTGGAACATTTCTCCCCGCTGGTGCTCCTCGGACCCGCGATGGTGGTCCAGGGCAAAGACGGTGCTGCCGTTTTCCTGCGCCGCCAGCCCCAGGTACAGGGTCGATTTGCCGCAATAACTGCCGATCTCAAGGAGTGGCCCGGCGCTACTGCTGGACTGCGCCCAACGGTACAGTGCCTGCGCCTCGTCCGGGTGCAGGAAGCCTTTGATCTGGTCGATGTCGGCGGGCAGTTGCGCTGGCATGGCTGGCGCGGCGTCACGGCGGGGCCGCGACGCCGGATCCTCAGGGGGTGCTGCTGGCGGTCGGGGCGGGCGGCGGCTCCAGCGACTCGTCCAGGCGGTAGACGTCTTCCGGGCTCAACAGGCCGGCCTGCGCCTTGAGACGCATGCTGTTCAGAATGTAGTCGTAGCGGCTGTTCGCGTAGTCGCGCTCGGCGGCAAACAGGGTGTTCTGGGCATTCAGCACGTCGACCACGTTGCGCGTGCCGACTTCGTAGCCGGCCTGGGTGGCATCCAGAGCGCTTTTCGAGGACACAATGGCCTGCGCCCGGGCGGCAACGCGGGATACGTCACTGATGACGGTCATGTGCAGGGAGCGGGCATCCGTGACCGTCGTGCGGGCCAGGTTGATGCGGTTTTCCCGTGCCGCGTTGAACTCCTGGGCCGCCTTGCGCCGGTTGGAGCTCACGGCGCCACCGCTGTAGAGCGGGACATCCAGGCGGATCTGCCACAGGCTCTCGTCCAGCTCGCTGTCCGGCGAGGTTTCGAACCCCGTTGCGGGTGTCCGCGTCAGGTTGCCGTCGGTGTCGTAGTCGGCGTAGCTGTAGCTGCCGCTGATGCGGGGTGCGTGCTCCATCTGGTTGGCCTTGGCCAGCTGGCGCGCGGCTTCCTCGGCATAGCGGGACGCCTGCAGGCTGAAGTTGTTTTCCAGCGCGAACTCAACCCAGGCTGCGCGGTCTGCGGGCTCGGGCGGCTTCACGGCGAAATCATCCTTGAGGACGTTGAGCTCCCCGTGTGCGCGGCCGGTCAATACCGACAGGCGCTCCAGCGCCACGGAGACATTGTTTTCGTCCACTATCCGGTTCACCTGGGCGAGGTCGCGTGCGGCCTGCGCTTCGTAGACATCGGTGATGGCGATCAGGCCCACTTCGAAGCGTTGCTGGGTCTGTTCCAGCTGCCGTTCAAAGGCTTTCTCCGCGGCGCGCGATGCGGCGAGGTTGTCCTGGGCGCGCAGCACCAGCAGGTAGGCCTCGGCCACCCGCACAATCAGGTTCTGCTGGTTGGCGGCAAAAGTGGCCTCTGCTTGCTTGGTGAACTCCCGCCCCGACTGGAATGTGAACCAGGCCGGCAGGTCGAACAGGGGCTGGTTGAGGCTGACTTCGTAGCCATCGCGGGTGGTATCGATATCGGTCACGGTCTGCACCGTGTCCAGGCCGCCGCCAAGCCCGCCGTCCACGGCAAAGCTTTCGTCGGTCGAGCTGCGGTCGACGTCGGTATAGCTGTAGTTGGCATTCACTTGTGGCAAGAGCCGCGACAGGCCAAGCTTCTCCGTTTCCAGATTGGCTTTGTACTGTGCTTCTTCAGCCTTCAGTTGCGCGTCGTTGGCCAGCGCCAGCTCGTAAATATCGCGCAGGGACTCCGCCCCGGCGGGAGCGGTGCTCGCAAAGAGCGCCAGCGCCAGCAATGCGGCTCCTGTCTTTCTCATCCTGAATCCTCTGTCGTGCTTGTGCAGTAGCGTGTGCGAGTGTAGCAGCCCGGGCGGTTCTCCGCATGCGTTAACCGGGTCGCAAAACCGGTAATATACTCACGGTTTTCAGCGAGACAAGTGCTACACTCGGTGCCTTTACCGCATCCGCTGACGCGGGCGCTACGCCGGAAGCAGGCTTGTTTGCAGGCACAGGAAACGAATGATGGCAGTGCAGCGGGCCCGCAAGCGCCCCTTCAAAATGGATCTCAAGCGCCTGCACGCGCTGTGCGAGGCGAATTATGCGCGCCTGCTGCGACTGTTCCCGGATTACGAACAGGCCAATACGCGCGAGTTCGCGCTGGGCGCGGCCCGTGTAAGGCTGGAAGTGCTGGAACGCAGCCGCTACACCACGTTTTTTCGCCTGCACCAGCTGCACGGGGAAGATCGCTGGCTGCGCCGGCTGGTGATTGACGTGCGCGCCTATCACGACGCGGGCATGTTGGAAGTGGGGGCGTTCCAGTCCCAGAGCCGCATCCAGGCGCGCTACAGTTACCCCAACAAGCAGATGTTCCAGCAGGACGAAAAGCTGCGGCAGAATGAGTTCCTCGGCGACTGGCTGGCCCATTGCCAGGCCAATGGCCTGGGGCAGTTGCCCGCCTCCACACCGGGCGCTGTACGCTGAGCGCTGATGGCGATGGTCGAGATCAAGCGCCAGACTGTTCCTGTAGCCGACGACGTGGTGCGCCTGCTACAGCTGACCGATACCCATCTCTGCCGTGAAGCCGGCGGCGAGCTGCTGGGTATGGATACCGACCACTCGCTGCAGGCGGTGATCGATCTGGCCCTGCGGGAACGGCCGCGGGTCGACGCTGTGCTGGGCACCGGCGATATGTCCAACCATGGCTTCCTGGAGGCGTATCAGCGCCTGCGAGGCTATTTCGAGCGCTTTGCCGCGCCGCAGTTCTGGCTGCCGGGCAACCACGACGACCGTGGCCGCATGGCCGCGGTGGACACGACGGGCACCCTGCTCAGCAACGACATTCGGCTGGGGCGCTGGCAGCTGGTCATGCTCGATTCCCAGGTGCCCGGTGAGGTGGGGGGTCATCTGGGCGCTGAGCAGCTGGCGCTGCTGCGTGAGACTCTGGCACTGGCGGCGGCAGAGGGGCTGTTCAGCCTCATCTGCCTGCACCATCATCCGCTGCCCATTGGCTGTCACTGGCTGGATGAACAGCGGGTCGCCGATGCCGATGCCCTGTTCGACGTGCTCGCAGCGTACGCCGGCGTGCGCGGCGTACTCTGGGGGCATGTGCACCAGGAGGTCGACCGCATCTGGCGGGGATTGCGCCTGCTGGGGTCACCTTCCACCTGTGTGCAATTTGCGCCCGACAGCGAGAATTTTCGCGCCGATACGCTGCCGCCGGGTTACCGCTGGCTGGAACTGCACCCCGATGGCCGCATTGACACCGGGGTTTCCCGTGTCTGGGACGTTGCGTTCACGGTAGACCTGAAGCGCGGCGGTTATCTGCAGGATTAGTCGCCAGACGGGCGCCAGACCGCGCTGCTGGGTTACAATGCAGCCCGCCCGACTAACGCAGTTTCAGGAAACCACAGGCAGGCATGAGCAATTACACCGCGGAAGACATTGAAGTCCTCACCGGGCTTGAGCCGGTGCGCAAGCGCCCCGGTATGTACACCGATACGACACGTCCCAACCACCTCGCCCAGGAAGTGATCGACAACAGCGTCGACGAAGCCCTCGCCGGGCACGCCAGTCGCATCGATGTGATCCTGCACCGGGATGGCGCCATCACCGTGAGCGATGACGGCCGCGGCATGCCGGTGGACATCCACCCGGTACAGGGCCGGCCGGGCGTGGAGGTGATACTCAGTACGCTGCACGCCGGCGGCAAGTTCTCCAACAAGAACTACCAGTTCTCCGGTGGTCTGCACGGTGTCGGCGTGTCTGTGGTGAACGCGCTCTCCACCCGCCTGGAAGTCACGATCCGCCGCGACGGGAATGTCTATCGCATGGCCTTTGCCGGTGGCGAGAAAGCCAGTGAACTCGAGGTGATCGACACCTGCGGCAAACGCAACACAGGAACCGCCATTTATTTCGTGCCGGACCCGCAATACTTCGATTCGGTGAATTTCTCCGTCATGCGCCTGCAACATGTGCTGCGCGCCAAGGCGGTGCTCTGCCCGGGTCTGCGCGTCACCTTCCTGGACGAGAAAAAGGGTGAGACCGACGAGTGGTATTACGAAGACGGCCTGACGGATTACCTCTGCGAGGCGACCATTGACTCTCCCTGTGTGCCCGAGCAGCCGTTTGTCGGCAGCTTCAGCGGCCGCAGTGCAGCGGCGAACTGGGCTGTGCAGTGGTTGCCGGAAGGTGGCGAAGTGATTGCCGAATCCTACGTCAACCTGATTCCCACGGCGCAGGGTGGCACCCATGTGAACGGCCTGCGCACCGGGCTGCTGGACGCGATGCGCGAGTTCTGCGAGCTGCGCAGCCTTCTACCCCGGGGCGTGCGCCTGGCCCCCGATGATATCTGGGATCGCTGCTGTTACGTGCTCTCGGTCAAACTCGAGGACCCGCAGTTCTCGGGCCAGACCAAGGAGCGGCTGTCTTCCCGCGAGGCTGCGGCTTTCGTCTCGGGCGTGGCCAAGGATGCCTTCAGCCTGTGGCTCAACCAGCATACCGGCGAGGCTGAGCGTATTGCGGAGTTGTGCATCAACAGCGCCCAGAACCGCCTGCGCACGGCGCGCAAGGTGACCCGGAAGAAAGTCACGGCGGGCCCTGCCCTGCCCGGCAAACTGGCGGATTGTTCTGGCGAGGACCCCACCCGCGGCGAGCTGTTCCTGGTGGAAGGGGATTCCGCCGGCGGCTCCGCGAAGCAGGCGCGCAATCGCGAGTTCCAGGCCATCCTGCCGCTGCGCGGCAAGATCCTCAATACCTGGGAGGTCGATTCCCAGGAGATCCTGGCCTCGCAGGAAGTGCACAACATTTCGGTGGCGCTCGGCATCGACCCCGCCAGCGACGACCTGTCCGGCCTGCGCTATCACAAGGTCTGCATTCTGGCCGACGCCGACTCCGACGGCCTGCACATCGCCACGCTGATCTGCGCGTTGTTTGTGCGGCACTTCCGCCCGCTGGTGACGGCGGGCCACGTGTTCGTTGCCATGCCCCCGCTGTACCGCATCGACGTGGGCAAGGAGGTGTTCTATGCGCTGGACGAAAGCGAGAAACAGGGAGTGCTGGACCGTATTCAGGCCGAGAACAAGAAAGGCAAGGTCAATGTGCAGCGCTTCAAGGGCCTCGGTGAAATGAACCCGCTGCAGCTGCGCGAGACCACCATGGATCCCGACACACGTCGCCTGGTGCGGCTGGTCATCGACGCCGGTGATGAAACCAACAGCATGCTCGATATGCTGTTGGCCAAGAAACGCGCGGGGGATCGCAAGGCCTGGCTGGAGAGCAAGGGCGATCTGGCCGATATTGCGGTGCTCTGAGGCGCTGTGCCGCGCCAAGCTTGTTGCGAGTGAACTGAGCGCGGTATCTGTACTCAAATCGCTTATAGTAGGGCTCGGCGCAACATGATGATGGAGGTGAGGTGATGAATTCGATTCGCAAGGGGCTGCTGGTCGCGGTCATGCTGCTGGGCAGTGCACTGGCCCAGGCGCAGTGGGAGCTGGACAACAGCCGTTCCAGCCTCGATTTCCTGTCGATCAAGAACGACGCGATTGCCGAGAGTCACCACTTCACGTCTCTGGTGGGGTTTGTCAGCGCCGAGGGGCAGGTGCAGGTGGGCATTGATCTCGACAGCGTGGAAACCCTGATTCCCATTCGCAATGAACGCATGCGCGAGCTGCTGTTCAAGACGGCGCAGTTTCCCGCGGCGAATATCGCCGCCAACGTGTCACCGGAAGTGCTCGCCATCGTGACGGACGGTGGTGTAGTGACCACGGATATCGAAGTGCTGCTGACGCTGCATGGCGCCGAGGCCAAGCTGTCGGTGCCCGTGCTGGTCACCGGCACCGAGGGCGGCCTGCTGCGGGTGATCAGCGCCCGGCCGGTGGTGGTCAACGCGGAGACCTTCGGCCTGGCTGACGGGGTGCGCGCGCTGCAATCCGTCGCCGGCCTGAGCGCCATCAGCACGGCCGTGCCGGTGACCTTCAACCTGGTGTTCGCGCCGGCCGGCGCCTGACGCCCTCAGCGGGTGGGTCCACCCAGGCGCTCAAGCAGGGCGCGGTAGTTACGGTTGCCGGGGTCGCTGGCCACCAGCTGCTGCGCCCACAGTCGCGCGCGTTCCAGGTCGCCGCTGCTGGCTGTGTAGTTGGTGAGTGCCAGCAGAATATCCGCATTACCCGGTGCCTGCCGCTGAACCGCTTCCAGCGTCGCAATCGCCTGCGTGATGTCACCACTGTCGTGCAGGGCAATCGCATACACGTAGCGGTGTCGCGTGCCTTCCTCCTCCTGCTCCGCCGCGCGGCGTAGATACTCCAGAGCCAGCGCCCGGTTGCCCGACCGGGTCTCCAGTAGCCCCAGCGCGTGCAGCGCGGCGCCGTTGTCCGGGGCGATGGCGAGTGCCGCCTGCAGCTCGGCGCGCGCCTCGTCCTCCCGCTGCAGCATGCGCAGCAGGTCGGCGAGGTTCAGACGGGCAGGCAGGAGCTGCGGGTTCAGCTGCAGTGCTTCGCGGTAGGCTTTTTCGGCTGCAGGCAGGTCGCCGCGGTTGAGCAGGAACATGCCCATCTGTAGCTGCACGCCCGGCATATCCGCATGCAGTGACTGTATGGCAATGTACTCGGCGAACAGGCTGCGCAGGGCATCGGCCTGTGCCGGCGGAACCTGGGCCAGGGGTACCGCAGCCAGGTTCTCGGCGACTGCCATGCGCACGCTGGTGATGTCATCGCTGATCAGTGGCTGCAGCAGGCTGTAGCGCTGTGGCAGTGGCAGGCCGCTGGCCCCGCGCACGGCGCCAAGACGCAGCAGCGGATCGGGAGACTCAAGCAGCGCCTGTGCCTCCGGCGATGCACCACCGCCGGTCTGGCCCAGGGCGGCGAGCGCGGTTGCGCGCATGATGGGGGTGGCGCTGCCATTCGCTGCCAGTGCCTGTACATCAGGCACTGCCTGCGCCTGTCCGGCATGCAATCGCTGCAGTGCGCGGGCCGGGTGCGAGCCGGTATCGGTGAAGTTCACTCCCCAGTCCCGCACCGCGGCCAGCGCCCAGTCCGCCGTTTTGTCGACGTGGCACTGGTTGCAGGCGTTGGGGACGCCCATGGTGACGCTGAGGTCAGGCCGCGGTATGCGCATGCTGTGGTCGCGGCGCGGGTCGACCACCATATAGGTGGTTTCCGGCATATGGCAGTTGGCGCAGGACGCCCCGCTGGAACCCTCCGGGTGGTGATGGTGTTCGGGTTGGTCGTAGACCGCTGCCTGATGACACTGCGCGCAGACTCCGTTGCCCGGCGCGCGCAGTTGCAGGCTATGGGGCTCGTGGCAGTTACTGCAGACCACACCTGCCTGGTGCATCTTGCTTTGCACCCAGGACCCGTAGACGAACACCTCATCGCGGATCTGCCCGTCATGGTAGTACAGCGGAGTTTCCGGCAGGGCCAGGCGGTGTGTGTCCAGCAGCGGTTTGCCGTAGTGATATTCGCCCAGGGTGCCCCGGCGGGAGTGGCAGCGGCCGCAGTTGTCGATCTGCGTGTTTTCCGTCAGCGGCTCCAGCCGGCTGGCGATGGCGGCGCCCTCGGTGAACGCCCAGTCACCCCGCTGTTGCAGCGCGACCGGAAAGCCCCCTCCGGCCACGCTGGACACGCTGCCATCCGCGACCAGCTTCAGGTGTGCCTGGCCGGGCCCGTGGCAGGCTTCACAGCTCACATCTACCTCGCTGAAGCGGGTATCGAAGCTGCGCGTGCTGGCATCGTAACGCTTTTCCACGTTGGTGCTGTGGCATTCGGCACAGCGGGTGTTCCAGTTCATGTAGGGGCCGGTCCAGTGCAGCGGATCGGTGTGGTCAGTCACCTCATCGGGATTGAGGTGAAACCAGCGCTGGCCGCCCTCAGCCGCCGGTCGTGCATCCCAGGCGATCTCAAAGGCCTGCAGCCGGCCGCGGGACAGTGGCAGGAGGTATTGCTGCAGCGGATAGGCCCCGAAGGTGTAGCGCACGGGGAAGTCGGCCAGTTTGCCATCCTCCCCCGCCGTGCGGATAAACCACGCAGCGTCCTTGCGGAAGAAGGTCGTGGTCACGTCGCGGTGGGTAAAAGTGGCCTGGTTGAAATCACCCAGCACCGACTGTTCGGTCGGTGTCTCCATCGCCAGATCGTGATGTGATCCCTGCCACTGCGTGTGTTGCTCGGTGTGGCAACTGCTGCAGGCATCGCTGCCGACAAAGGCATCGGACGCGAGGACCTGCGCGCTCAGCGTCAGGCAGAAAACAAAGAATGTGCACCGCACGGTATGATCACCTTGCCCTGGAGAAGGGTCAGGCTAACCCATGGCTGGCTGTTTCCCAAGTGCGTTGCACGGGTTTTGCTGTGGAGACAGTGTGCGGCCCCACAGCAGCGCCTGCAGGCTCGCTGCTTCGCTGCGGGCGCCGCCCGCCAGCCAGCGGGCCAGCGCGCCAGCCACGTCCGGAAAGTGAACCGTCGGTGCTGTGTTGGGCCGTGCCAGCCAGGCTGCCAGCGAATCTGCCGTGAGTTCCGCGGTCACAGTTGCGTACCCGAGCTCGCGCAGGGCCATTGCGTTGGCCAGCTGTTCAAGTTGCCCCCGCAGCGGGCGTGTAAGCACCGGCTTGCGCCACTGCAGGCATTCGCTGACCAGCTCGAAGCCGCTGTTGCAGATCACCCCCGAGCAGCTTGCGAGAGCCTGCTTGAAGGGAGCAACGCGGGCGGGGTGCAGATGCACGTTGCCGGACACGGCTTCCGGGAGTGCCGGTCCGAACAGCTCGAAGCGCTGCGCAGGGCACTGCTGCAGAACGTCTACGACGCGGCGGGCATCCTCAAACGGCAGATAGACAACGATATGCTCCTGGGGTTGGATATCCAGCGGTGGCAGGTCCAGGACAGGGGGCAGCACGTGCCTGCCGTAGGGGTGCCAATGCAGGCCGATTCCCCTGTCCACCGGGGCAAAGGCCTGCATGATACGCCGTGCCAGCCAATGCCCCGCCGGTGTCGGCGTGTCGCCGCCGAAGGCGTACTGATGGCCGATGCCGATGGTGGGAATACCCGCCCTGCGGCCGGCGCGGGCGACAACCGGTTCGAAATCGGTAACGACCAGATCAAAGCCCCGCACGGGCAGAGTGCGCACATCGCGGCGAAACTGCCACAATCCGGCCTGGCTCAGGGTTTTGCGATAGCGGATTCTGCCGGCTTCGGTGGCGAAGGTCAGGCCGCGGCAGTGCAGGAAGTCGCCAAAGGGCGCCATATCGAACAGCTGGTCCCGCTCGCGACCGGAAAACACCCAGACAATCTCCACGTCCAGACCCTCGAAGGCCCGGGCCATGGCGCGGGCACGGCTGATGTGGCCATTGCCGGTGGCCTGCACGCCGTACAGAATGCGCATCAAGCTGGTAGCCCCGTCAGTTGCACAGTCGCCAGCGCAATGCCCGCCCCCATCAGGGCCCCCGCGACGGTGTCACCCGGAAAGTGTACACCGAGCAGGATGCGGGACAGGGCCACCCCACAGGCCCACACGAAGACCACCACGAAGGGGCCGCCGTAGAACAGTGTGAGCAGCGTTGCCAGCAGAAACGCCGCCGAGGTGTGGCCCGACGGAAAGCTGAACTGGTCGGATGCGGTGATCAGGCTGCGAAAACCCGGTACCGCGACCTGCGGGCGCGGCCGCTTGAGGCTGTTTTTCAGGCTCCAGTATAGAGAGCGCTCGGCAATAAGGGCGGTGGCCAGTGCTGTCGCGAAGCCCAGTGACCCCGGTGCGGCGAGAAGCCACAGTAACAGGGGTACCAGTGCCTGCAGGTAGCCGTCGCCGGAGCGTGACACGGCGCGGGCAAGCGGGCGGACCATGCGCCGCTCACCCTGGGAAAATATGCGGGCGAGCAGGTGAAGGTCCAGCCTGTGCATGGCGTTGAGCAGCTTCATGTGGACACTATGGCCGCTCGGTGTGGCAGCGGTGTGACAGCGGAGTGACGGTTTGATGAAATCAGGCGTGCTGCACGGGGGATGCGCCAGGGCGTGCGATAGCAATTTACAGCGGGTGGGCGCTCTCATACCATGCGGATTCCGCCGTCACGCAACACGGGAAGTGCACAGTGAAACTGGGAATCCTGAAGACAGACGCCGTCAGGCCTGAGTGGGTGCCGGATTTTGGCGAGTACCCCGACATGTTCATTGCCCTGCTCAGCCGGCTCGACCCGACCCTCGAGTTTCACGTATACGATGTACAGGAGGGCGTCTATCCGCAGGATATCGATGAGGTGGACGCTTATCTGATTACCGGCAGCAAAAGCAGCGTATACGACAGCGACCCGTGGATAGCGCGCTTGAAGGCGTTTGTGCGGACCTTGCACGCGCGCAAGAAAAAACTGCTGGGTATCTGTTTCGGGCACCAGCTGGTGGCCGAGGCCCTGGGCGGTAAGACCGAGAAGTCACCCAAGGGCTGGGGCGTGGGCATTCACCGTCACAGCTTCCAGCGTCTGCCTGCCTGGCACGATCAGGGGTCGGCGGCCTTTGCGATTCTGGTCAGTCACCAGGATCAGGTGGTGGCACCGGCAGCGGGCGCCGAGGTGCTTGCCGGCAGCGAATTCTGCGAAAACGCCGTGTGCCAGCTGGGTGATCACATCCTGACCTTCCAGGGTCATCCCGAGTTCGTGCCGGGTTATGCGCAGGCGGTCATGCAGTTTCGCCGCGAACGTATCGGTGAGCAGGCCTACACGCAGGGCATGGCGTCGCTGGCAGAGGACTCCGAGGCCGAGCGCGTCGGACGCTGGATGCTGGCGTTTCTGCGCAGCTGATACCGCGGCCGGGCGTCAGCGCCCGGGCTTATGCCCTGCGGGATGACGAAGTTCGTTTTCTGGCCCAGCCGGCAAGTGCGATCAAGAGCAGAGCCGTCACACCGAGCGCGTAGTGGTTGGCCACCGGGACCGCCAGGGCACCCGGAACGGTAAGCAGGGGGGACAGCACGTACAGCCCCAGGCTCACGCCGGCGCAGCCCGCGCCACCGACCAGCACGCTTGTAGCCCACTGACTGTTCGTTTGGCCGGCGTTTCCGGCAAGACAGCCATCGTTGAGACTGTCATTGCCACCCAGGCTGTCGTCGCCTATGCCAGTGCTGCTTCCCGTGAAATTGAAGCCGGTCCAGATATTTGCGCTGGTCGCCACGCCTGATTCATCGTAACCAACGGCATTGACCTGTGAGTCGCTGAAAAAGTTGCCCATGTTGTCGGCAACCCGGTCGCCATTGGTGTTATAGACGGGTTGCGCCGTATTGCTGCCGAACGCCGACGTCGTCACCAGTGTGGAGTCGTCATGGCCGAACAGGGTGGTCCAGCCGGCGATGCTGTCGGTGATGAGGTTGTTTGCCTTCACCGTAGCCGCGTAGGCGGCGTAGGCTGCCGATGATTGAGCGCCGTCAAGCGTATCGCTGCCCGCAAACACGATGTAGAACTGGTCGCCGGGCGACAGGTCCGCAGGAATAAGCTCGGGGGGTGCATCCAATGCCTGCGCGGCATGGACAACGAACACCGAGACAAACAGGAGGAGATTACGTAGGCTTCGCATGGCATTACTTCCCTGTAAAAAGAGGAAGAGGGTAACAGCTTTGAAAAGCTCAATACAGGGTTGAACAGTGGAGGCGCTACCACCCCGCGCGAAGATGTCGCGAAATTTCACCAGCTGCCGGTGTTCGGCATGGACGCCCAGGGCTCGGCGGCGGGCAGGCTCTCCCCGGCTTGCAGCAATTCAATCGAAATGCCGTCCGGTGAGCGAATGAACGCCATGTGGCCGTCGCGGGGCGGCCGATTGATGGTCACGCCGGCGTCCAGCAGGCGCTGGCAGATGGCATAGATGTCGTCAACGCGGTAGGCCAGGTGGCCGAAGTTGCGGCCTCCGCTGTAGTTCTCCGGGTCCCAGTTCCAGGTGATTTCCAGCAGCGGGCTGCTCTCCTCCCGGGCCCGCTGTGCGTCGCCCGGCGCCGCCAGGTAGACCAGCGTGAAGCGCCCGCCCTCACTGTCGTAGCGGTTCACTTCCACCAGGCCCAGTTTATTGCAGTAGAAATCCAGCGATGCGTCCAGATCGCTGGCGCGTACCATGGTGTGCAGGTAGTGCATCGGTTTTGCTCTCCGGTTGATCCAGCCCGCATGGTAGGAGCCTCCCGGCTCAGCCGCAACCCGCCCGCTCTGCCCTGTGGTGCCGCATGAGGTACAATCCGCGTTTTTGACCGCCGCAGCTGCGGTCTTCAGCGGAGTCTCCTATGTGGTTCAAAAATGTGCGGGCATATCGCCTGACAAGCCCCTTTTCCCTGTCTGCCGAGCAGCTCGAAACGCAGCTGGCCCAGCGCGGGTTTCAGCACTGCGCCGCAACGCAGCCTGTGTCCCTGGGCTGGGTGCCCGCGCTGGGTGCGGATACCGAGGCCCTGGTGCACCCGGTGGACGGCCGCTTCCTGCTGCGCCTGCGGCGCGAGGAACGGCTGCTGCCGTCGACGGTTGTGCGGGAGCAGCTGGCGGAGAAAGTGGCGGCGATTGAAGACGACCAGGGGCGCAAGGTGTATCGCAAGGAGCGCATGACCCTGCAGGATGAAATCGTGCTCGATTTCCTGCCGCGCGCCTTTACCCGGTCCTCCTATCTCTACGCCTATATCGACACGCGCGCCAACTGGGTGTTCGTCGATGCCACCAGCGCGGCCCGTGCCGAGGAATTCCTCAACCTGTTGCGCGAGTGTATCGGCACGTTTCCCGTTGTCCTGCCCCAGGTGAACAATGCGCCCACGGCGACCATGACCGCGTGGCTGGCGCACCAGAGCCTGCCGGATGATTTCGCGCTGGGCGAGGAGTGCGAGCTGCGCGAACCCGGCGACGAGGGCGGTGTCGTGCGCTGTCGCGGCGTTGATTTGCTGGGAGAAGAGGTGGAGACTCACCTTAACGCCGGCAAGCAGGTGGCGCGTCTCGCACTGCACTGGGAAGAGCGGCTATCGCTGGTGCTGGCGGAGGATCTCTGCCTGCGGCGCCTGAAGTTTTCGGATGAGTTGATGAAGGAAAACGAAGACCTGCCGGAAGCAGATCGTGCGGCGCGCCTCGACGCGGACTTCGCATTGATGTCGGACCTGGTAACGCGGTTGCAGACCCGCGTGATCGATCTCTTCGGCGGAGAAATGGAGTAACCCTGCGGGTGACCGATCTTCCGGTATGCGCTGACTACCGTCGCCTGTTTCTGGAGGACGCGGTATTCATGGACCTGCGCTCGCCCGGGGAGTACGCCCATGGCGCCTTCCCCGGTGCAACCAGCCTGCCACTGATGACCGATGACGAGCGCGCCCAGGTCGGCACCTGCTACAAACAGCGCGGCCAGGCGGCGGCCATCGAACTCGGCCATCGACTGGTAGCGGGCCGTGAGCGGGAGCGGCGCGTGGCGGCATGGCGCGCGTTCGCGCAGCGGCATCCGCAGGGTTACCTGTACTGCTGGCGCGGTGGCCTGCGTTCACAAACCGTGCAGCAGTGGCTGGCTGACGAAGGCATTGTCTACCCGCGTATTGAGGGCGGCTACAAGGCGTTGCGCCGGTTTCTGCTGGAGGAACTGGCGCGCTCGCTGGAGCGGGCGCAACTGGTGCTGGTCAGCGGGCGCACAGGCACCGGGAAAACCCGGGTCATTCACGCGTTGCCGGAGGCGCTGGACCTCGAGGGCATGGCCCGTCACCGCGGCTCCAGTTTCGGCCATTTGCCGGAACCGCAGCCCAGCCAGATCGATTTCGAGAACGCGCTGAGCATCGCATTCCTGCAGCGGCTTTCCCGCCGGCCCGGGCCGGTGCTGCTCGAGGATGAGGGGCGCCTGATTGGGCGTCTGGCACTGCCCGAAAACCTGCGCCAGAGCATGCAGCGCGCGCCCATGCTGGTGGTGGAGGAGCCGCTCGACGAACGCGTGGCGGTGATTCTCGACGACTATATCGTTGACCTGGGCGCGCGCTACGCCAGGCGTTTCGGAGCTGTCGACGGCCCGGCAATGCACCGCGCCCGCCTGCTGGAGGGGCTCGACGGCATTCGCAAACGGCTGGGTGGCGCCCGCCACCAGGCGCTGCGCGCCACCATGGAACAGGCGTTTGCGCTGCAACACAGTGGCGGGGGCAACGCAGCGCACCGCGCCTGGATTCGCGAGCTGCTGGAAGCCTATTACGATCCGATGTACAGCTACCAACTGGCACAGCGG
Source organism: uncultured Haliea sp. (assembly GCF_963973825.1). NCBI lineage: Bacteria > Pseudomonadati > Pseudomonadota > Gammaproteobacteria > Cellvibrionales > Halieaceae > Haliea > uncultured Haliea sp. Next base: position 326,388 of record NZ_CAXBAE010000003.1, read on the forward strand.
GCCGGTACCGTTCTGTTCCAGGGTAACCGTCGGGAGGTCATCGCTTACGCCCGGAGCGCACTGTCTTGCTGACCGTGGAGCCGGTGCAGCGTGACCTGGTGCTGGTGGGTGGCGGTCATGCACATGCGCTGGCGCTGCGAATGCTCGCCATGCGTCCGCTCGCCGGCCTGCGCATCACCCTGGTGTCCCCCTCCAGCCACACACCCTATTCGGGCATGTTGCCGGGGCTGATCGCGGGCCACTACACCTTCGACGAGACCCATATCGACCTCGCGCGGCTCTGCCAGTGGGCGGGAGCGCGCTTTATCGAGGCGGCGGTGACGGCTCTGGACCCGGCGGCGCGCCAGCTCGGCATTTCCGGGCGTCCCGTCCTGGGCTACGACGTGTTGAGTCTGGACATCGGCTCCCAGCCCGACCTCGACAGCGTGCCCGGCGCCCGGGAGCATGCGACACCGGTCAAGCCGGTGGCGGACTTCTGGGCTCGCTGGCAGGCACTTGAAACCACGCTGCTGCGGCGAAGCGATGGGCGGGCAACGCACGTTGCCCTGGTGGGCGGTGGCGCCGGGAGCGTGGAGCTGGCCCTGGCCATGGCGCACCGCCTGCGTGACAGGACACCGCAGTTCAGCCTGTTTTGCGCGGCCGCCGACATACTGCCCGGCTACAATCGCCACGCCCGGGCCGCGGCCCGGCGGGCACTGGCGGCGGCGGGCGTCCGCGTGCTGTGCGGCAGCCGGGTGAATCGCGTCACGGCGGCACAGCTGACACTGGAAAACGGCAGCACTGCGGCATTTGACGCGCTGTTCTGGTGTACCGGCGCGGCGGCGGCGCCCTGGGTCGGGGCCAGTGGCCTGCGCACCGTCGAGGGCGGTTTCCTCGCGGTGAGCGACACCCTGCAGTCGGTCGATGACCCCGCCGTTTTTGCCGCGGGAGATATCGCCACGCAGTTGCAACACCCGCGGCCCAAAGCCGGCGTGTATGCGGTCCGGCAGGCACCGGTGCTGGCCGCGAACCTGCGCAACGCGCTGCTGCAGCGTCCCCTGCGCCGCCACCGGCCACAGCGGCATTTTCTCTCCCTGCTGTCGTTGGGAACACAGCGTGCAGTGGCGGAACGCGGGCCGTTCGCGGCCACCGGTGATTGGGTCTGGCGCTGGAAGGACCGGATTGATCGACGGTTTATGGCGCAGTTTGTGTCCCTGCCCGAGCGTATGCCCGGCATCGTGGAGACGCTGCCCGAGGCGCGTGTCGCGGACCGTCAGCCACCCTGCGGCGGGTGCGGCGCGAAAGTGGCCGGCGACCGGCTCGCGGCGGCACTGGCGGAACTGCGCCAGCACTATCCGCAGCAGTGTCCGGACCATGAGGGTGCCGAAGACGCAGCACGGCTCACGGCGCCAGCGGGCGGTATGCAGCTGCAGAGTCTCGATATTCTGCGCAGCCTGGTGTCAGACCCCTGGCTGATGGGGCGCATTGCCGCCAATCACGCGCTGTCGGACCTGTTCGCCAGCGGTGCACAGCCGACCGCAGCGCTCGCCGCCGTGACGCTACCCTTCAGTCAACCGGCCATCCAGCAGCGCGACCTGGTGCAGTTGCTGGCCGGCGCGCTGCAGGAGTTTGCGGCGGTGGGCTGCCGGTTATTGGGGGGGCACAGCCTGCAGGGTCCGGAGCTGGCGCTGGGTTTCGCGGTCAGCGGCGAGCCGATGGAGAGCGGGCGTCTTCTGCGCAAGCGCGGCCTGCGTCCGGGGGACCAGTTGATTCTGACCAAAGCACTGGGCACCGGCACCCTGTTTGCCGCGCACATGCAGCTGCACGCTGATGGCCGCGAGGTGCACAACGCCATCACCGGCATGTTGCAGAGCAACCAGGCGGCGGCACGCCTGGCGCTGGCCCATGGCGTCGGCGCGGCGACCGATGTCACCGGTTTTGGTGTGTGGGGGCATCTGCGGGAAATGCTTCGGCCCGGGCAGGGTGCGGTACTGTCGCTGGCCGCCCTGCCGGCGCTGCCTGGTGCGCTTGCGCAGCTGGAGGCGGGGCGGCGCAGCACCATGCATGAACCAAACGCACAGGGTGCGTTCCCCGGGCAGGTGGCTGGCCCGCGTTACGACCTGTTGTTCGATCCGCAGACCAGCGGCGGCCTGCTGCTGGGTGTGGCGCAGGAGGCTGCGCCGGCCCTGCTCGCAGCGCTGCGGGCAGCAGGCTATGCCGAGGCGGCAATCATCGGCGACATTGTCGACCGCGAAGGGCAGGGCGACGCTATCGTCTGCCGCTGATCAGCCACTGCTGCGTCGCTCCAGCCACTGCCAGAACAGCCCCTGCTGGCGATCCCGCCCGGTGAGCAGGTAGTCCAGGCGCTGATCGTTCTCCAACACCGCCTGCAGGCGCTGGGCCTCGCCGTCGCGGCCCGCCAGTAACAGCCGGTCGCCCATCTCCAGCGGTAGATCGTCGGGGGGGAACAGGATGTCCTCTTTCTGCTTGCGGATCATGACGACTTCCAGGTGCAGCCGTTCACGCCAGTTACTGGGATCTGCCAGCAGGTTGCCCACGGTAATACGCTGGCCCGCGGTAAGTGCGCGCGCCAGGGCCGGTGAGCGACGGTTGCTGATGCGGCCCGAAGAGAACTCCGGTGGGTGGTCATTCTGGTGGCGCAGGAAGCGCGCCAGCGCATCGCGGCCGGTGTCGTTGTTGAGCTGCAGCAACTGCTGAATGAACGGTTCCACCAGTCCCGAGCTGATGCGGCTGAGAATGGTGCCGGCCACCACCATGCTGGGCTGGCCGAGGAAATCCGGCTCCGCGGCACGGAACAGCGCGTGACTGGAGAGTCCGTTTTCCAGCACCACGTGAAACAGGTCGGGGTTCAGTGCGCGCGCCGTGATGAGGATGGACAGGTTGTCGGCGTCGTCACTGGTGGAGGCGACAATGCCGACGGCGTCTTCCACGCCCGCCGCGCGGAGTTCCTCCGCCTGCGTGCCGCGGCCGGTCACCGAGCCGTGGGGGCAGCCGGCCTGCTCCGGATCGGGGTGGATGACGGTCACATCCATGCCGCGCTCACGCAGCAGCTGGTACACCGCGCGACCGACCCGGCCGTAGCCACAGACAATCCACTTGCCACGCGGGATGGGCGTGGATCGGGCCAGCCGTGCGCCGGGGCCGGAGTTGAGCCAGTGGTACAATCGGAACAGGTCGGGTTTATCGATCGCCAGCTCCAGGCGGCGTACATACTCCTCGACGGGATTCACCACACAGTCGGTGTTGAACGAACGCATGTTGTCGGCATCGTTGCGCGTGTCTGCACTGGCATACACCGCAACCTTGTGATTCAGCAATGTGGCACTGATGGCGATCTTCAGATTGACGTGGCCCTCGCCGGTCACGGCGATGACACCCGTGCACCAGCGACTGCGCAGGCCGGCTTCAATCAGGTTGTCCGGCAGGTTGGCATTCATGCAGAAGGCGGTGACCGGCGCGAGAAACTCGACCACCTCCAGCGCTTCGACCTTTTCCTGGTTGTGCTCGACGACAATCACCTGATAGCCGCGATCGGTCAGGGCGCTGGTCAGCATGCGGCCCGTGTCGCCGTAACCGCAGACCAGGTAAAAAGGCTGGTTGAGATTGCGCACCTTCCAGGCAAGTCGTGCGCGACGCAGGGCGCGGGTGTAGGCCGGGTCCTGCAGCAGGGAAACGATGGAGCCGATGGAAAACAGCCAGGCGATCACCGTCAGGTAGATGCTGACCATGGTCCAGAGCCGCTGGCCTTCCGAGAATGGGTAGGGCACCTCACCAAACCCGATCGTGCTGCCGGTGTAGCTCACCACGTAAAAAGCCTGGAAGAAACTCATGCGCCAGGGATTGCCCTGGTCATCCACACCGGGGATTAGCGTAAACCCGACTGTGGCGATGGCATAGGCGGAAATGAGGATGACCAGCGGCATGCGCATGCGCCGCAGGAACAGGAATACCAGGGATTTATGCGCATGCCGGCTCATGGCGGGTTATTTCCGGCTGAGCCCGGCCGTATCCAGTGTCAGCAGCACCAGGGACACCAGGTTGGCGAGCAGTGCGCCGCCGGACAGTGACACGATGGACGCCATCACGCGGGGTGTGAGGCCAACCTCCATGACATGCACCGCGACGGCCCAGACCACGGCGGCGGCCAGCAGGTGCAGGTTCACCACCAGGCTGGAGGCAAGCAGAATGGCGCCCATCTGCGAGCGCTCGCCGAACTTGAGCACCGTGGCAATCAGGCTGACGACCAGCGCGGCAAAGAGTTCGTACACATCGTGGTGTTGCGGGTTGTCGATGTCGCCAATGAAGAACCCGAAGTTGAGGGTTACCGCGAGCAGCACGAAAAACCCGAATACCACTTTACTCATGTTCATAGCTGTTGCTTCCCCTGCCTTGGCCTGCCGCCATTATGCGCGACTGCGCGGCAGTTGCCAGCCCCGTGAGCGAAGCGTTGTCAGCTGCCGAGCAGGGCGCGCACCCGGTCGCGATAGCCGCGGCTGACCTTGATCCGGGCGCCGCTCTCGAGGTGCAGGAGGTACTCGCCGCTGTCGAGGCTCTCTGCGCCAGTGATCTCCAGGGCGTTGACGATGGTACTGCGGTGCACGCGCAGAAACTGCGCCGGGTCGAGCATGGACTCCAGCTCCTTCATGGTAACGCGCATGATGTGCGTCTTGCCTGCGGCGTGGATGCACATGTAATCGCCGGCGGCATCGATCCAGGTGATGTCGGCGGTCCTGATGAAGTGAATGGCATTGCCATCGCGAACCGTCAGCTTTTCCGGCCAGCCCTGGCGCCCGGACTCCGCCATGGCCTCCACCGTCTGCGCATTGGCGCCGGTCATGCCCATCACGAGGTTCATCAGCTTCGCCTTGTCCCTCGCTGACGCCCGCTGCGCGTTGAACTGGCGCGCGCGCTCCACGGCCTCTCCCAGCCGCTCTTCATCGATGGGCTTCAGTATGTAGTCGACGGCATGCACCTTGAAGGCGTCCACGGCATAGGTGTCATAGGCGGTGACAAACACCACCATCGGCAGGGTATCGGCCTGCAGCTCCGACAGCACCTGGAAACCGTCCATACCCGGCATCTGGATGTCGAGAAAGAGCAGGTCCGGCTCGTGTTCGGCGATCGCCTGCAGGGCCTGCCGGCCGTTGCTGCACTCCGCGACGATCTCGATGCCGGGAATCTGTTTCAGGCGCAGCGCCAGCCCGCGACGGGCGAGGTCTTCATCGTCGACAATGATGGTGGACAGGGCCTGCATCAACCGGCCTCCTTGTATTCCAGTGGTATGCGGATGGTGGTGGTGAGACCGTGGGGCTCGGTGGCGCCCAGCCGGAAGGACTGCTGCTCGCCGTACAGGGCGCTCAGCCGGTCGCGGATGTTGCCGAGCCCGACGCCGCCGCCCTTCGCGTTGCGGCCGACGCGCATATCCAGCCCGGGGCCGTCATCGGCCACCGTGAGCACCAGTTCGGTGTCCTCCAGCGTTGCACTGACGCCGATGCTACCGCCGTGCACTGCGGTGGCGATGGCGTACTTGATGGAGTTTTCTACCAGGGGTTGCAGCAGCAGGGAGGGCATCAACGCGTCGCGTGCCGGTGGCGCGAGGTCGAAATGCAGCTGCAGGCGCTCGCCGAACCGGACTTTCTCGATATCCAGGTACAGGCGCAGGGCCTCGAACTCCTCGGCCACAGTCACCTTCTCCATGGGATCGTTTTCCAGCGAATAGCGCAGGAAGCGACTGAGTCGACCGACCATGGTGTTGGCGAGCTGGGTCTCCTGCTCCAGTATCAGCGTGGAGATGGCGTTCAGCGTGTTGAACAGGAAGTGGGGGTTGAGCTGGTAGCGCAGCATTTTCAGCTGCGCCTGCTGGGCTGTGGACATCGCCGTGAGCAGGCGCTCTTTGTCTGCCTGAACCAGCAGGTAGTACTTGATGCCGAAGTACAGCACGCTCCACACCAGCATCACCCAGAATGCAGATACCGTGCCTGAAAAATAGTTGTACCAGGCCATATCGGGCTTGCCCAGCTGCTCATCCGGAAACATCAGCTGAAACAGGGTGGCGCGCAGGCCCATCCAGGCCAGGGCAGCGAGGTAGGAGCCGCCGAGCATGGCGAGCCCGCGCCAGGCCAGGTGTTGCTGCCAGGTGCGTCGGTACAGGTGGCGCAGCAGCAGCGTGAAGCCGATCCCGATCAGGCTGACCAGGGGCAGGTAGAACTCGTAGCCCTCGGGCGGTGTGCTCCACACCATGATGCCCAGGTAATAGGAAACCGCCCAGCCGCTCCAGCCGGCAGCCTGGAGCGCCCAGAACAGGATGGTCTTGTTGTGCAGAAGCTCCGACATGCGCATGCCACCAGTATACGCCGGCCCCACCGGCGGCTTCACCCCGGTTCGTCGCAGCCCGGGTGCAATCCATCGCGCTGTGCGCTGGTTCAGTCCCCGCTCGCGGCGAACCTGCGCAATGCGTCACCGGTCAGGCGATAACCCGTCCACTCACTCTGGGGCCGCGCGCCGAAGGACTCGTAGAAACGGATGGCGGGTTCATTCCAGTCCAGCACATTCCACTCGAAGCGCCCGCAACCCTCATTGACCGCCACCTGCGCCAGATAGCGCAGCAGTGCCTTCCCCGCCCCCTTGCCGCGCTCGGCGGGGTTTACATACAGGTCCTCCAGATACAGCCCGAGGCGCCCGAGCCAGGAGGAGAAGTTGTAGAAATACAGCGCAAACCCCAGGGCCCGGTCACCTTGCTCGCAGATCACGCCGTAGACTTTCGGATGCTCGCAGAACAGCAGGGCTTCCAGCTGCGGTACAGTGGCTTCCACCTCCTCCAGCGCGCGCTCGTACAGGGCCAGATCGCGAATGAATTGCAGGATCAGCGGGCAGTCCTCACGGCGCGCTTCGCGAATGGTAAGCGTGTTCATCAGGTGCCGCTCCAGCTGCGCTGCATTTCGTAGTAGAGGAAAGAGGCGGTCCAGGTGATCAGCACCAGGCCGGTCAGTGATTCGATGCCGATCAGGTAGCGCAGGTCACCCTCGGGAAAAATGTCGCCGAACCCCAGGGTGGTGAATACCGTGAACGAGAAATAGATGCAGTCCAGCAGTGAGCCGTCAAAAAATTCGCCGTGCAGTTCGCCCCACCCCGGCGTGTTGATCATCAGGTAGTAGGCAAGGCCGAACACCCACACCTCAATGGAATGGGCCACCATGGCGCCGGCGACACCGACCACAATCCGTGCGCGGTGCACGATGTTGAGGCGCGGCAGCAGGCGCGTCATCCAGTGCAGGAACTCGTAGTGGATCGCCACGGTGAGCATGACGATGAGCATGTTGATAGCGACCAGAGCGAACAAATGCGGTGCTCCACACGATTTGCGCCAGTTTAACGAAAAAAGCGCCGGAGCGCGCGAGGCACTCCGGCGCCTGAATGGCGCTGGTTACTGCCGCTGGGCAGCCAGCACTTCGTCCACTGTCGGACCGTCGATGGTTACATGCTCGCGCGCCTTCACCTGGTCGGGGCGAATATCGGCCACGTTGGTCATGAACTGGCTGTACCACTTACGCACCATGTGGATGGGGCCGTCGCCATCGCACATCAGGGGGTTGTCGATGATGCACTTGTTGTTCCAGATTGCCACATCCTGGTGGAAAGACTCGATGTTCTTCTCCGTGTACTCATCCAGCATTCTCTGGTTTTCCTCGGGGCTCAGGCTCGGGTCCTTGCGCATCATCACCCCGAAATTGATGATGAAGTTGCCCATGTCCACCGGTATGTGGCTGACCAGCAGGTGCACCGTCATCGGGTGGCCATCCATGCTGCCGGTCATCGTGGTGGTCATGTAGGCGGGGCCCTCGTAGGTGGCTACGCTGGTGATCAGGCCGCCGTCGCCTTCAGTCAAGATCTGGTGGCCGCCGACCATGTACTGTACGAACTTGTGGCCTTCCATGGTGTTGCGGAAGGACTTCACCGTTGAGTAGTGGATGGGACCGAAGTGGGCCATGTCTGCCATGTTGTCGACCAGCTCCCGGCCCAGTGTCTTGATCGGGATGGCGCGCATTTCCCAGTCGGTCCACTCACCGGAGTACCAGTCCGTCATCTCGGCGGGTTCCTGGCCGGGGATGGGGGCGTTGTTTTCCGGGTCCTGCCAGACCAGCACCAGACCGTTGCGTTCCAGCACAGGCCAGGATTTGATCACCGCCTTGTCCGGGATTTTCTTTGCGTAGGGAATGTCGTCACACACGCCGTCTGCGCCCCAGCTCCACAGGTGGAAGGGGCAGACCACGGAATTGCCACAGACCTTGCCGCCGCTGAGGTCGCCGCCCATGTGCGGGCAGTAGGCGTCGAGGATGTGCACGGCGCCGTCGTCTTCGCCGCGGTAGGCAACCAGCTTGGTGCCGAACACTTCCAGCATGCGCGGTGTGGTGGTAACGCTGGCCGCGTTGCCGATGACGTACCAGCCGCGGGCATAGCGCTCCGGGCGCGGTTCGGCCTTGATCACATAGGGTTCGATTTTTTGTTGAACAGTCATGGGTCTCTCCGGTGCAGTGCGCTGCTCGTTATGGTGTTGTATTAAAGGAAAAAGTCTGTATTCGGCTGGCCCATCAGGTTGCCGCCGAGGTTGCGGCCAAACTTGAACGGGTTGTTGGCCACGTGCGTGCGCCCGGCATTGATATCCAGCCACGCCCGGTTCAGCGGGTGTCCGCGGTGGATGCCCTGCGCGCCGCAGGCGATGAACATGGCGTTGATTGCATCCGCGCACTTGGCCCCTACCCGCGACGCGTCGAAACGCATCTTGATGCGCTCTTCAATGGGCAGCGAGCTGCCTTCCCGCGCGGCGTCCAGCATCTTGTCGAAGTTGCGGAACATGATGGTCTCGCACTCGTCGACGGTGGCAATGGCATTCGCGAGCGCCATTTGCGCATCGGGGTCCGTGGCGATCTTGTTGCCGTCGTTCAGGCCCACGCGCTCGCGGTTCACCTGCACGTAGCTGTCGGTGACGCCGCGCAGGGCGCCAATGGCCGAGCTGCACACGGCGCGCACGAAGATCTGGCCGAAAGGCAGGCGGAAGATCGGGTGCGTATTCACCGCGTTGCCGGGGCTGTTGCACTCGTAGCCGTGAATGGAGCGGTGGGTGCGGTATTCGGGGACGAAGGCGTCCTTCACCACAATATCGTGGCTGCCGGTGCCTTCCAGACCGCTCACGTCCCAGTTATCCACGATCTGGTAGTCACTGCGTGGCACCAGGAAGGTGCGGTAGTCCGGCGCCTCGCCCGCGTTCTCCGGCGGCACCATGGCGCCCAGGAAGGCCCAGTCACAGTGCTTGGACCCCGACGAAAAGCCCCAGTGGCCGCTCAGCCTGTAGCCGCCGTCGACGCGGGTCACTTTGCCGACCGGCATGTAGGAGGACGAGATCAGTACGCTGGTGTCTTCGCCCCACACGTCCTGCTGTGCGCGCTCGTCGAACAGCGCCAGCTGCCAGTTGTGGATCGCCACCACACCCAGCACCCAGGCGGTGGACATGCAGCCCTCGGCAAGGGTCATCTGTACGCGAAAGAACACCTCCGGTTCCATTTCATAGCCGCCAAAGCGTGCGGGCTGCATGATGCGGAAGAAACCCGCTTCCTGCATTTCGCGTACTGTGGCTTCGGGCAGGTGGCCCAGGCGCGCGGCTTCGGTCTGGCGCTCGCGCAGGGCCGGTACCATTTTGCGTGCGCTGGCGTAGAGGCGGTCGATATCATTCATTTGTTGTGCGGTCATGGTTATTCTCCGGTTCCGGATGATCTTTGATACCGACTATCCTCCTCCCGGCGCAAGCCGCTCATACCTCATCTGCGGTATAACCGGGGCTGAAAAGCGCAGAGCTTGATCCACATCAAGAGAATCCGGCCGGGTAACCACAGCGCCCTGATCTGTCAACTGATCTATAATGAGGACATGCCACAGCTATCGACTATCGCCTGCGCTATCGTCCTGTTCTCTATGGGTGGTTTTGCCCTGGCTGCCGACACCACGGTCTACCGTTCCGAGGGGCCCAATGGCACGGTGCAGTTTTCCGATACGCCGCCGGCGGAGGGCACCGGCACCGAGGTGTTGCGCATACGCGCGCCAGAGGCGGGTGATCCGGCAGCGGCCGAGCAGCAGCTGAAAGCGATGCGTTACAGCACCGACCGCCTGGCAGAGAGTCGCCGCGAACGCGAGCTTGAACGGGAAGTGGCAAGGTTGCGGGCGCAGGTTGAGGCCCGCCCTCCCGCCCGGCAATCGGAGCCAGAGACAACCGTCCGCTACGTGCCGGTGTATGTGCCGCCCGTGGTCATTCCCTGGCACCCGGGTCACCGGCCGCACCCGCCGCAGCGCCCCGGCCTGCGCCCACCGTTACAACAGCCGGGTATTGTTCCCGGGCCCAACAGTCAGTTGATGCGCCCCATCGTCTCCGGGCGCTGAAACCGGTTTGGGTGTTGCGCCCGCGTTGTTACAGTGTCTGCCACTGGTAGTGGTCCCCCGAGGAGCGACGCCATGGAACTGGTGATGATTTTCGATATGCGTACACCGACGTTCGGTGTGGGCAGGGAAGCGGCTTATGCCGCAGCGCTGGATATGGCCGAGTGGGCCGACCGGGTGGGTTTTGACGTGCTGGGTTTTGGTGAGCATCACTGCGCGGACGACGGCTATAACCCCTCGCCACTGGTGTTGGCCGCGGCGATGGCGGGGCGTACCCGGCAGGTGGCGTTGCGCACCGCTGTGCTGCTTGCCCCGCTTTATGACCCGGTGCGCCTGGCGGAAGACCTGGCCGTGGCCCAGCTCGTCAGCGCTGGGCGCATGCAGCTGGGCCTGGGGTTCGGCTACCGGCCGGTGGAGTTCGCCATGTACGGTCGGCGGGTGGAGGATCGCTTCGCGCTAACCTGCAACACCGCGCGGCTGCTGAAAACAGCCTGGACCGGCGAGCCTTTCACCTACGAGGGGCGCCCCTGCCTGGTGTCCCCGGTGCCGGAAAAACCGGTACCTATCCTGCTCGGTGGCATGGCGCCGAAGGTGGCGCGCATTGCCGCCGAAATTGCCGACGGTTTTCTCGTGCCGCTGTTTCCACCCAAGGTGTGGCAACCCTACCGCGACGCCTGCCTGCGCCTGGGCAAGCCGGATCCCGGCCCCTATCCCCGGCAGGGCCCGACCTTCCTCTGGGTGTCGGAAGACCCCGAAGCGGACTGGCAGTGGATTGCGCCGCACATCCTGCACGTGCTGGATTCCTATTCCCGCTGGACCGCGGAGGCCTACGGCACCCCCCAGGGCCCCTATGCGGGCGGCATGACGGCGGAGACAGTGCGCGAGAGCGGCGCTTACCAGGTGTTGCGGCCGGAAGCGGTGGTAGCCCTGGCCCGGGAGCTGGGCGAACACAGCTCGCTGTACCTGACCCCGCTCTTCGGGGGGATCGACCCCGCCCGCGGTTGGGCCATGCTGCAGTTGTTCGAACAGCGAGTGCTGCCTCATCTGCCGCGCACGGGCACCAAGCCACTCTGGGGAATGCAGGCCTAGCCCGCGAAGGCGCGCTCAGGCGAGACGGCGCACGAGCTGCTCGACCAGCTCCTCTGCCGCTACCATGGCGATAATCACCGCCAGGAATGCCACCACGCCGTGCAGTGGGCCGGTAAACAGCAAGGCATCACCGAAGGCGAGGTCGATCGCCCAGAGCATGACGAACTTGGAGGCAAACAACACCAGCCAGGCAGAAAAGAAGCGCAGGAACTGCCAGGATAACCCCTGGCGCCCGGAGAACCAGGCCGCTATACGGTGCTCGATGACGAGGGTGCCCTGCAGCAGCAACTGCAGCAGCAGCGCGGCGGCGAGGGTAATGCTGAAGGAGGAAATCTGCACGTGCTGCCAGTATTCGGCGCACAGGTTCAGTACCACCAGGTCGATCAGAATGGACACCAGGTAGCGGACAAAAATCCGCTGCCGCGTACTGGGAGGCGCGTAGGCTTCGCGGGTAACGTGGTGGTGAAGTTTCATCGCGTTGCTTTATCCTTGGTGGCCGGTGGAGCCGTCGCCATCGTGTGGCATGGGTGGACGGTTCAGCAAATTTTCGGCACGCAGTATACCGCAGCGCACAGGGGAGGTCGCCGCGCACCATGTCGACACTAATGGACGCTGACACCATTGCTCGAAACCGCGCCATGAACTATTTCGCCAGTCACGAGCGCCTGTGGCTGTTTGGCTACGGTTCACTGATCTACAAAGTGGACTTTCCTTTTCTGCAGCGGCGCCCCGCCATCATTCGCGGGTGGGCGCGCCGCTTCTGGCAGGGCTCACACGACCATCGCGGAACGCCCGCGGCACCGGGCCGCGTGGTCACCCTGGTGGAAAGCGCCGGGGCAGTTTGCCAGGGCATGGCCTTTGAGATTACCCCGGCTGTTTTCGAACACCTGGACCATCGGGAAAAGAATGGCTACCTGAGGGTGGTGGTGGATGCGGAGTTCGAGGGTGGTGCGCGTGAAGAGGCCCTGGTGTATATCGCAGGGCCGGACAACCCCGCTTACCTGGGGCCGGCGAGTGAGGTGGAAATCGCTGCGCAGATCGACCGCGCCGTGGGCCCGAGTGGTCCCAATCGCGAGTACCTGTTGCATCTCGCTGACGCGTTGCGGGATTTGGGGGCGGAGGATGCGCACGTGTTTGAGCTGGAGCGGGCCGTGCGCCGGCAGGGAAATCGTGCCCTTTTTCGCTAACGGCATTGAACCAAAAGCGTAGGTGCCCGTATCCATCTACACGCAAAGGCGAGGAGAAAGGTGATGCTGGGTTTATTCAAGAGCCCCGAGGAGAGGCAGCTCAAGAAACTGCAAAAAGCGTATGAGTCCAAGCTGGGCGAGGCCATGCAGGCGCAGCGTAACGGCAACATACGACAATATTCCGTGTTGTCGGAAGAGGCAGACAAGCTCTACCGGCAGATAACCGACATCAAGCGTTGATGCATGTCCCTTGAGCGGAGCGCAGGCCATGACTGACGACAATCCAGTTTACGCCCGGCAGATCGCCACTCGACCCGACCCGCTGGCGCCCTACCGCATTTCCCAAGCCTTCCGCGTGGGGAACCTGGTGATCACCTCCGGACAGGCTGCTATCAACAGCCATGGAGAGCTGGTTGGCGTCGGCGACTTTGCTGCACAGGCGCAGCAGGTGTTTCGCAACCTTGCCGATGTGCTGGAAGCCGGGGGAAGTAGCCTGGCGCAGGTGGTGAAAGTCACGATCTACCTGACGGACATGAGCCATTTTCCCGATGTTGTGGAGCTGCGCAGACAGTACTTCACACCGCCCTACCCCGCAGACACCATTGTCGAGGTGCGCGCCCTGGCACTGCCGGAACTCATGATCGAGATTGAGGCGATAGCGCTTGTCGGAAGCATCCCGGAGGTCGCCGCCGGCTAGAACGGGGGCTTGCCGAAGGGAATCTGTGGTGCTGGGCGGAGCGTTGTGCGCTGTGAGGGCAGCTGTCCGGAAGTAATCTGGCCCGTCGCAGTATCGTTGAGCGGGAGGTCGAAGCGTCGTAGGAGAATGCTCGCTGGACGGGAGGGAGATATGGTGCCCGGAGACAGAATCGAACTGCCGACACGGGGATTTTCAATTTCGCTGGCCAAACTAAATATTCAGCTTAATCAGCCAGTTACGACGTTTGCTCCCTGTTCTTATGTGACGTAATGGTACTGAATATTTGATGGTGCCATTTTGTGTGGTCACAATTGTGGCCACAGTCCGCACCTAACCCCGAGACCTAATGATCAATAATCTGTCCGCACAACTGTGAATTTGAGTCCGCACCTAAGTGCGGTCATTCTACTTGCGCTGCCGCTAAGGGCAGTTGATGTCCCAAAGCCGCTGTTTATTGAAAAGGGTGGGGCATGGCTTCGAATGACGTCCGGTTATCTCGGTTGGATTTCAAGTGCGAATAGCTAACATACTAATTTCATGCTAAAAGTCTTCTTTCTTTCGGCTTCTGTGGTCGAGTTGACCGGAATGAGGTTATTCGGCCCAGTCTTGTTAATTCGCTGTTATTGAGCGCTACGAGTGGGCGTCATGCGTTGGATTAAAAAAAGTATCAAAGCTTACCTAGCTCACAAGTACTATATTCGGGCCCACGGAGAAATGCGTACTGACGCGATCTATTCGATCAACCGTGCAATTAAGTTAGAGCCTGATAAATCAAGAATTCCTGAGTATCTCGAATTGAAAGGGCAAATTCAGAAAGGTATAGGACGAGAGGATGAGAGCAGGGCTACATTTGAGGAAGCTCTGCTGTATATAAAGCAGCATCCGCAGTTTTGTAGCGGTCCCAGCTTTAAAGTTCTGTTACACCGAATCGAAAAAGAACTGGAGGCGTCGTCATTCTGTGCATAGATTTTAAGCCGCGCTCAATAACAAGGCAGGGCTACGGACGCGCAAACTGCACGCGCCGCAGCCTGCGGCGTTAGGTTGCTACCCATGCTCTCCGCCCATACAAGATCTTTGATCCCGTTGTTGATCGCAGTAGCCCTTTCGACTAGCGCTGCGGCGAAATGCAATCCGGAAATTGAAGCGTTGGAGGCGAAAGTGGGTGCAGCAACGACAATTGTTGTTGCTCAACTACAGAACGCCTCCGCTGAATGGAATGACAGCAGTTCTATAACCGTAACGGCCAACTACGTCACGCTTGAGTTGTTGAAAGGACAATCTCATTCGAGTGGGAGTGTCGGTACTAGCCTTACTACGGCAGGAATGGAATTGACTCCAGGGTTGACCTATTTATTCTTCTTGTATGGCGATTCGGAAGTCGGCTTTTGTGGCGGATCTAAGCGATTAGATTGGTATAAAGCAAGTAAGGCGGGTCTCACGCATAAATGGGTTGAAGAGGAACTAGAGATCCTTTCAGAGATTCGGGAGCTGGTCGGTGATAATCCAACGTAACCAGTCGAAGCTGCGCGTTCGCTTCGCGGAACGGACCGGCGACGCCGGCCGCTTTTCGAGGCGTTAGCCAATACCATGCTCCGAAAGTTATTTACAGTTTACATGGCTTTCCTGTCTGCGAATGTCAGTGCATCAACGTACTCTTGCCCTCCGGTAGTCGAGTTGGACGCATCGGGGTTAGCTCGCATGTTAGGGGAGGTGGAAACAATAGATCCTAGCTTGACCAAGAAGGAGTTCGAGCATATCTGTATGGTCAGTACAGACGAGGGGCACACCATTATTCGGATTGACTACCCTGCGGAGCAAAGGTCGTCCACGATAGGCGTTGTCCCTTCGGTCACCTGTCGTGCTACGTCACACGAGTACAAATGGAGCTGTCGCCTGAACGAAGCCCTTCGTCTAGTAGACGGATCGAACTACATTTCTGTAGATGATGGTGTGAATGCCCACATCGCAAGAAAAGCTGTTGAAGCTGTTAATAGTATAATCACAAATAATTTAGATATCTTTGAAGTCGATACTGGGGAAAAACTAAATCTAGAAGAAGCCAAGCACATAAGGCGCATCTTTTATCGAGGGGGTGACTTGTATGTGACCGTTGGGCCAAAACCGTTTTATGGGTTCGACATCTTATTGAAGCGCATACAATGTGGACTTAGTGATTGTGCCTACAGAGCTGTATCATTCGACTTTTGGATCTCCTGACCATGACTAACAAGCGCATGTTTGTCGCCCACGGAGTGGGCCTCGACCCCAGTTCCGCCGCGCTCCACTCCGGCCTCAAATGGGGTCGTTATATGTCTGCTGTTAGGCGGTAGCCCCCCTTCGGGGCGGAAAAATAACCTCATAAACCCTCCGCTGTTGGTGTTAAGTGGCACGTAAACTGGAATTGAGTCTTGCCGCGTCAACCCTTAGCCCCTCGGTGACAAACCACAGGATTCGAACGCGAAGATGGTTAGGAAGGAGTTTGGTCGCTATTCCGCAGCTGATCTACAGGCGCTCACGCAGCAACTTCGATCGGTTGAGTCAGGCTTGGCTGAACTAAGGGGGTTCATGACCTCACTGCCAGGTGGATTTGCTGAGCGCTTAACCCCGCCCTTTTTCTGGGCTACCTTCTACAAGGTTCCCTTCCTGGATCTGGTGGCCTGGCAGCTCAAATTACTTAGTCTGGAATCAAAGTTTTCTGAGCTTGCTCAAGCGTCAGATCCTCACGTCGCGATCCTGAGTCAACTCGAGGAATTTGAGCCAAAAGGCGAACCAGAAGATGCCAAATATATTCTGGGTATTGCGATGGCCCTAAGGGGTAACCTTCGATCCATGTGCTTCTACAGTAAGTCCTTGGAGGAATTGACCAAGGAAGTTGAAAAAGGCAACGACAGAGCTTTTTTTGACGCGATACTTATCGACCGAACCATACTGACCTGTCCCCCTTTTGCTGATCGAATGGCTTTGGCGGAGTACCAGGGCGATGAGGGATTCTTCCAGGAAGCCAGCAAACGGCTTCGGCAAGGCGCTCCCACCAAGAAAATGAAACCCTACGCGCCATTGCGAGTATGTCTTTATGTATTGGAACAAGAGAATTGCCTCGCTTCCCTGACAGAAAAGCGCGCCTATGAGCTATTTTGTCAGGAACTGAAGCTTTATCCCGATGATGTCGAAGGGGATGCCTCCAGGAGTCTCAAGCGCCTTATCCAGCGTTGGCAATCTGATCGTGCGACATAAAACGCGCAGATTCTGTCGTCGTCTATTCGCCCCTGAGGAATAAGTATGACGGCCATGTCTGATCAAGGAGAATCAACATGGCTAAACAAGACTCAGTATCGATAGGTGTATCGAGCCCATCCACTGATGAGGGAGAGTGTGTGGGGTCGGGAGTGTCGGAGACAACCCCGCACCCACACCTCCCCACCGTCGAGGAAGGTGCGCCGCCTAGTAACACAGCACCTGCAAACAGCATTCAACAGAATCCGTCCACGCACATCCTCCGCGCGGGTATAGACAGCCTGTATCTGTCATATCCGGGTAGCTTGTCAGATGCACAGGCAAGGCACCTCGACGAGCTTAAGGAACGTGCAAAATCAGCTGACCTGGCCGTTTCGTCGTGTGCTGTTTTTGTGGTGGACGATCATCGCTTCGAAGTGCGGGATCGTGGAAAGGGGCGGTTCCCCTATGTTTTGGTGGATAACTGGTTTCATATCCAGGTGTGCGGTGAAAAGGCACATAGGCTCCCACTCGCCTATGTGCAACTCAGTAGCGAGCTGATCACTCGCGCAGGTTGGGCTGCGGCAACAGGTGCCCTGTCGAGTGTGGTAAGCCAGCTTGGTGGAGCCTCGATCACCCCAAACGTTAGTCGTGTGGATATCTGCGTTGATTTCACAACAGAGGTAGACATTGGTTCACTGGCTCTGGATGCCTGGGTTACTCGAGCCAATCAGGCAAGCAATTATTATACAACCCGGCGCTTCACGGGATATGCCTTTGGCTTGGGCGGAGATATATCAGCACGACTGTACGACAAGACCGAGGAGATCCAGAAGTCTAAAAAATACTATCTTCACGAACTGTGGCAAGCGTCTGGCTGGCACGGCACGACGACGGTCTGGCGTCTTGAGTTTCAGTTTAAACGAAATGTCCTCAAAGAGCTTGGGGTGGAAACTACAGAGCACCTCGGCGCAAGCCTTGCGGCCCTGTGGCGCTATGGCGCGAACAACTGGCTGCGTTTAACCGTACCCAGTGCGTCTGACGATAGCCGCACCCGCTGGCCGAACCATCCTCTGTGGGATCACCTGGTGCAAGCAAATTGGGGCGTTCCACGTAGCGAAAACCTCTCACGCATTAGTCGCGCGCGGGTACCTGACGATCACTTTCTGTTTAAACATGGGTTGAGTGGGATCACCTCCTACATGGCTCGAGAGGGTATTTCCGATTTCTTTGAGGGGCTCGAGCGATATATCCGGGACGCGGTGAGTTACCACCGGGCTACGGGTTGGGGGTCAGGCGCTGACCTGACGCGCTATGCCCAACTTAAATCGCGCGAGAAAGCCAGACGCTACAACACCCTGTCCAGCCCATCCCCCGCGCCTGACGCAGGCGCTGAGGGTGGGGAGTGAGGGGGCATGCGAACGTACTCGGTCGAAGAAGCGGCGAGCTTGCTCCTGATCGCGGAGGCGACCGTGCGGCGCTTGGCGCACGCGGGTTTGCTGCGGGGCGCGAAGCCCGGGCGCCGCTGGGTGTTCAGAGAGGAGGATCTTGTCGCTTTTCTGGAATCGTCGTATGGTGGGTCCGGGCAAGCGTCCGTAAGTGGCTGTAAGGAGAAACCCTTATGGCAATTTATAGACGAGGACCGGTCTGGTGGGTCGATGTGCGGACCCCCTCGGGGCAGCGAATACGCCGCTCTGCTGGGACTGAAGACCGCGCGTCAGCGCAGGAATACCACGACCACTTGAAAGTAAGCCTGTGGCGGGCTCACCGTCTCGGTGAAAAGCCAAGACGCACCTGGCAGGAGGCTGTGGTGCGTTGGGTACAGGAGAAGGATCACAAAGCGGATCGAGACAAAGACCTGGGTAAACTGCGTTGGCTGGATGGGTATTTCGGGGGCTTGTACCTCGACGAAATCAGCCGGGACCGGGTAGACCAGGTAGGGATGCTCAAGAAAATTGAGGCCACCCCATCCACCGCCAATCGGTACCTGGCGCTGGTTCGCGCTATTTTGCGAGCTGCCCGGGATGACTGGGAGTGGATCGACCGATGTCCGCGCGTGAAGCTCTATCCTGAACCGAAAAAGCGTGTGCGCTATTTGTCCCGTGAGGAGGCCGCATTGTTGTTGAAGGAGTTGCCGCCACATTTGGCAGCTCTGGCTGAATTCAGTTTGGCCACCGGGCTTCGGCAACGCAATGTGAGTTATCTGCGCTGGGATCAAGTGGATGTTGCACGTCGTATGGCCTGGATTCATGCAGATCAATCCAAGTCGCGTAAGGCGATTGCCGTTCCGTTGAACGATTCCGCGCTGAGCGTTTTAGAAGGTCAGCGGGGCAAACACAGTGCCTGGGTGTTTACTTATGCGGATAAGCCAGTGGATCGCACTTCCACAAAAGCGTGGAAAGCGGCGTTGGGGCGAGCGGGGATTGAGAATTTTCGCTGGCATGACCTGCGCCATACTTGGGCGTCCTGGCACGTCCAGAACGGAACGTCTCTCCAAGAGCTACAAGCATTGGGGGGCTGGTCCAGCTTTGAGATGGTATTGCGCTATGCGCATTTGGCGGCTGATCACTTGCAAGCGGCTGCGTGTCGGATCGATGGCACAATTAGGACACAATCGATTCAACACACGCCGCTGCGGTTGGTGAGAAGCTAGAACGATAATGTCAGCCAAGTGAGAATCACTCGGCGGTAACTTGTTGATGTATTTGGGATTACTGACTGGTTGACCGTGACGAAAAACGGTCGAAAGATGGTGCCCGGAGACAGAATCGAACTGCCGACACGGGGATTTTCAATCCCCTGCTCTACC